>NZ_CP160453.1:7896173-8205790 GCF_040744945.1 Saccharothrix sp. HUAS TT1 | reverse complement strand
GGGAGAACGCCAGCAGCGCCGCACCGTGCTCGCCCTCGCCGACGTGCGCCTGCACGGCGATCACCCGCAGGTCGGTCGACGGCAGCCCCAGCCGGGCGAGGTTCGCGGGCAGGCCGGAGTCCAGCGCCTCGATCACCAGGTCCGCCTCGGCCTGCCGCTCCAGGTCGGCCGACGCCCGCGCCCGCAGCAGGTGCAGCGCGGCCGTCCGGGCGCCGTCCACCAGCGCCGCCGCGCGCACCGCGTCGACCGGGTCGTCCACCTCGACCCAGACCGAGCCCAGCAGCTCGCGCCCGGCCCGCACCGCCGCCACCAGCCGCCCGCCCAGCTGGTCGGTCAGCTTCGGCACGAACAACGCCTCGTCCGACCGGGCCAGGTGGGTGAAGACGCCGTAGGAGTCCAGCGCCTGCCACGCCTCCTCCGGCACCCGCCGGCCCAGGATCGTCTGCACCCGCACCGGGTCGACGCCCTGCTGCCGGTAGGAGTAGGCCAGCACCCGCGACTGCTGGTCCTCGATCGTCACCGGCCCGCCGACCACCGCCGCGATCGCGTCCGCGACGGCGAACAGGTCACCGGCGCCCTGCCCGCCCAGCACCAGCGTCTGGGCGACGTTCGCCAGCTGCCCCCACGGCACCGAGGGGTCCACCAGCAGCACCGCCGCCCCGGACCGCTTCGCCGCCGCGGCCACCCGCTCGTCCAGCGGCGGAGACCCGTGCAGCACCACGGCCGCCGCCGCCGTCGACCCGACCAACCGCGCCGCCGCGGCGGGCGTCGGCACGCCGAGGCCCAGCAGCACGTCGTCCGGCGCGGCCGCGGTGTGCTCCGCCGAGTCGTGCAGCGCGACCCCGCGCAACTCCACGTCCCGCCCGCGTGGCGCGCAGCTCAGGTGCGTGCCGAGGCTGCCGAGCACGTCCACCAGGCGATCAAGGGCGACCACAGCGGGATCGTACGGTCAGCGCGGCCGGCGCGCGGCCGGTGTGAATTGGCGGACGGGAAGGTGTGGATTCCGCCCAGGTGGTGGGACGATGGGGGCATGGTCAGTCCCGAGCGCGACGGCACACCGGTGCTCATCACCGAGGCGGCTCCCTCCTACGAGGAGCAGCACGCCGCGCGCAAGCGCAAGTACGCGATCATCATGGGCGCCCGCATCCCCTGCCTCATCCTGGCGATGGTCTTCTACCAGACCTGGTGGCTGGCCCTGGCCCTGATCGTCCTGTCCGTCCCGCTGCCGTGGATGGCCGTGCTGATCGCGAACGACCGGCCTCCCCGCAAGGCGGAGAAGGCCAGCCGGTTCGCCAAGGAGCACCGCGCCATCGAGGCCCGCCCGCATCACATCATCGAAGGCTGAGCGACGGCGGCGGGCTGAGCGGCGGCGGGCTGGGCGCCCACCCCCGACACGGCCCGCGCCGCCGCGCGCACGCCGCCGAGCACCGCGTCCCGCCGTGACGCGCCGGCCAGCCACGCCGCCAGCAACCCCGCGTCGAACGCGTCACCGGCGCCGGTCGAGTCGACGCACTCGACGTCCTCCGCGGGCACGGACACCACGCCGTCCCGGTCCACCCAGCTCGCGCCGTCCGCGCCGGACGTCAGCGCCACCGCGCCGACCACGTCCAGCAGCGCGGCCGCCGACGCGGGCTCGGCCGACCCGGTGAGCGCCACCAGCTCCTCGGTGTTGGGCAGCAGCAGGTCGACCCCGCGCACGTCGTCCAGGAACCCGTCGTAGATCAACGCCGCCGACTGCGGGTCGACCGACGTGGTCAGGCCCGCCTCCCGGGCCGCCCGCAGCACCGCCAGCCCGGCCGGCCGCGACGACGCGTCCAGCAGCACGTAACCGGACAGGTGCAGGTGCGTTGCGTCCCGCAACAAACCGGGGTCCAGGTCGTCGGGGGAGAACCGGGCGTTCGCGCCCCGGTCGGGCAGCATCGACCGCTGGCCGGTCTCGTCCACCAGCACCACCACGCAGCACGTCGCCGCCCCGGTGTCGACGGCGAACGCGCACCGCACGCCCGCCGACGTCAGCTCGGCGTGCACCTGCCGCCCCGCCGAGTCCGCGCCGACCCGCGCCACCAACACCGGCGACGCGCCGCACGCGGCCAGCCACACCGCCGTGTTCGCGCCCGCGCCGCCCGGCTCGATGGTCACCGCCGCGCGCGAGTCGCCGCCGTGCACGATCGGCCCGGCGTGCCGGGCCACCACGTCCAGCCCGGCGTCGCCGACGACCACGATCCCCGTCACGCCGCCAGCTCCACGGCCACCGCCGCGGCCAGGGCGGCGTTCGACACCACCAGCTCCTCGTTCGCGTCCAGGCTCACCCCGCCGCTGGCGGTGTGGAAGTGCTCCAGCAGCACCGGCGTGACCTCCTTGCCCTGCACGCCCCGCTCCCGCAGCAGCTCCAGGCCCTCCGCCAGCAGCCGTTCGTGCAGGTCGGCGGCCATCTCGAAGTCGGCCGGGATCGGGTTGGCCAGCAGCACGCCCGCCGAACCGGGCACCCCGCGGTGCGCCGCCACGACCGCCGCCGCGTCCCGCGCCGAGTCGACCCGCCACGGCACGCCGAACTCCGACTCGCGCCGGTAGAACGCGGGGAAGCGGTCCGTGCCGAACCCGAGCACCGGCACCGACCTGGTCTCCAGCAGCTCCAGCGTCGCGCCCACGTCGAGGATCGACTTCACGCCCGAGCAGACCACCAGCACCGGCGTCGTGGCCAGCACGTCCAGGTCGGCGGACACGTCCCAGGTCTCCCGCGCGCCCCGGTGCACGCCGCCGAGGCCGCCGGTGGCGAACACCCCGATCCCGGCCGCGTGCGCCAGGGCCGCCGTGCTCGCGACCGTCGTCGCGCCGTCGCGCTTCAGCGCGTACGCCGCGCCCAGGTCCCGCCGCGACAGCTTGACCAGGTCGTTCGCCGGGTCGCAGACGTGGTCCAGCTCGGCGGGGGTCAACCCGACCCTGGGCACGCCGCCCAGCACGGCGATCGTGGCGGGCACGGCGCCCGCGGCGCGCACCACGCCTTCGAGCCGTTCGGCGACCTCGCGGTTGCGGCCGGGCGGTAGCCCGTGGGACAGGATCGTGCTCTCCAACGCGACCACCGGCCGGTTCTCGGCCAGGGCGGATCGGACCTCGTCGGTGACGCTCGGCTTGCTCACGAGGTGCCATCATCCCAGGTACGCTGGGCGCGTGAGCACGCAGACTCTGCCCGAGGTGGAGACCCGGCCGGAAGGCACGGACCACACCGGGGACGACACCCCGAAGATGTTCCACTACGTGCGCAAGTCCAAGATCGCGGAGAGCGCGGTGATGGGCACGCACGTGGTGGCGCTGTGCGGCGAGGTCTTCCCGGTGACGAAGTCGCCCAAGCCGGGGTCCCCCGTCTGCCCGGACTGCAAGAAGATCTACGACGGCCTGCCCAAGGGCGGCGGCGAGTAGGTCCGGGCCCGACCCGAGCACCCCGGCGCGCACCCCGCGCCGGGGTTCACCGCTGCCCCGCCCCGGTCAGCCGGGCAGTCCCCGGCCGTGCCGCGCGTGCGGGGGCTCCTCCGGCAGCGGGCCCTTCCGCTCGACCGGCAGCGGCACGGTGTGGTTGGTGTCCGCCGGCGACGGCGCGGAGTGCTCGCCGGTCGCGGGCCGGTCGCCGGTGGGCGGCGGCGCGGCCCGGCCCCCGTTCGCCGGGGCGCGGCGGTCCTCGTCGGACCTGATCCGCTCGGCCGCCCGCTCGATCTCCAGCCGCTGCCACCGCCGCCGCTGCCGCCGGGTCATCCGCGCCGGCCACATCTCCTGCATCGCGCTGTTGAAGTACGCGCCGAGCGTGATCGCCAGCCCGATCAGGTAGGCGAACAGCAGGAACGCGATCGGCGTCGCCAGCGCGCCGTAGGTGTACCCGGTGGTGGTGATCCACTGGATGTAGAGCCGCAGCCCGATGGACGACAGCAGGAACACCGCCATCGCCAGCACGGCCCCCGGCACCAGCCGGTGCCACGGCAGCTTGTTCGGCAGCGACAGCTTGTACAGCGTCGCCAGCGCCACCACCAGCAGCACCGCGATGCCCGGGTAGTAGAACCCGCTCAGCCAGGACTCGATCGTCTCCCGCCACGACACCGGGAACAGCCGCGGCAGCAGGTCGGGGCCCAGCGCCAGGACCGGCAGGCCGATGATCAGCAGCACCAGGCTGGCCATGTACAGCAGCAGCGCGAAGATCCGCTGCCACACCTCGTTGCGCACCCCGTACTGGTCGTGCGCGGCGGTGATCGCGTCCACGAACGACGACATCGCCGACGAGCCGGCCCACAGCGAGATCAGGAAGCCGACCGAGACGATCTCGCCCTTGCCGGTGGTCAGGATCTGGTCGACGGTGGGCACGATCACGCCGTTGACCACGTCCTGGCTGAAGATGGTCCGGCAGGTCGAGATGATCCGGTCCTTGACCGCGCTGACGACCTCCGGCCCGAACCAGTCGCCCAGGTAGCCGAGGCTGCCCAGCAGCCCCAGCAGCAGCGGCGGGAACGACAGGACCTGCCAGAACGCCGCCTCGGCCGCCTCGGAGAAGATGCTGCCGTCCCACGCCTTCGACAGCGTGCGCGCCAACAGCCGCAGCGGTCGCTTGCGACCCGGCCTGCGTGCTGTGTCGTCCGTCGGCGAACCCATCGCAACATCAAGCATGGTGCATCGCGGGTGATTTCGCGGCATCGGAGCCCGTGGGCCGCGAGCGCAGCGGGTAGGCTGTCGATGCCCTCGACGGTCAACCGCACCGAGGGCATTTGCGTGTCCACCGCCGCAGCACCACCGCCGCGCGGCCGTGGCGCCGCCGCCGACCAGCGCAGGAGGGTTCGAGGTTGTCGCAACCGCAGGCTGTCGCGACCCGTCCCCTCCGCGCCTGGCAGCGCCGCGCGCTGACCAAGTACCTGGCCGCGAAGCCCAAGGACTTCCTGGCCGTCGCCACGCCCGGCGCGGGCAAGACGACGTTCGGCCTGCGGGTCGCGGCCGAGCTGCTGGCCGACCGCACGATCGAGGCCGTCACCATCGTCACGCCGACCGAGCACCTGAAGCACCAGTGGGCGAAGGCGGCGGCCGAGGCGGGCATCGCGATCGACTCGAACTTCCGCAACACCATGGCGGTCACCTCCCGCGACTACCACGGCGTCGCCCTGACCTACGCCCAGGTGGCCGCGCACCCGATGCTGCACCGGGTCCGCACGGAGAACCGCAAGACGCTGGTCCTGCTCGACGAGATCCACCACGGCGGCGACGCCAAGTCGTGGGGCGACGCGATCCGCGAGGCGTTCACGCCCGCCGTGCGCCGGCTGTGCCTGACCGGGACGCCGTTCCGCTCGGACGACTCGCCGATCCCGTTCGTCAGCTACGAGCCGGGCCCGGACGGCGTGCAGCGCAGCCGCTCCGACCACTCCTACGGCTACTCCGACGCGCTGCGCGACGGCGTGGTCCGCCCGGTGATCTTCCTGGCCTACTCGGGCGAGGCGCAGTGGCGCACGAGCGCCGGCGAGGAGTTCTCCGCCCGGCTCGGCGAGCCGCTGACCCAGGAGCAGACGGCGCGGGCGTGGCGCGTGGCGCTCGACCCGACGGGGGAGTGGATGCCGTCGGTGCTCAAGGCCGCCGACATGCGCCTGACCCAGCTGCGCCAGGGCGGCATCCCGGACGCGGGCGGCCTGGTGATCGCGACCGACCAGACCGTGGCCAAGGCGTACGCGGAGATCCTGAAGCGGCACACGGGCCACGACGCGACCCTGGTGCTCTCCGACGACCCGAAGGCGTCCGGCCGGATCGCCGAGTTCGCCGCGACGACGGAGCGGTGGATGATCGCGGTCCGGATGGTGTCCGAGGGCGTCGACGTGCCCCGGCTGGCCGTCGGCGTGTACGCCACCAGCGCCTCGACGCCCCTGTTCTTCGCCCAGGCCGTCGGCCGGTTCGTGCGGGCCCGGGCCAAGGGCGAGACGGCCAGCGTGTTCCTGCCCAGCGTGCCGGTCCTGCTCGGGCTGGCCAGCGAGCTGGAGCAGCAGCGCGACCACGTGCTCGGCAAGCCGCACCGGGAGAAGGACGGCTGGGACGACGAGCTGCTGTCCCAGGCCAACCAGGTCAAGGACGAGCCGGGCGAGGAGGAGCGGGCGTTCACCGCCCTCGGCGCGTCGGCCGAGCTCGACCAGGTGATCTACGACGGCTCGTCGTTCGGCACGGCCGCGTTCGCGGGCAGCGACGAGGAGCAGGAGTACCTGGGGCTGCCCGGCCTGCTGGAGCCGGACCAGGTGCGCGCGCTGCTGCGGCAGCGGCAGGAGAAGCAGCTGGTCGAGGCCAGCAAGCGCCAGGTCGCCGCGCCGCCGCCGCCCGCGCCCGTGCGCGCCGCCGGCGTGCAGGAGCGGCTGGCCCAGTTGCGCAAGGAGCTCAACACCCTGGTGGCCATGCACCACCACCGCACCAAGAAGCCGCACGGCAAGATCCACAACCAGCTGCGCGAGTACTGCGGCGGCCCGCCGACGGCGATGGCCAGCATCGAACAGCTCGAAGAGCGGATCGCCACCCTGCGCTCCTGGTGACGTTCGTTGTGACCGGAAGTAGCCGGCTACTGCATTGGACGTAGTCAGATGTCCGTTCGGTTACCTCCTCGTTAGCGCATCGTGTTCACTTGACCGGTCAAGTGTGCTTCCGGTCACCGCATGTCACGGCATACGTTGTGCGCCACAACATTTACGCTCCTGCGTGAAAGGGATGGCGGATGCGCAGCAAGAGCCTCGCTCTCATCGCCCTTGGCACCGGCCTCGCCGTTGCCATGACGGCATGTGGCGCCAACACGTCCGGCGGTGGCACCGACACCGGCGCCTCGGACACCAACACGAACAGCGGCTCGGGCGGCGCGAAGGTCGGCGTCATCCTCCCCGAGACCGCCAGCTCCGCGCGCTGGGAGGGCTTCGACAAGCCGCTCCTGAAGAAGGCGCTGGAGGCCGAGGGCCTCCAGGCGGACATCCAGAACGCCCAGGGCGACGTGCAGAAGTTCTCCACGCTCGCCGACGGCATGATCAACGCCGGCGTCAAGGTGCTGATCATCGCCACGCCGAACAGCGAGATCGGCGCGACCGTGGCCAAGAAGGCCGAGGCGCAGGGCATCCCGGTCATCGACTACGACCGGCTGAACCTGGGCGGCAGCTCGAAGTACTACGTCTCGTTCGACAACGAGAAGGTCGGCGAGCTCCAGGGCCAGGGCCTGGTCCAGGGCCTGGCCGCGCTGGCGCCGGACAAGAAGCCCGCCGAGGTCATCGAGATCGAGGGCGCCCCGACCGACAACAACGCCACCCTGTTCTACAACGGCCAGCAGAAGGTGCTGAAGCCGAAGTACGAGGCGGGCGACTTCAAGCTGGTCCAGTCCCAGCCGATCGACAACTGGGACAACCAGAAGGGCGGCACCACCTTCGAGCAGATCCTCACCGGCAACGGCCAGAAGGTGGACGGCGTCGTCGCCGCCAACGACGGCCTCGCCGGCGCGGTCATCACCGTGCTGAAGAAGTACGGCCTCAACGGCAAGGTCCCGGTCACCGGCCAGGACGCCACCCCGGAGGGCCTGCAGGCCATCCTGCGCGGCGACCAGTTCATGACCGTGTTCAAGCCGATCAACGAGCAGGCGGACGCGACCGCCAAGCTGGCCGCGGCGCTGGCCAAGAACGACACGGCCGCCGCCGACGCGCTGGCCACCGGTGTCACCAAGGACACCAAGGGCAACCGCGACGTCAAGTCGGTCCTGCTGCCCGCGCAGCTGATCACCAAGGACAAGGTCAAGACGGTCGTGGACGCGGGCTTCGTCAAGGCGACGGAGATCTGCGGCGGCGACCTGGCCGCGGTCTGCACCGAGCTCGGCATCAAGTAGTCACAGGCTCGCGCCGGGGCGGGGTGTGGGAGACGCACCCCGCCTCGGCGCGCCCACCGCCGGGTGGGCACCTGAGCCAGGGTTAGACCCCTCAGACGGGTTAGACGGAGGAATTCCAGTGAGCGAGCCGATCCTCGAGCTGCGCGGCATCAACAAGAGTTTCGGTCCCGTGCACGTCCTGCACGACATCGACTTCGCCGTTCACCCCGGCCAGGTCACCGCCCTCGTCGGCGACAACGGCGCGGGCAAGTCGACGCTGGTCAAGTGCATCGCGGGCATCCACCCGACCGACTCCGGCCAGGTGGTGTTCGACGGCCGGGAGGTGAACATCCACGGGCCGCGCGACGCCGCGCACCTCGGCATCGAGGTCGTCTACCAGGACCTCGCGCTGTGCGACAACCTCGACATCGTGCAGAACATGTTCCTGGGCCGCGAGCGCGGCAAGCTGGGCATGCTCGACGAGGCGGACATGGAGCAGGCCGCCCGCAAGACGCTGACCTCGCTGTCGGTCCGCACGGTCAAGTCGGTGCGCACGCAGGTCGCGTCGCTGTCCGGCGGCCAGCGGCAGACCGTGGCGATCGCCAAGGCCGTGCTGTGGAACAGCAAGGTCGTGCTGCTGGACGAGCCGACCGCGGCGCTGGGCGTCGCGCAGACCCGCCAGGTCCTCGACCTGGTGCGCCGGTTGGCCGAGCAGGGCCTGGGCGTGGTGCTGATCAGCCACAACATGAACGACGTGTTCGAGGTCGCGGACCGCATCGCGTGCCTCTACCTGGGTCGGATGGCCGCCGAGGTCAACACCAAGGACGTCACCCACGGCCAGGTGGTCGAGCTGATCACCGCGGGCCGCTCCGGCGACCTGGGCATCGCCCGCCCCGAATCCGCGACCATCTGATGCCGCGCCAAGCTCCCCACGACGAGGAACGCAGCATGACCAACACCACCAGCGAGACCACCCCGGACTCACCCCAGGGCGCGATCTCCGACTTCGGCATCGACACCACCTCCCAGTCCACCGGCGAGGCGGTCCGCGACTACGTCGCCCGGTTGCGCGGCGGCGAACTCGGTTCCCTGCCCGCGCTGCTCGGCCTGGTCGTGCTGCTGATCGTGTTCAGCTCGCTCGCCGACAGCTTCCTGACGCTGGGCAACATCGCCAACCTGCTCGCGCAGGGCGCGAGCGTCGTCATCATCGCCATGGGCCTGGTGTTCGTCCTGCTCCTGGGTGAGATCGACCTGTCCGCCGGCACCGCGTCCGGCGTCACCGCCTCGGTGATGGCGCTGCACCTGATCAAGGGCGGCAACCTGCTCGGCGGCATGGGCGACACCGTCTTCTACCTCTTCTGCGGCCTGCTGGCGCTGGCCGCCGTGCTCGCCGTGCTCATGCGCATCTGGGCCGGCGCCGCCATGTCGCTGATCGCGCTAGCCATCGCGCTGATCGGCGTGCCCGCCAACCCGTGGGTCGAGATGCTGCTGGCCGTCTGCGTCGGCACCGCGATCGGCTGCATCACCGGCTTCCTCGTCGCCCGCGTCGGCATCCCGTCGTTCGTCGTGACCCTCGCGCTGTTCCTGGCCTGGGGCGGCGTGATCCTCCAGTTCATCGGCGAGGGCGGCACGCTCGGCCTGCGCGACGACGTCCTGTTCAACGTCGCCAACGGCAACCTGGACACCGCGGGCTCGTGGATCCTCTTCGCCCTGGCCGCCGGCGGGTACGCCGCCGTCGTGCTCGGCCGGCACTTCAGCAGGCTGCGCCGCGGCCTGGTCGCGTCGCCGACCCCGATGGTGCTGATCAAGGTCGGCGCGGTCGTGGTGCTGGCCGCGGCGGCCACCTACGCGTTGACGCTCAACCGCTCCCAGAGCAGCCTCGTCGTCATCACCGGCGTCCCGTACGTGGTGCCGATCGTGCTGGTGCTGCTGGTCGTCGGCACGTTCGTGCTGGAGCGCACCAGCTACGGCAGGCACGTCTACGCGGTCGGCGGCAACCAGGAAGCGGCCCGCCGCGCCGGCATCAACGTGGCGCAGATCCGGATGAGCGTGTTCGTGATCGCCTCCTCCCTGGCGGCCGTCGGCGCGATCGTCTACTCGTCGAAGGTCGGTTCGGTCGACCCGAACGCCGGTGGCGGCAACACGCTGCTCATGGCGGTCGGCGCGGCCGTCATCGGTGGCACGTCGCTGTTCGGCGGCAAGGGCAAGCTGCGCGACGCGGTCATCGGTGGCGCGGTGCTGGCGACCATCCAGAACGGCATGGGCCTGCTCAACCAGCCCGCCGCGGTCGTGTTCATCGTGACCGGCCTGGTGCTGCTGCTGGCCGCGAGCGTCGACGCGCTGTCCCGCCGCCGGGCGGCGTCCGCCGCCCGCTGACGTGAGCACACCGACCGCGGGAGCCCGACCCGACGAGGTACGCCGGCACAACCGGACGGCGCTGCTGCGCCGGTTGCACGTGGACGGACCGTCCACCAGGGCGTCGCTGGCGGCTGAGCTGGGCCTCAACCGCAGCACGATCAAGGCCCTGGTGGACGGCTTGGCCGAGTCCGGCGTGGTGGCCGAACGGGTGCCCGCGCAGCGCTCCGGCGCGGGCCGGCCGTCCCTGCTGGTGCTGCCGCAGCCGAACGCGGCCGTGGTGATGGCCATCGACATCCGCGTCGAGCAGGTGGCGATGGCCATGGTCGGCCTCGGCGGCGACATCCTCGGCCGGGACTCGTGGAACCTGCACCACCGGTCCCGCGACCCCGGCGAGGTGATCACGCACGTCGCCGACTCGGCCAAGCTGCTGGCCGACGAGCTCGACGTGCGGGCGGTCGGTGTCGGCGTGTCCGTGCCCGGCGTGGTCCGCCGCGCCGACGGCCTCGTGCACGAGGCGCCCAACCTGCACTGGACCGACGTGGCGCTGGGCGAGCGGCTGTCGTCGGTGCTCAAGGTCCCCGTCCAGGTCGGCAACGACGCCGAGCTGGGCGCGCTGGCCGAGCACGTGCGCGGCGCGGCCCGCGACTCGTCCGACATGGTCTACATCTCCGCCGACGTCGGCATCGGCGGCGGCGTGATCTCCAGCGGGCAGCCGCTGCGCGGCACCGGCGGCTACGTCGGCGAGCTGGGGCACATGGTGGTGCGCCCCGGCGGCCGGCGCTGCTACTGCGGCTGCCAGGGCTGCTGGGAGACCGAGGTGGGGGAGGCGGCGCTGTGCCGCGCCCTGGCCCTGCCCGAGGACGCGCCGCGCGGCACCGTGGTGGCGGAGCTGCGGTCGCTGGCCGGGTCGCCGGACAGCGTCGCGCACCGGCTCGGCGAGTTCACCGAGTGGCTGGCCATGGGGCTGATCACCGTGGTGAACATGCTCGGCCCGGAGCTGGTGGTGCTGGGGGACCTGTTCACGGCGCTGCCGGAAACGCTGGTGGACCAGCTGCGCGCCGCCGTGCAGCGGCGGTCGCTGGTGTCGCGGGCCGTCGGCGGGACCAGGATCGTCAAGTCGCCCCTCGGCCGGGACGCCAAGCTCGTGGGCGCCGCCGAACTGGCCTTCGAGCCGGTCCTGGGCGAGGTCTGACCCCGCGCCGAGCCCGCGCCGACGAGCCCCGCGCCGCCGTCGAAGCGGTGCGACTGCCCCGGAAGATGAGGGGGGCGGGGATCCTCGTCGGATCCCCGCCCCGGACGGCTAGGGTGCTACGAGTCCCC
The DNA here is from genome assembly GCF_040744945.1 of Saccharothrix sp. HUAS TT1. Taxonomy (NCBI): domain Bacteria; kingdom Bacillati; phylum Actinomycetota; class Actinomycetes; order Pseudonocardiales; family Pseudonocardiaceae; genus Saccharothrix; species Saccharothrix camelliae. Next base: position 8,194,278 of record NZ_CP160453.1, on the reverse strand, counting down.
GCCGGGACTCGTGGTGTTCAGCCCTGCTGCAGCTCGGCAGCGAGTTCGCGCAGCTTGGTGCTGTGCTCACGGGCGTGGTGCCCGCAGAACAGCAACTCGCCCCCGGAGGGGAGCACGGCGCGAACCTGGGCAGCAGCCCCGCAGCGGTCGCAGCGGTCGGCAGCGGTCAACGCGGGGCGGGTGAGCGTCGTAGTCATGGAAATCTCCCTCCGTCCCGGCACCGGGGATCGGTGCCCTCACACCTAGCTGCGACCACCTCGCATCTGGCGGGTGCGCCGTGTTCGCTGCTTCCACTCTTGCAGACGCACGGGCGTAAGTCAGTGTTCCCTGGGCCGTGGCGACCCGCGTCACTCCTGATTTACCCGGCGCCGGGGTTGTCGGAACCTGGGATTTCCAGCCGATCGAACGGCGGCCGCTCACGTTCCGCTGTCGCCGCAACGGTTTCCCGACCTGCGGATACGGCGTTCGACGCACGATCACTGCTCCAGAAGGTGGGTGTCGGACGGGCCGTCCTGTGACCGGTAACACTTTGGTCAGCCCAGAGCGAACACGGACCCGAATTCCACGATCCGGACGTGACCCGTCCACTTCACCACCCGTTCAGATGGTGACCCGCCGCCCGTCGAACCGGGTCAGGCCGAACGACGCGTCCTCGTGGTTGACCCGGACGTGGTCGCGCAGCACCCCGATGCCGACCGCCTCGCCGAGCAGCACGGCCTCGGTGAAGTCGCTCCGCCAGTGCACGCCCGCCATGTTCCGGGCGGTCGGGATGTTCGAGCCCACCTTGTCCAGCTCGCCACCCACGGTGAGCACGTCGCCACCCTCGTACGGCTCCAGGCCGGTGCCGTCGGCGTTGACCACCACCGGGTCCGGCAGCACCCACGACTCGTCGAACCACGCCTTCAGCACCGTGACGCACGCGCCGGCCACCGTCGCGTGACCCGAGCCGTACGACGGGTGCGTCGGCGAGCCCTCCGGGAACGCCTGCGGCAGCAGGTAGGACCCGTGCCGCTCGTGGGTCAGCTCGACCGCCTCCGAGTCCAGCACCTCCCGGTCGATCATGCCGTAGTCCCGCAGGCCGGACAGGTGCGCGTGGACCCGCCCGCCGAACGCCTCCGGCCGCAACCTGCGGTGCACGTGCCACTTCTGGAACCAGGCCGCCTTCAACGCCCGCGTCGCCACCTCCGTCACCAGGGACAGCAGGTGCGGCGCGCCGTACGTGCCGAAGCCGACCTGGTTGGCCGAGTGCCGGTACGGGTTGCCGTTGTCGAACGGCGCGCCCAGGTCGAGCAGGATCAGCGCGGCGTTGAGGTAAGCCTCGTACAGCGCGTCGAAGTGCACGTAGTTCGTCAGGTCGCGGGCGTTGCGCGGGTAGCGGCGGTTGTCGTGGTCCCGCTCGATGCCGGGCGCCGCGGCGCCCTCCTGCACGGCGCGCCACGCGTCGAAGTCGGTCAGGTAGTCGCAGTCCGGCCGCACGGTGTCGTGCAGCTGGGGCACCCGCAGCGTGCCGTACTGGATGTCCCGCAGCAGGAACTGCGACAGGAACGGCCCGCGCAGGTCGCCGCGGGTGTCGCCGCGGAAGATCGTGGCCGGCGTGACCAGGCCGTCGACCTTCGGCGCCCGGTAGTCGCCCAACCGCGACAGCTCCGCCGCCGCCCGCGCGATCAGCGGGTGCCCGTCGTACTCGGTGAACGGCACGTCCCTGGTCAGCGCCATCCAGTACAGCTCGACCGCCTCGGCCGAGTTGCGCGGGCTGTCCAGGCGCGGCGCGGGCGGGATGGTCAGCGACCGCGGGTGCGGGCCCTCGACGTCGCGCGCGAGCCCGGACTGCGGGTTGACGAGCTTGACCTCGCCGCCCAGCGGCACCCGTTCGAAGTCCTCGGGCCGCCCGGTGGACAGCGCCCTCAGCAGCGTGTTGTACGCCTCCGGCCGGACCTCGCCGACCTCGTCGTGCGGGAGGCCCTTGCCGTAGTTGGCGACGTGCGGGTAGTCGCCCTCCTCGCCGTTGTTCGCGTGCTCCGGCCACGGCTGCCGGTCCACCGCGTCCGGCGCGTCCAGGCGCGAACGGCGTGCTTCAGTGCGGCTTCCAGTCATGGTGTTCCCCCTGTGCCGGCGCGTCCCCTGTGCCGCCCCCCGGCGGCTGCGCCACTACCAGGACACCACGGAGAGTGAGGAAGGGCATCACCTGACCAGGTGAAAAAGTCAGGGCCCCTCGGCTGTTCAGCCGAGGGGCCCTGACCTGGAGTGATCTTCAGCCTGGGTATCAGTCCAGGTAGTCGCGCAGCACCTGCGACCGCGACGGGTGCCGCAGCTTCGACATCGTCTTCGACTCGATCTGCCGGATCCGCTCGCGCGTCACGCCGTAGACCTGGCCGATCTCGTCCAGCGTGCGCGGCTGGCCGTCGGTGAGGCCGAACCGCAGCCGCACCACGCCCGCCTCGCGCTCGGACAACGTCGCCAGCACCGACTGGAGCTGGTCCTGCAGCAGGGTGAACGACACCGCGTCCACCGCCACCACGGCCTCGGAGTCCTCGATGAAGTCACCGAGCTGGCTGTCGCCCTCGTCGCCGATCGTCTGGTCGAGCGAGATGGGCTCCCGGGCGTACTGCTGGATCTCCAGCACCTTCTCCGGGGTGATGTCCATCTCCTTGGCCAACTCCTCCGGGGTGGGCTCGCGGCCCAGGTCCTGGAGCAGTTCGCGCTGGATGCGACCCAGCTTGTTGATGACCTCGACCATGTGCACCGGGATGCGGATGGTGCGGGCCTGGTCGGCCATCGCGCGGGTGATCGCCTGGCGGATCCACCACGTCGCGTACGTGGAGAACTTGTAGCCCTTGGTGTAGTCGAACTTCTCGACCGCGCGGATCAGGCCGAGGTTGCCCTCCTGGATCAGGTCCAGGAACGCCATGCCGCGACCGGTGTAGCGCTTGGCCAGCGACACCACCAGGCGGAGGTTCGCCTCCAGCAGGTGGTTCTTGGCCCGCTCGCCGTCCCGCACGATCCACCGCAGGTCGCGGCGCATCTGCGGGGTCAGCTTCTCCTGCTCGTCCTCGGCCCGGCGGACCCGCTCGGCGGCGTAGAGGCCGGCCTCGATGCGCTTGGCGAGCTCGACCTCCTCCTCCGCGTTGAGCAGGGCGACCTTGCCGATCTGCTTCAGGTAGGCGCGGACCGAGTCGGCCGAGGCGGTCAGCTCGGCGTCCTTGCGGGCCTGCCGCAGGGCCTCCGACTCCTCCTCGTCCCAGACGAAGTCGCCCTCGCCGGGCTTGGCCTCCTCCTCGGCGGGCTCCTCCTCGACCGGCTCGTCGATCAGCTCGACGTCGTCGACGAGGTCTTCGGCGTCCGGCGCGCCTTCGAGGTCTTCGGGCTCCTCGCCGTCCTTCTTGACCTTGCCGGGCGCGGCAGCGGCGGCCTTGGCGGCCGTCTTGCGCGGCGCCCGCGTGGCCGTCTTCCCCGCCGCGGCGGTCTTCGCCGCCGGCTTCTTCGCCGGGGCCTTCCTCGCCGAGGTGGCCTTGGGCGTCTCCTCGGCGTCAGCCTGAGCTGCCTGAGTCGTCTTCGCGGCTGCCACGTACGCCCTTTCGCGACTGTCGATCAAGGACGACCGAAGGGCGCGAACCTCGGTCGCCTGAGTACGGGGGATCCCCCGCCGGATCGTTCGTCAGCGGGGCACCGTTCCATTGTAACGACGAGAATCGCGTGCCGTTGCGCCCCGGCGTCATCCGAGGTGGTCCGGCACGCGTTCTCGCAGGTGGAACGCTGCGCAAATCAGTGCTGGAGGCCCTGCGCGGCGGCGACCGCGGCCCCGACGATGCCCGCGTCGTTCTTCAGCGCGGCGGCCACCACCTCGGTGCGCACCTCCAGCAGCGGCAGCCACTTCTCGGCCTTCTTGCTGACACCGCCGCCCGCGATCACCAGGTCGGGCCAGATCAGGTTCTCCAGCACGGAGATGTACCTGGAGACGCGGGGCGTCCACTCGGCCCAGCTCAGGCCCTTGTCCTCCTTCACCGAGGCCGCCGCGCGCTTCTCCGCGTCGTGGCCGTCGACCTCCAGGTGGCCGAACTCGGTGTTCGGGACGAGCTTGCCGTCCAGGAACAGGGCGCTGCCGATGCCGGTGCCGAACGTCAGCAGCACCACCAGGCCGTCCCGGTCGACACCGGAACCGAACCGCATCTCGGCGATCCCGGCCGCGTCGGCGTCGTTCAGCACGACGACCTGGTCCTTGGGCCGGCCGAGGCGGTCGGCGAACAGCTGGGCGGCGTCGGTGCCGATCCACGCCTTGTCGACGTTGGCGGCGGACAGCGAGACGCCGTGCTTGATCACGCACGGCAGCGTGACGCCGACGGGGCCCTCCCAGTTGAACTTCTCGACGATCTCGGCGACCACGTCGGCGACCGCGTCCGGGGTCGACGGCTGGGGTGTGGTGATGCGCAGCCGCTCACCGTCCAGCGCCCCCGCTTCGAGGTCCACGAGCCCGCCCTTGATGCCGGAACCGCCGATGTCCACGCCGAACCCGCGGGTCATGCCCATCCCCGTGGCCCTTCCTACTCGATTCAGTAACCGTGGCCGCAGACATTAGCCTGCAGTTCTCCGATAGTCCCGTGAGAGTGACGCAGGAGGAACAGTTGCGTTTCGATCCCCGCTCATTGGTCGAAGTCGCCGTGCTCGTGGCCCGCGAGGCCGGTGAGCTGGCCGTGGCCACCCGCGCGGCCGCCGTGACCGATGTGGACACCAAGAGCAGCGCCACCGACGTGGTGACCGCGGCCGACCGCGCGTCCGAGCAGCTGGTCCGGCGGCGGCTCGCCGAGCTGCGGCCGGGCGAGCCGGTGATCGGGGAGGAGGAGGGCGGCAGCGCCGCCGTCGAGGGCCTGACCTGGGTCGTCGACCCGATCGACGGCACCGTGAACTACCTCTACGACATCCCGCACTACGCCGTCTCGGTCGCCGCGCAGGTCGACGGCGAGTCCGTGGCGGGCGCCGTGGTGGAGCCGGTGAGCGGCCGGGTGTGGACGGCGGCGCGCGGCGGCGGGGCGTGGCTGGACGGCCGGCGGCTCGCGGTGTCGAACGCCACCCGGTTGGACCTGTCCCTCCTGGGTTACGGCTTCGCCTACCGACCGGAGCGCCGGCAGCGCCAGGCGGAGGCGTGGGCGGGGCTCGCGACGAGGGTTCGGGACATGCGGCGGGCCGGTGCGGCCTCGCTGGACCTGTGCGCCGTGGCGGCCGGGCGGTTGGACGCCTACGCCGAGCACACCCTGGGCCGGTGGGACTGGGCGGCGGGCGCGCTGCTGGCCCGTGAGGCGGGCGCCGTCGTCCACCTGCCGGGTGAAGCCCCGGAGCTGGGCGCCGACGCCACCTTCGCCGCCGCCCCGGGCATCGCCGACGCCCTCTTCACCGCCCTGGTCGACTGCGGCTTCGCCAAGGTCTGACCCGCGAGTCGAACGTTCGCGTCCCGCGTGTCGAACCTCCAGGACCCCCGAGTTCGTCATTCCGAATGACGAACTCGGGGGTCCTGAGCGTTCGACTCGCGGGTGCCGGGCGTTCGACTCGCGCGGGTGCGGGGGTCAGCAGCGGACGTCGCGGGCGGCCTTGAGGTGGTCGGCGTTCAGCGACAGCGCCGTCGAGCCCTCCGCCGCCTGACCGCCCTGCTGCTCGGGCTGCTGCGCCGCCCACTCCGCCAGCTGGTCGAGCACCTTGCGGGCGTCGCTGTTCGGCTTCACCTCGCTGAACTTCTGCCCGATCGCCACGTCCACCGTCGCGTCCTGGCGCTCGTCGCGCACCAGCTCCAGGCACGGCTCCACCAGGCTCAACGTCCGCGCCGCGCCGGCGCCGGGCGCGCCGAACCGGATCTGGCCGCGGCAGCCCATGTCCTGCGCCGGGTACACCGGGTCGTTGTCCGGCTCCGCGGCCTGCTTCATGCCCAGCTCTTCCAGCGTCGTCGCGACGAACCGCGCCTGGTTGCGCTGGGTGCTCGCGTTGAACACGCGGAACTGCACCTGGGCGACGGGCACCGGGTCGGTCCGGTCCAGCGCGTCGTGCCCCAGCACCGACCCCAGCCGCGGCTGCGGCTCGGCCGCCGGCGCCACCGGAGCGCCCGCCGAGGGCAACGGCACCCCGCCGGGCGCGTTGCACCTGATCGCCGCGTCCACGTCGCCCTCGTCCGACAACACGCGGTTCCAGACCACCACCGCTGTCGCGGCGAGCACCAGGAACAGCACGAGCGCCGGCCACGGCCGCCGCTTCCGGTACCGCGACGACCCGCTGCTCCCCGTACCGGGTCCCACGTCCGTCGACCTCCCCTGGCCCAGTGCTGACAGTGATCAGGCTATTCCGCGTCCCGCGGCCCCGCGCCCCGGGCCGGGGCGTAGCGGGCCGCAATCACCCGGTCGCGGACGGTCAACGCCCTGGTCGGGCAGCGCAGCACGGGAGCACCGGGTGGGTGACGCGTGTCCCAGCCTATCGGGCCAGCGTGCGGAGGGCCTGTCACCCGTCTGCTCAATTAGGGGGAACCCGCTGCACGACCCCCCGATCAATGAGCTACCCTCTCGGCGCTCCGCGCACCGCCGGACACCTGAAAGCGTCGACGAACAGGGGGTTGGCGCCCGGCAGCACGAGCGAGACCTCCGTCACTGGGGACGGGGGGCACAAAAAGGGGCGCTGGTGCGTTAACCAGCGACACGAACAGTCTCCGTTGACCGCAGGGGTGAAAGAAGTATGGCGACCGACTACGACGCACCGCGTCGCAGCGAGGCGGACGAACTCGCTGAGGACTCCCTCGAGGAGCTGAAGGCGCGGCGCAATGAAACGCAGTCCGGGGTCGTCGACATCGACGAGGACGCGACCGCCGAGAACTTCGAGCTGCCGGGCGCCGACCTGTCCGGTGAGGAGCTGACGTTCAAGGTCCTGCCGAAGCAGGCGGACGAGTTCACGTGCTCCAAGTGCTTCCTGGTGCACCACCGCAGCAGGCTGGCCGAGGAAGTCAACGGCCAGTACATCTGCCGCGACTGCGCCTGAGGCACGACCGGCACGAGCCGACCCGACACCGATCCACCGACCACACCTACGACCAGACCTGGGCGCTCACCCCACCGCCGGGGTGGCGCCCAGTCGCCGTTGACCGGTCCCCGCCCAGGACGGCGCGATTCACCTGATGAGGTGATTCACCGCGCGCGCAGCAGCTCCGCCAGCTCCTCCGCCGACCGCACGCTGAACAGCCAGTAGGGCGTCGGGTCGGCGGGGTCCCGCAGCTGCACCCGGACCATCGGCCCGACCCAGCCCCGGTGCGCGACGTACGCCATCGGGTCCAGGTCCGGCCCCATCGCCTTGCGCTTGGACTTCGCGTCGAACACCTCGACCTCGCCGAGCAGGTCCAGCGGCACGTGCGCCGCGCCGACCCGCAGCTCGCCGCCGGACACCTCGACCTTCACCGAACCCAGCCGGACCAGCAGCAGCGCCGCCAGCGGCACCGTGATGAGGTACGGCAGCCACGACCGCACGCCGGGGAAGCCCATGTGGATCTCGGCGGCCAGCAGCGCGGCCGCGGCCAGCGGCAGCGGCCAACCCCACCAGGGCACGTACAACCGCTCGCGGAACGCGGTCGGGGCGGTCACAGCACTCTCGCTCACGCCACCAGGGTAGTCTCGCGCGCCGTGCCCAGCGTCGAGGTCCTGCTGTCCCGGCTCGATCCTGCCGTCCCACCCCCGGCCTACGCCCGTCCGGGTGATGCCGGCGCGGACCTGGTGACGACCACCGACGTGGTGATCGAACCGGGGGAGCGCGCCGTGGTCGGGACGGGCGTCGCCATCGCGCTGCCCGAGGGGTACGCGGGGTTCGTGCACCCGCGTTCCGGCCTCGCCGCGCGCGTGGGCCTGAGCGTGGTCAACACGCCGGGCACGATCGACGCGGGCTACCGGGGCGAGATCAGGGTGTGCCTGGTGAACCACGACCTGCGCGAGCCCGTGGTGCTGTCGCGCGGTGACCGGATCGCCCAGCTCGTGGTGCAGAAGGTGGAGCACGCGGTGTTCCGCGAAGTCGACGAGCTGCCCGACTCCGTGCGGGGCGCGGGCGGCTACGGCTCTACAGGCGGGCACGACGTGCTCGCCCGGACGGAGGGGTGAAGGCGATGTTCGGAAAGCGCCGCAAGCGCGGTAGGCACTCCGCGAACCGGGGGACGGCGCAACCCGAGGTCGAGTTCGGCGGCGCCGGGGAGGCCGAGGACGGGCCGTTCGACTCCACCCAGGCCCCCGCCGACGGCCTGAACCGGCTGGACCTCGGTTCGATCCGGCTGCCCGTGCCCGAGGGCGCGCAGCTGCAGGTCGAGATGGACCCGGCGGGCGCGGTCCGGGCGGTGCACCTGCTCACGACCGTCGGCCAGCTCACCGTCAGCGCGTTCGCGGCGCCGAAGTCCGACCGGCTGTGGCCGGAGGTCAGCGGCGAGATGATCGCCCAGTTCAAGTCCGACGGCTTCCGCATCCTGCGGGAGAACGGCGAGTGGGGCGAGGAGATCACCGCCCGCAACAACGAGGTGCACCTGCGCGTGGTCGGCGTGGACGGCCCTCGGTGGATGCTGCGCGGCATCGCGGCGGCGCCGACGGAGGAGCTGAGCGCCAAGGCGACCGACGCCCTGTACGCGTTGCTGCGGGACACGGTCGTGGTGCGCGGCGAGCAGGCGATGCCGGTGCGCACCGCGCTGCCGATCGAGCTGCCGGAGGCGATCGCCCGGCACATCCAGGCCCAGCAGCAGCAGGGCTAGACCGCTGGGGGCGTCGAGCCGGAGGCTTCGAGGTAGGCGGTGAGCGCGGCGCGGCCCAGGGACTCCCGGTCCGCGCCCAACGCCGCCAACGTCGTCGTGCGCAGAGCGGCACGAGGCAACGCCTCGACCCACGTCCGGGCTACACCCAACGGGTGAATGGGGTCGTCGGTGCAGGCCGCGACCCCCACCGGCGCCGCCAGCCCGGCCAGCTCGGCCGGCGTCGGCGACACCGACCCGGCGGCCTCCCGCAGCGCGTGCGCCAACCGCGTCCCGTACCGGGGCCACGCCCGTCGCAGCTCATCGCCCAGCCACCCGTCGACCCCGGTCAGCGCGGCCTCGACGCCCGCCGACTCCACCACCGCCGCGCTGGCCAGCGCGGCCAGGGCCGCCGGCGCGCCGTCCGCCGGGCCGTGCCACGCGGGCAGCGCCACCAGCAGGCCCGCGCACCGCTCGGGGTGCCGGACCGCCCACGCCGCCGCCACTTGCGCGCCCAGCGAGACACCGCCGACGACCAGCGGTGTCCCGGTCCAGGCGGCGTCCAGCGCGGCGAGGTGCCCGGCCACGTCCCGGGACGCGGGCGCCACCAGGTCGAACCCGGCCCCGGCCAGCGGGCGGGCGAACACCGAGGAGACGAAGACCTCGTCGGACGCGGTGCCCGGCAGCAGAACGGCGGGTGACGACTCCATGACGTCAGATCCTCCCCCAGTCGGATACCCGACCGGGTGCACCCGGTTACGCTGGCTGTTGGACGGGCTTCGCTGTCGAGGCCCCACGCATTTCCAGGAGTCGGGGATGACTGGTACTGGGGGTGGCTACTGGCGCCGCCTCGTGCGTCGGCTGACCACCGACGTGAGCGAGTTGGACGCCGACGACCTGTCCCGAAAAGCCGTGGCCGTCGGGGCCGTCCGCGCGTGCGACTGTCAGTCCGGTCAGGAGGTGACGGTGTTGGGCAGGCTGCGCAGCGTCGAGCTGTGCCCGCGTGACGCCGCCGCCACGTTGGAGGCGGAGTTGTACGACGGCACCGAGGGCGTGACGCTGGTCTGGCTGGGACGTCGCCGGATCGCGGGCATCGAGCCGGGGCGCACGATCAAGGCCAAGGGCCGGATCGCGGTGCGCGACGGGCGCAAGGTGCTCTACAACCCCTACTACGAGCTGCAGAACGCTTCATGACCCAGAAGAACGAGTCCGAGAAGCAGCCCACCATGCTGGAGCAGATGGGCGGCGTCAGCGGCCTGGTCTTCTCCTCGCTGCCGGTCGTGGTGTTCGTGCTGGTCAACGCGTTCGCCGGGCTGATGCCCGCGATCTGGAGCGCGCTGGCGTCGGCGGTCGTGATCGGCATCGTGCTGGCCATGCGCAAGGGGTCCGTGCAGCCGGCCGTGTCGGCGGTCTTCGGCGTCGGCATCGCCGCGTTCATCGCCTACCGGACGGGCGACGCCAAGGGCTTCTTCCTGTTCGGCATCTGGCAGAGCCTCGTCTACGGCGGCGTGTTCCTGGCCTCGATCCTGGTCAGGTGGCCGCTGGCGGGCGTGATCTGGTCGTTCCTCAACGGCCAGGGCTCGTCGTGGCGGCAGGACAAGGCCAGCGTGCGCGACTACGACATCGCCACGCTCGTGTGGGCCCTGGTCTTCGGCGCCCGCTTCGTGGTGCAGCGGTGGCTGTACGACGAGGCCTCGGTGGGCTGGCTGGCCGCCGCCCGCCTGGCCATGGGCTACCCGCTGATGGCGATCGCGCTGGTCGCCACGGTCTGGGCGGTGCGCCGCTCGGACAAGCGCCTCAAGGCGGCACTGGCCAAGGAGGAAGAGGAGAACGCGGCCGCCGAAGCCCGCCTCCGCGCCCAAGCCGCCGCCGACCAGGAGGGCGAGCCGGACATCTACCGGCAGATGCTCGACACCTCGACCGAGCAACGCCCCCAACCAGCCCGCGCCGACGAGCACTAGCCGCCGGGCTCCGTAACGCTCCGGGCCGCCGAGCACCGACCGCCGACCCTGAACGCCCCGAACCGAGAGCGCTCCGACCCAGGAGCACTCCGGCCTCAGAGCACTCCGGCCTCAGAGCACTCCGGCCTCAGAACGCTCCGCAGGGGTCCCCGCCCAGGGGACCCCTGCTTCTATTCAACCGCCCGGCACCGACAAAAACGGCCCTTCGGGCCCAGCCGACCGCGGGTCAGTAGCCCAGGGCCGAGCGGATCTCCTGTTCCACGTCCGCCGCCGCCACGAACAGCAGCTCGTCCCCGCCCTCCAGCGTGTCGTCCGGCGTGGGCACGATCACCCGGCCGCCGCGCAGGATGGTCACCAGGGCCGCGTCGCGCGGCAGCGCCAGGCCGTTGACCGGGGAGCCCGCCAGCGGGGTGTCGCCGGGGAGGGTGATCTCGACCAGGTTCGCCTGGCCCTGGCGCAACGTCATCAGCCGGACCACGTCCCCGATCGTCACGGCCTCCTCCACCAGCGCGGACAGGATGCGCGGCGTCGAGACGGCCACGTCCACGCCCCACGAGGTGGTGAACAGCCACTCGTTGGCCGGGTCGTTCACCCGCGCCACCACGCGCCGCACCGCGAACTCGGTCTTGGCCAGCAGCGACACGACCAGGTTGACCTTGTCGTCACCGGTGGCCGCGATGACCACGTCGCACAGCTGCATCCCCGCGTCCTCCAACGAGGACAGCTCGCACGCGTCCGCCTGCACCCACTCCGCCTGCTCGACGGTGTGCGGCTCGAAGTGGTTCCGGTCCCGCTCGATCAGCATCACCTGGTGCCCGTCGGACACCAGCTCCGCCGCGATGGACCGACCCACCGCGCCGGCACCCGCAATCGCGATCCGCACTCAGCTCTCCTCGGGCGCGTGGGCCGCCGCGGCGGCCACATCGGTCACGGTGCCGGACAGGGCGGCCACGTACACCTGGTCGTCCTCCTGCAGCACGGTCTTCGAGTCGGGCAGCACGCCGGTCCCGAACCGCATCACGAACGCGACCCGGCACCCGGTGGCCTCCTCCAGGTCGCGCACCGTCCGCCCGACCCAGTCCTCGTGCAGCTCCAGCGGCAGCACGGCGACGCTGCCCGACGGGTCGCGCCACGCCGTCGCGGTGCCCTCGGGCAGCAGCATCCGCAGGAACCGGTCGGTCGACCACGGCACGGTCGCCACGGTCGGGATGCCCAGCCGCTCGTACACCGCGGCGCGCTTCTCGTCGTAGATCCGCGCGACCACCGCCTCCACCCCGAACGTCTCCCGCGCCACCCTGGCCGAGATGATGTTGGAGTTGTCGCCGCTGGACACGGCCGCGAACGCGCCCGCCCGCTCGATCCCCGCCTCGATGAGAACCCGCTGGTCGAAGCCGTTGCCGACCACCTGCTGGCCGTGGAAGTCCGAGCCGAGCCTGCGGAACGACTGGGCGTCCTTGTCGATCACCGACACCTGGTGGTCCAGGCGCTCCAGAGCCTTGGCCAGGGACGAGCCCACCCGGCCGCAACCCATGATCACCACGTGCACGAAAGCCTCCTGAACGACGCTTACGCAGAACCTACTCACGATTACTCCGACCAGGGGACCTGACCCCTTACGCTGTCGACCCGTGTCCAAGCTCGCAACCGCGGCCAAGCGCCTGCTGGTCGGCAGGCCGTTCCGCAGCGACCGGCTAGCCCACACCCTCCTGCCCAAGCGCATCGCCCTGCCCGTGTTCGCCTCGGACGCGATGTCGAGCGTGGCCTACGCGCCCGAGGAGATCTTCCTCGTGCTGTCGGTCGCCGGTCTGTCCGCCTATGCGGTGGCGCCGTGGGTCGGCGTCGTGGTCGTCATCGTGATGCTGACGGTCGTGGCGAGCTACCGGCAGAACGTGCACGCCTACCCCTCCGGCGGCGGCGACTACGAGGTCACCACGGTCAACCTGGGCCGCAGGGCGGGCCTGACGGTGGCGAGCGCCCTGCTCGTGGACTACATCCTCACGGTCGCGGTCTCGATCTCCTCCGCCGCGGCGAACATCGGGTCGGCCATCCCGTTCGTCGCCACCCACAAGGTCGAGTTCGCGGTCGCCGCGATCGTCGTCCTCACCGCGATCAACCTGCGCGGCATCCGCGAGTCCGGCAGCGCGTTCGCCATCCCGACCTACGCGTTCATGGTCGGCGTCGTCCTGATGATCGCCTACGGCCTGTTCCGCGGCCTCGTCCTCGGCGACGAGATGCGCGCCGAGAGCGCGGGCCTCGAACTGCGCGCCGAGGACGACCACCTGGTCGGCCTGGCGTTCGTGTTCCTCGTGCTGCGCGCCTTCTCGTCCGGCTGCGCGGCGCTGACCGGTGTGGAGGCGATCAGCAACGGCGTGCCGGCGTTCCGCAAGCCGAAGTCGCGCAACGCGGCGACCACGCTGCTGATGATGGGCCTGATCGCGGTCGTGATGCTGATGGGCCTGATCGTGCTGGCCCAGCTCACCGGCGTGAAGATGGCCTCCGACCCGGCGCACCAGCTGGTCGACGCGCCACCGGGCTACGAGCAGAAGACGATGGTCGCCCAGATCGCGGGCGCGGTGTTCGACGGCTTCCCGGTCGGCTTCTTCTTCATCACGACCGTCACCGCGCTGATCCTGGTGCTGGCCGCGAACACCGCGTTCAACGGCTTCCCGGTGCTCGGCTCGATCCTCGCCCAGGACCGCTACCTGCCGCGCCAGCTGCACACCCGCGGCGACCGGCTGGCGTTCAGCAACGGCATCGTCTTCCTCGCGGGCGCGGCGATCGTGCTGGTCATCGCGTTCGACGCGGAGGTCACCAAGCTCATCCAGCTCTACATCGTGGGCGTGTTCGTGTCGTTCACGATGAGCCAGACCGGCATGATCCGGCACTGGAACCGGCTGCTGGCGAAGGAGACCGACCCGGTGGCCCGCCGCCGGATGCGCCGCTCGCAGGCGATCAACTCGTTCGGCCTGGCCATGACGGCGTCCGTGCTGGTCGTGGTGCTGATCACGAAGTTCACCCACGGCGCGTGGATCGCCATCGCCGCGATGGCCGCCCTCTACGCCCTGATGACGGCGATCCGCAGGCACTACGACCGGGTCGCCGAGGAGCTGCGCCAGCAGGAGCGGCAGAAGCTGCTGCCCGCCCGCAACCACGCCATGGTGCTGGTCTCGAAGCTGCACATGCCGACCCTGCGCGCCCTGGCCTACGCCAAGGCGACCCGGCCGGACATGCTCGAAGCCGTCACCGTGAACGTGGACGACGGCGACACCCGGCGCCTGGTGCGGGACTGGGAGAAGGAGAACTTCAAGGTGCCGCTGAAGGTGATCGAGTCGCCCTACCGCGAGATCACCAAACCGGTCCTGGACTACGTCAAGCGGGTCCGCACGGACAACCCGCGCGACGTCGTCACGGTGTTCATCCCGGAGTACGTGGTCGGCCACTGGTGGGAGCAGTTCCTGCACAACCAGAGCGCGCTGCGGCTCAAGGGCAGGCTCCTGTTCCAACCCGGGGTGATGGTGACCAGCGTGCCGTGGCAGCTGGCCTCATCCTCGAAGGTGACCGACAACGACGACGTCGTCGCGCCCGGCGCCATCCGGCGCGGTCTGGACAAGCGCGGCGGAGAGGATCAGGGGAACCGCAGGTGACGGCGACCTGGAAGCAGCGGTTGATCGAGGTCGAGGTCGGGGCGGTCGCCCACGGCGGGCACTGCGTCGCCCGGCACGAGGGCCGCGTGGTCTTCGTCCGGCACGCGCTGCCCGGCGAACGGGTCGTGGTCCGGATCACCGAGGACACCGGCGGCTCGTTCTGCCGGGGTGACGCCGTCGAGGTGCTGCAGGCGTCACCGGACCGCGTCGAGCCGCCGTGCCCGTTCGCCGGGCCGGGGCTGTGCGGCGGCTGCGACTGGCAGCACGCGTCCTGGCAGGCCCAGCGCGAGCTGAAGGCCGCCGTGGTCGCCGAGCAGCTGCTCCGGCTGGCCAAGCTCGACTGGGAGGTCATCGTCGAGGACCTGCCCGGCGGACCGGAGGACTGGCGCACCAGGGTCCGGATGGCCGTGGGACCGGACGGCCGCGCCGGGTTCCGCGCCCACCGCAGCCACCGGGTCGTCCCGGTGGACCACTGCGTCATCGCCGCGCCCGGCGCGCTGGACGGCGTCGTGGACCGCACCTGGCCGCCCAAGTCCGAGCTGGTGATCACCCGGGACGCGGGCGCGCAGGTGCACCTGACCGAGATCGGGCCGCCGGTGGTGCGGCGCGGCCGTCCCGTGCCCGGACCGTCCCGGCGGCGCGCGGGCAGCGGCACGGCGACCGAACTGGCCGCGCACCGGACGTGGAACCTGCGCGCGGACGGCTTCTGGCAGGTCCACCCGGCCGCCGCGGACACGTTCGCCCAGGTCGTCGGCGACTGGGCGGACTGCCGGCCGGGCGACCACGCCTGGGACCTCTACGGCGGGGTCGGGCTGTTCGCGTCCGTGCTGGCCGAGCAGGTCGGCGCCACCGGGTCGGTCGCCGTGGTCGAGTCGTCGGACCGGGCGGTCCAGGACGGCAGGCTCAACCTGTCCGACCAACCGCAGGTCAGCTGGCACTCCGGCCGCACCGAGGCGGTGCTCGGGTCGCCCGCGTTCACCGAGCGGTCACCCGACGTCGTGGTGCTCGACCCGCCGCGCAAGGGCGCGGGCAAGGACGTGGTCACCGCGATCGCCCGCAGCCGACCCTCCCGTGTGGTTTACGTCGCGTGCGACCCGGCTGCCCTGGCCCGCGACATCGCCGCGTTCACCCAGCACGGTTACGAGTTGGTGCAGCTCAGGGCATTCGACGCGTTCCCGATGACGCACCACGTCGAGTGCGTCGCGCTGTTGCGGCCCGCTCGCTGAGCGGCGTCTCAGCCTGTGGTCCGTAGACTGACCGGCGGAATCGGGGAGCAGAACCACAGGGCGAGGTGGAGCTAGTGACGCTGCTGGAATCCGTGCACGGACCGGCGGATCTGAAACGGCTGGGGGCCGAGGAGCTGGTCCGGCTGGCGGAGGAGATCCGGCGCTTCCTGGTCGACAAGGTCTCCCGGACCGGCGGCCACCTCGGGCCGAACCTGGGCGTGGTCGAGCTGACCATGGCCGTGCACCGGGTCTTCGACTCGCCGCACGACTCGATCGTGTTCGACACCGGTCACCAGAGCTACGTGCACAAGATCCTCACCGGTCGCCGCGACGGGTTCGACACGCTGCGCCAGAAGGGCGGCCTGTCCGGCTACCCGTCGCGGTCCGAGAGCGAGCACGACGTCGAGGAGAACAGCCACGCCTCGACCGCCCTGTCCTACGCCGACGGCCTGGCCAAGGCCTACCAGCTCGGCGGGCAGCGCCGGCACGTCGTCGCGGTCGTCGGCGACGGCGCGCTGACCGGCGGCATGTGCTGGGAGGCGTTGAACAACATCGCCTCCGGCGTCGACCGGTCCGTGGTCATCGTGGTCAACGACAACGGCCGCTCGTACTCGCCCACCATCGGCGGCCTGGCCGACCACCTGTCGTCGCTGCGCCTGCAACCCGGTTACGAGCGCGCCCTGGAACGCGGCAAGAACGCCCTCCAGGGCACCCCGTTCGTCGGCAAGCCCGTCTACGCGGCCCTGCACGCGGCCAAGCGCGGCATCAAGGACGCGCTGAGCCCGCAGGCCATGTTCGAAGACCTCGGCCTGAAGTACATCGGCCCCGTCGACGGCCACGACCACGCGGTGCTGGAGTCCGCGCTGCGGCGCGCCAAGTCGTTCGGCGGACCGGTCATCGTGCACACCGTCACCCGCAAGGGCAACGGCTTCGCGCCCGCCGAGAACCACGAAGCCGACCAGATGCACGCCACCGGCATCATCGACCCCATCACCGGCGAGAACATCGGCCCGTCCAAGCGCACGTGGACCCACGTGTTCGCGGAGGAGCTGGCGGCGCTGGGCGGCGAGCGGCCCGACCTGGTCGCCATCACCGCCGCCATGCGCGGCCCGACGGGGCTGGACAAGTTCGCGGGCCTCTACCCGGAGCGCTGCTTCGACGTCGGCATCGCCGAGCAGCACGCCATGACCTCCGCCGCCGGCCTCGCCATGGGCGGCATGCACCCGGTGGTGGCCATCTACGCGACGTTCCTCAACCGGGCGTTCGACCAGCTGCTCATGGACGTCGCCATGCACAAGCAGGGCGTCACCGTCGTGCTCGACCGCGCCGGCATCACCGGTCCCGACGGCGCGTCCCACCACGGCATGTGGGACCTGTCGATCTGCGGCCTGATCCCCGGCATCCACGTCGCCGCGCCGCGTGACGCCGCGTCGCTGCGCGAGGAGCTGCGCGAGGCCGTCCGGATCTCCGATGCGCCGTCCGTGGTGCGCTACCCGAAGGCGTCGGTCGGGCCGGACCTGCCCGCGCTGGAGCGCGTCGGCGCGGTCGACGTGCTGCACCGGTCCGGCGAGGACGTGCTGCTGGTCACCGTCGGAGCGTTCGGCGAACTGGGCCTGGCCGCCGCGCAACGGCTGGCCGACCAGGGCATCGGCGTCACCGTGGTCGACCCGCGCTGGGTGTTCCCGGTGCCCGCGGACCTGGTCGCGATGGCCGCCGGGCACCGGCTCGTCGTCACCGTCGAGGACGGCGGCCGGCACGGCGGCTTCGGCTGGGCGCTGGCCGCGGCGCTGCGCGACGCGTCGGTGGACACCCCGCTGCGCGACCTGGGCGTCCCGCAGGCGTTCCAGGAGCACGGCGAGCGCGCCGAGGTGCTGGCCGACGTCGGCCTGACCGCGCAGGACGTCTCCCGCCGCATCACCGAGTGGGTGGTGGCCGCCGCCGAGCCCGCGGAGGTCGGCGCGACCGCCGAGAAGTGAGCCGGACCCCGCGTCCCCGGTCGGCCACACCGGCGCCAGGCCCCGCGAGCCACGTGCTCCGGCCTCGGCGCCGCCCGACCGGGGCCGCGGCCCGCCCCGCGCGTGTCCTACCTCCCGACCGCGAGAGTCCTACGCTCGGAACGCGAGAGTCCTACGTCCAGGACACCCGAGTTCAACACTCGGCGCCGACGCTAAGCAGCCTCTCAGGCATCTGTGGCACCGTTGACACGTGCGGATCCTGGTAGTCGAGGACGAGGTGCCGCTGGCCGACGCGATCGCGCGTGGCCTGCGGCGCGAGGGCATGGCCGTTGACGTCGCCTACGACGGCGAGACAGGCCACGAGAAGTCGACCGTGACCAGGTACGACGTGGTCGTGCTCGACCGCGACCTGCCCGGCATGTCCGGTGACGAGCTGTGCAAGGAAATCCTCAGCTCCGGCGCCCTGACCAGGGTCATGATGCTCACCGCGAGCGCCGGCGTCGACGACCGCGTCGCGGGCCTGTCCCTCGGCGCCGACGACTACCTCGCCAAGCCCTTCGCGTTCCCCGAGCTGGTCGCCCGCGTCCGCGCCCTCGCCCGCCGCGCCACCCCGGCCACCCCGCCGCTGCTCACCGCCCGTGACGTCGAACTCGACCCGGCCCGCCGCACGGTCCGCCGCGCCGGCCAGCCCGTCGAGCTGACCCGCAAGGAGTTCGGCGTGCTGGAGGTGCTGCTGGCCGCCAAGGGGTCGGTGGTCTCCAGCGAAGAGCTGCTGGAGCGCGTCTGGGACGAGAACGCCGACCCGTTCACCACCACCGTGCGCGTCACCGTCATGACGCTGCGCAAGAAGCTCGGCGAGCCGGGCATCATCGACACGGTGGTCGGCTCCGGCTACCGCGTGCCCACGGCAGGTTTCCCCGAAGAAGGCCCGCGCTGAACTCTGAGCTGGCCCGCAGGCGCGGACCGGGGCTGCGCACGCGGCTCACCCTCCTCGCGACCGGTCTGGTCGCGTTCGTCAGCGGCCTGCTGCTCCTGCTCGGCTGGCTCCTCGTCGGCCGGGTCATCGCCTCCTCGCCCCGCTTCGCCGACGGCAGCACGGTCGTGGTCGACGGTCGCGAGGTCGACGCAGGCGCGTTGATGGACCTCCTCGGCGAACAGGCCCGTGACGACGTGCTGCGGTCCGGTTCGATCGCGTTCCTCTGCGTGGTCGCCGCTGCGGCGTTGCTCGCGTGGACCATCACCGGCCGCGTGCTGCAACCCGTGCACGACGTCACCGACGCGGCCCGCCGCCTGTCCGCCGAGTCGCTGGGCGAACGGCTGCGCCTGGACGGCCCCCGCGACGAGGTCGCCGAGCTGGCCGACACGTTCGACGAGATGCTCGACCGGCTGCAGGCGGCGTTCGAGTCGCAACGCCGGTTCGTCGCCAACGCCTCCCACGAGCTGCGCACACCGCTGGCCGTCATCCGGACCGAGCTGGACGTGACGCTCGCCGATCCGGACGCCGACGCCGACGAGCTGCGCCGGATGGCGGGTGTGGTGCGTGCCGCGACGGAACGGGCCGAGCAGCTGGTCAGCGCGTTGCTGCTGCTCGCGCGCACGGACGGGCTCGGGCTGGCGGTGCGTGAGCCGGTCGACCTGAACGCCGTGGTCGAGTCCGCGTGGCGGGCGGCCCGGCCGGAGGCGGAGCAGCGCCAGCTGCGGGTGTCGTTCCTGCCCGCGCCGGCGCCCGCCGTCGGCGACCCGGCGCTGCTGGAGCGGATCGCCGGGAACCTGCTGGAGAACGCCGTGCGGCACAACCTGCCCGGGGGGTGGATCGAGGTGCGCACCGAGGGCGGGCCCGAGTGGACGTTGCTGCGGGTCTCGTCGTCGGGGCAGCTCATCGCGCCGGACCGGGTGGAGGAGCTGTTCGAGCCGTTCCGCCGAGGTGGCACCGATCGGACCGCGCGCACGGGCACCGGGCTCGGCCTGTCCATCGTGCGGGCCGCTGTCGCAGCTCACGAGGGTCAGGTGCACGCCACAGCGGTGCCCGGAGGGGGGCTGTCGGTGGCCGTCCACCTGCCGTCCGCGCCGCACGGAAAACTCGTTTGAGTGGCCCCGGTCACACATGATCCGGTTTGAGGGCCCTCGCAGGGGGTACTACCTGCGGAGATGTGCTTCCGGACCCCCGATTTGTCTCCGCGTTGGGCGGGGTGTAACTTTCTCTCTGCCAGCGCGGAACGGGCCGGAGAGAGACCGGAACGGAGCGCGGCGGAAGACAAAGTGAATGCAGGGCGACTTCAACGCGGGGTCGAGCAGGTCGAAACGGCCGATTTGACACCGCGAAAACGAACCCGCTAAGCTTTCACCACAAGCGAAACACCGGAAACACAAAGCCCCGGAATGAACCGCGGTAAGACGCGGGACGTGATGGTGAGCGCGTGTTCTTTGAGAACTCAACAGCGTGCCGAATAGCCAGTAAATTGTATGACCTCGTCAAGAGGTTTTCCTTTGAGATTGTTACTGGACAACTGACATTACTTGTCAGTGTTGTTCGGAGCGATCGAACTCATTCCTTATTGGAGAGTTTGATCCTGGCTCAGGACGAACGCTGGCGGCGTGCTTAACACATGCAAGTCGAGCGGTAAGGCCCTTCGGGGTACACGAGCGGCGAACGGGTGAGTAACACGTGGGTAACCTGCCCTGTACTCTGGGATAAGCCTGGGAAACTAGGTCTAATACCGGATATGACCTGCCTCTGCATGGGGGTGGGTGGAAAGTTCCGGCGGTATGGGATGGACCCGCGGCCTATCAGCTTGTTGGTGGGGTAATGGCCTACCAAGGCGACGACGGGTAGCCGGCCTGAGAGGGTGACCGGCCACACTGGGACTGAGACACGGCCCAGACTCCTACGGGAGGCAGCAGTGGGGAATATTGCACAATGGGCGAAAGCCTGATGCAGCGACGCCGCGTGAGGGATGACGGCCTTCGGGTTGTAAACCTCTTTCAGCAGGGACGAAGCGTGAGTGACGGTACCTGCAGAAGAAGCACCGGCTAACTACGTGCCAGCAGCCGCGGTAATACGTAGGGTGCGAGCGTTGTCCGGAATTATTGGGCGTAAAGAGCTCGTAGGCGGTTTGTTGCGTCGGCTGTGAAAACTTCACGCTTAACGTGGAGCCTGCAGTCGATACGGGCAGACTTGAGTTCGGCAGGGGAGACTGGAATTCCTGGTGTAGCGGTGAAATGCGCAGATATCAGGAGGAACACCGGTGGCGAAGGCGGGTCTCTGGGCCGATACTGACGCTGAGGAGCGAAAGCGTGGGGAGCGAACAGGATTAGATACCCTGGTAGTCCACGCCGTAAACGGTGGGTGCTAGGTGTGGGGGACTTCCACGTCCTCCGTGCCGCAGCTAACGCATTAAGCACCCCGCCTGGGGAGTACGGCCGCAAGGCTAAAACTCAAAGGAATTGACGGGGGCCCGCACAAGCGGCGGAGCATGTGGATTAATTCGATGCAACGCGAAGAACCTTACCTGGGCTTGACATGCACTGGAAACCAGTAGAGATATTGGCCCCCTTGTGGCCGGTGTACAGGTGGTGCATGGCTGTCGTCAGCTCGTGTCGTGAGATGTTGGGTTAAGTCCCGCAACGAGCGCAACCCTCGTTCCATGTTGCCAGCGCGTTATGGCGGGGACTCATGGGAGACTGCCGGGGTCAACTCGGAGGAAGGTGGGGATGACGTCAAGTCATCATGCCCCTTATGTCCAGGGCTTCACACATGCTACAATGGCCGGTACAGAGGGCTGCTAAGCCGTGAGGTGGAGCGAATCCCACAAAGCCGGTCTCAGTTCGGATCGGGGTCTGCAACTCGACCCCGTGAAGTCGGAGTCGCTAGTAATCGCAGATCAGCAACGCTGCGGTGAATACGTTCCCGGGCCTTGTACACACCGCCCGTCACGTCACGAAAGTCGGTAACACCCGAAGCCCGTGGCCCAACCAGCTTGCTGGGGGGAGCGGTCGAAGGTGGGACTGGCGATTGGGACGAAGTCGTAACAAGGTAGCCGTACCGGAAGGTGCGGCTGGATCACCTCCTTTCTAAGGAGCATCTGCGGACTCGATCTCGGTCGGGTTCGGAGGCCACGCCGGCGGCGAACGATCGTCGGGTGGAGCTCATTATTGTGGATGCTGGCTATATGCAGGACTTCGGGTTGTCTGGAGAGTTAGTACTGTCCGCTTGCGGGCGTGGAAGGGTCTTCAGAGGGTTCAAAGCTTCTGTTCGGTACGCTGTTGGGTCCTGAGAGAACACGTGAGTGTTTTCCTCAGCGAGAAACGACAGGGCTGTCTCAGTCTTCGAACCGCCGGGTTGCCGGTAGGCGTTGGCAGGGAAGAGATGGTGTCTGGTTGTTCTTTGAGAACTGCACAGTGGATGCGAGCATCTTTGTGGCAAGTTATTAAGGGCACACGGTGGATGCCTTGGCACCAGGAGCCGATGAAGGACGTAGGAGACTGCGATAAGTCTTGGGGAGCTGTCAACCGAGCTGAGATCCAAGAATTTCCGAATGGGGAAACCCGGCCTCAGTCATGTGGGGTCACCCACGCCTGAACACATAGGGCGTGTGGAGGGAACGCGGGGAAGTGAAACATCTCAGTACCCGCAGGAAGAGAAAACAACCGTGATTCCGTGAGTAGTGGCGAGCGAAAGCGGAAGAGGCTAAACCGTATTCGTGTGATACCCGGCAGGGGTTGCGTGTGCGGGGTCGTGGGACCTGTTCGTCAGTTCTGCCGAGCGGCAAGGAGTCATAAAACGGTGTCGTTAGCGGAACGCGTCTGGAAAGCGTGGCCGTAGAGGGTGAAAGTCCCGTACGTGAAAACTCACCGTCTTCTTACAGTGTTCCCAAGTAGCAGCGAGCTCGTGGAATTTGCTGTGAATCTGGCGGGACCACCCGCTAAGCCTAAATACTCCCTGGTGACCGATAGCGGACTAGTACCGTGAGGGAAAGGTGAAAAGTACCCCGGGAGGGGAGTGAAATAGTACCTGAAACCGTGTGCCTACAATCCGTCGGAGCCTTTAGGGGTGACGGCGTGCCTTTTGAAGAATGAGCCTGCGAGTTAGTGCTGCGTGGCGAGGTTAACCCGTGTGGGGTAGCCGTAGCGAAAGCGAGTCCGAATAGGGCGCCTATAGTCGCGTGGTCTAGACCCGAAGCGGAGTGATCTAGCCATGGCCAGGGTGAAGCGTGGGTAAGACCGCGTGGAGGCCCGAACCCACCAGGGTTGAAAACCTGGGGGATGAGCTGTGGTTAGGGGTGAAAGGCCAATCAAACTCCGTGATAGCTGGTTCTCCCCGAAATGCATTTAGGTGCAGCGTCGTGTGTTTCGTGCCGGAGGTAGAGCACTGGATGGTCTAGGGGGCCCACAAGCTTACCGAAATCAACCAAACTCCGAATGCCGGTACGTGAGAGCGCGGCAGTGAGACTGCGGGGGATAAGCTTCGTAGTCGAGAGGGAAACAGCCCAGAACGCCGGCTAAGGCCCCTAAGTGTGTGCTAAGTGGGAAAGGATGTGGGGTCGCCCAGACAACCAGGAGGTTGGCTTAGAAGCAGCCACCCTTTAAAGAGTGCGTAATAGCTCACTGGTCAAGTGGTCCTGCGCCGACAATGTAGCGGGGCTCAAGCACACCGCCGAAGCCGTGTCATTTCAGCGCAAGCTGGGATGGGTAGGGGAGCGTCGTTCAGCCATCGAAGCGCCGGAGGAATCCAGGTGTGGAGGCTGGACGAGTGAGAATGCAGGCATGAGTAGCGAAAGCAGAGTGAGAAACTCTGCCGCCGGATGACCAAGGGTTCCTGGGCCAGGCTAATCCGCCCAGGGTAAGTCGGGACCTAAGGCGAGGCCGACAGGCGTAGTCGATGGACAACGGGTTGATATTCCCGTACCCGTGTGAACGCGCCCATGGCGAACCTTGTGATACTAACCGCCCAAAGCCTGTTCCGAGTCTTCGGACGAGGGACTACGTGGAGCGCGGGACCTGAACTTGTAGTAGTCAAGCGATGGGGTGACGCAGGAGGGTAGCTCCGCCAGTGAGTGGTAGTACTGGTGTAAGCGTGTAGGGAGAATCGTAGGCAAATCCGCGGTTCATATATCCTGAGACGTGATGCATAGCCGATTGAGGCGAAGTAGGGTGATCCCATGCTGCCGAGAAAAGCCTCTAGTGAGTGTTCATGCGGCCCGTACCCCAAACCGACACAGGTGGTCAGGTAGAGAATACCGAGGCGATCGGGCGAACTGTGGTTAAGGAACTCGGCAAAATGCCCCCGTAACTTCGGGAGAAGGGGGCCGAGGGATTTGAAGCCCCTTGCGGGCTAGGATTTTTCGGCCGCAGAGACCAGCGAGAAGCGACTGTTTACTAAAAACACAGGTCCGTGCGAAGTCGCAAGACGATGTATACGGACTGACGCCTGCCCGGTGCTGGAACGTTAAGGGGACCGGTTAGCTCTTCGGGGCGAAGCTGAGAACTTAAGCGCCAGTAAACGGCGGTGGTAACTATAACCATCCTAAGGTAGCGAAATTCCTTGTCGGGTAAGTTCCGACCTGCACGAATGGCGTAACGACTTCTCGACTGTCTCAACCACAGGCCCGGCGAAATTGCACTACGAGTAAAGATGCTCGTTACGCGCGGCAGGACGGAAAGACCCCGGGACCTTTACTATAGCTTGGTATTGGTGTTCGGTTCGGCTTGTGTAGGATAGGTGGGAGACTGTGAAGCGGCCACGCCAGTGGTTGTGGAGTCGTCGTTGAAATACCACTCTGGTCGTACTGGATGTCTAACCTCGGTCCGTGATCCGGATCAGGGACAGTGCCTGGTGGGTAGTTTAACTGGGGCGGTTGCCTCCCAAAGGGTAACGGAGGCGCTCAAAGGTTCCCTCAGCCTGGTTGGCAATCAGGTGTCGAGTGCAAGTGCACAAGGGGGCTTGACTGTGAGACCGACGGGTCGAGCAGGGACGAAAGTCGGAACTAGTGATCCGGCCATGGCTTGTGGAAGCGTGGTCGCTCAACGGATAAAAGGTACCCCGGGGATAACAGGCTGATCTTGCCCAAGAGTCCATATCGACGGCATGGTTTGGCACCTCGATGTCGGCTCGTCGCATCCTGGGGCTGGAGTAGGTCCCAAGGGTTGGGCTGTTCGCCCATTAAAGCGGTACGCGAGCTGGGTTTAGAACGTCGTGAGACAGTTCGGTCCCTATCCGCCGCGCGCGTAGGATACTTGCGGAAGGCTGTCCCTAGTACGAGAGGACCGGGACGGACGGACCTCTGGTGTGCCAGTTGTCCTGCCAAGGGCATTGCTGGTTGGCTACGTTCGGAAGGGATAACCGCTGAAAGCATCTAAGCGGGAAGCCTGTTCCTAGATGAGGTATCCCACCCTTTGTGGGTTAAGGCCCCCAAGAGACCATTGGGTTGATAGGCCGGAGATGGAAGGTCGGTAACGGCTGGAGTTGACCGGTACTAATAGGCCGAGGACTTGTCATGAAGGCGCTACGCATCCACTGTGCGGTTCTGAGAGAGCCGAACCGGACCATCACGGTCCACCCCTTCGACCGAGTGGTCGAGCTTCAGGGGGTGGGTCGGGGTGCCTACGGGTTGGTAATTTCATAGTGTTTCGGTGGTCATAGCGGTTGGGGAACACCCGGTCCCATTCCGAACCCGGTAGTTAAGCCTTCCAGCGCCGATGGTACTGCACTCGTGAGGGTGTGGGAGAGTAGGACGCCGCCGAACAATTCTTCCCTCAGGGGCACTTGGTTATCCAAGTGCCCCTGAGGGCTTTTCTGCGTTCTGCGCCGCTTTCCACCCCAGGCGGAACCGTCACTTTCCGGCGGCCTTCACCGCTGTTCGGGCGACGCTCTCGCGGCGAGTGGGTGACGCGCCCGGTGGGTCCTCGGTCCGTCCATACGGTAATCCGCATGAACAGCGGAGAGTGGACCAGGGAGGCGCCGGTGCCGTGGCGAGCGCGCAGGCGGAACAGGCAGTGCGGCAGGCACTCCCGTGCCCGCCCGTCGTCGTCAGCTCCCCCGGTGTGGGCACCGGCCCTGCTCGGTCTGGTCCTCCTCGTCGCCCTGGTCCTGCTCCTGCTGACCTACGTCTAGCGGCTCACTCGACGGGCTTCAGGTCGCCGGTCGGGAACCGGCGCTCGTTGCGCTCGATCTTGGCGAACGCGGCCTCGACCAGGTCGACGTCCAGCTTGTCCGCCAGCCGCACCAGGTAGTGCATGACGTCGGCCAGCTCGTCACGCACGTTCCACGCCAGCTCCGGGTCGTCCATCGCGTGCGCGGCCTGCTCGGGCGTGAGCCACTGGAACAGGTCGGTCAGCTCGCCGACCTCGCCGGACAACGCCATCACGAGGTTCTTCGGGGTGTGGTACTCGTCCCAGTCGCGCGCGGCGGCGAACCGGCGCAGCGCGTCCCGCAGGTCTTCCAGGTTCATGCCCGCAGAGCTACCACACGGTGATCGCTCGGCCGAACACCGCGCACCCTCTTGAACGCCGTGCTGAAGGCGAAACCGTCGCCATAGCCGACCGCGCGCGCCACCGAATCCACCGTCGCGTCCGGTTGGGTCAGCAGGGTGGCGGCGACGTCCATGCGCCACTCGGTCAGGTAAGTCAACGGCGGCACGCCGACCAGCGACGTGAACCTCCGCGCCAACGCCGCCCGCGACACCCCCGCGCGCGCCGCGAGTTCCGCGACCGTCCACGCGCGCTGCGGCTCGTCGTGGATCGCGCGCAGGGCCGGGCCGACGACGTCGTCACCCAGCGCCCGGTACCAGCCGGGCGTGTTCGCGCCGGGCCGGTCGAACCACTCCCGCAGCACGTACGTCAGCAGCAGGTCCAGCAGCCGTTCGAGGATCAGCTCCTGCCCCGGCTGGTCCTTGGCGACCTCCGAGGCCAGCAGGGTCAGCGTGGGGCACTCCTCGTCCTCGCACGGCACGACCAGCGCCGTCGGCAGGGCGTCGAGCAGCCGGTGGGCCGCACTGCCCTCGACGTCGTAGCCGGCGGTGATCACCACCGTCTCGCCCTCGGTGTCGAAGCCGTAGGTGCGGGTGCCGACGCGCCACTGCTCGCAGTCCGGTTCGCTGAGCGTGATCCGCGGCGGCGTGGCCGGGTTGTCGGCCAGCACGAAGGACGACCGGCGGACCAGCCCGACGTCACCCGGTCGAACGAGGACGTTCGGGCCGTCCTCGACCACCAGCCACGCGTCCCCGCGCACGGCGGTGACGAGCGTGAACGGCGCCGTCCCGGAGTACGTCACCGACCACGGCGGTGAGGCGAACGAGCGGCACACGTCGGCGCGTTGCGCGTGCACGCCGCGCAGGAGATCGGTGAGAGCGTCCACGTAGACGATTGAACATGGAACCGGGACGGTCGGCCATGTTCCGCCCAGCACGACCTTGATTGGCTGGTGGCATGACGATCCTGGTTATCGGCGGCACCGGCAAGACCGGTCGCCGCGTCGTGTCCGCTCTCGACGCCCTGGGCGTCGCCAACCGCCCGGTGTCCCGCAGCACCGACATCCGCTTCGACTGGTCGGACCCGTCCACGTGGGACGCCGCCCTCGACGGCGTCACCGCCGCCTACCTCGTGCCGATCGGGCTGAACCTGGACGACGCGGAGGTGGGCGCGTTCGTGTCGCGGGCGGTGGACGCGGGTGTGCGGCGGCTCGTGCTGCTGTCGGCCCGCGGCATCCCGCCGGAGGACGGGCGCGAGCGCGCGGTGCGCGAGTCCGGTGTGGACTGGACGATCCTGCGGCCGACGTGGTTCGCGCAGAACTTCAGCGAGGACTACTTCCTGGCGCAGGTGCTGGCGGGTGAGGTCGTGCTGCCCGCGGGCGGTCGGGGCGCGCACGCGTTCATCGACGCGCAGGACATCGCCGACGTGGCGGTGGCGGCGTTGACCCAGGACGGGCACGCCGGCGTCGCGTACGACCTGTCCGCGCCGGAGGGGCTGTCCTTCGAGGACGCGCTGGCGCGGATCGGCGAGGTGTCGGGCCGGTCGATCCGGGTGGTGGACGTGCCCGCGGCCGAGTACACCGCGATGCTGGTGGGCGCCGGTTTCTCGGCGGAGTACTCCGAGATCCTGACGATGTCGCTGGTCGCGATCCGCGACGGCCACGACGCCGCGGTGTCCGACGGGGTGCCCTCCGTGCTGGGGCACGACGGGCGGCTGTTCGACGACTACGTCAAGGAGGCGGCCGGGGTCTGGGCCTGAGCGAGCACGAACAGGTGCTCCTCGTCGGGCTGGCCCTCCCGGTCGGGGGAGAAGACGGTGCTGCGGGTGTCCAGCACCACCAGCCCGGCCCGGGTCACCCGGTCGACCAGGTCGGGCGCGGCGAAGCTGGTCAGGCGCACGGTGTGGCCGAGGAACCCCACGTCGAGACCTTCGACGTCCATCGGCACGGTGACCAGCGCCAGCAGCCCGCCCGGCCGGAGCCAGCGGGCGATCCTGGCCAGCACGTCGGTCACCTCGTCGCGGGTCATCTGCAGGAACGGGAAGAACGCGCACACCGCGTCCCAGCTCGCGTCCGGCGACTCCCACTCGCGGATGTCGGCGTGCACGAACCGGGCTCCCGGCACCTGGCGGCGGGCGATGTCGACCATGGCGGCCGAGACGTCCACGCCGACCACGTCGTGCCCGGCCGCCGCGAGGTCTTCGGCTGCCGGCCTGCCCGTGCCGCTGCCGATGTCGAGGACCCTGGCGTGCGCGGGCAGCCGGTCGAGCAGCGACCGCACCGCTTCGTCCACGGCCGGCGGACGGCCGAAGGCGTCCTCGTAGCCCTGGCCGACGGCGTCGAACAGCTCGGCGGCGGTGAGGGGCTGGTCCACGGGTTACCTCCGGACGAGGGTCAGGTTCGGTCTGGCGGGTCGGTCGGTGCCGCCCCGGCCGGGCAGCGCGGTGAGCACGAGGCCGAACACCAGCCCGTTCAGCTCCTCCACGTCGAGCAGCAGCTCGCGGGCGACGCCGTGCGGCGTGGTGCCCTGGGCGCGCAGGGCGCGGAAGACCTTGGTGAGCAGCTGGGACGTCTCGCGGCGGGCCATGCCGGTGGTGCGGCGGGCCAGCTGGGCGCACACGGTCGAGTGCTGGGCACGGGTGAGCAGGCCGAGGTCGCGCAGGCGGTGCGCCAGGGTGGGCGGGGCGACGTGCCAGGTGGTGCTGTGCGCGACGACCTGCTGGGTGAGCGCGCCGCGCGGCACGGCGGCCAGCACACCGGCGCGGGGCAGCAGGAACGCGGTCGCGAACGTTTGCGCGTCGGCGTTGCCGGTGAGCCTGCCCAGCTCGCGGGCGGCGTCGAAGCGGGCCTGGTCGGGGGAGGCGGTCGGGTCCAGGAAGACGTACGGGGTGCCGGCGTGGCGGCACGAGAACGGGCCCGCGGCGGCGCAGTCCGGCGGCAGGGAGAAGACCCGGACGCCGTGCGCCTCCAGCAGGTGGATCATGTTGGGCGCGGGCCGGTGCGGGATGCCCCAGCGGGCGCGCACCACCTCGGCCGCCGTCTCGGGGTCCGGGTGCTCCCACGTCGGCACGTCCGGTTCGGGGAAGGTGAACGCGCGGGTCAGCCAACCGTCGAAGCCGATGGCCAGGCGGGCGGCGGCGGTCGCGGCGTCCCGGTGCCGCTTGGCCGCCGGTCGGCTGAACGCCACCTCGACCTCGGGCACGTCGTCGGCTTCGAGGAAGCCCGGCGGCACGCCGAGGGCCTGGGTGAGCCTGGCGGTGGTGGCCGGTCGTGGTTGGCGGCGGCCGTGCTCGTAGTCGCCGATGCTCGCCGGGCTCGTGCCTGACTTGCGCGCCAGCTCCACCGCGGTGAGGCCGCGACGGGTCCGGGCCAGGACGAGGCGGGAGGGCGTGAGCATGATCGCGCCATTCTCGCACCCGCCTACCGGCGCGGCGTGACGGTCACGTCGACGTCGTCGGGGCCGTCCGCGCCGCGTGGCGCCGGCAGCGGGCCGAACACCAGCGGTGGCAGCGGGATCCGGTGCGCCCACCGGTCCACGACCTGGCCCTGCGGGGTGGGCTCCGGCTGCGCCACCTCGCGCAGCACGACCAGCCGCTCACCCTCCTGGTGCGGGTAGGTGACCAGGAACCACAGCTTCCACTCGTGCGCGTGCAGCGAGTCGAACAGGGTGAACTGGTCCCGGTCGTTGCCGCGCATCATGGCGGCGATGGCCGGGCCCTTGGCGTAGTCGCTGCGCAGCGGCGCGCCGGGCGTGCCGGTGTGCCGGTTGCCCTGGAGGGTGCCGAGCACGACGGGTTTCGCGGGGTGCTGGACGAGCCCGGCGTTCCACTTGTCGACCCGCGTCCAGCCCTCGGCGACGAGGACTTCCCTGAGCCTGCCGACCCGGTGGATCCAGTCCAGCAGGCCGGCGCCGTTGGTCGGGCCCAGCGGCGGCGCGGACGACCGGGCGTCGACCCCGGCCCAGATCGCCTCGTCCAGGTGGTCGACGCGCAGGCCGAGCTCGGCCAGCTGGGCGTGGTGCTCGGCGGTCAGCTCGGTGGCGGTGGACATCCTCATGCCCGGCACGGTAGCGCCGACCACCGACAAATCCGGCCCGCACGTGCCGGTGGGGGTCGCGGGGCCCGGTCGTCAAGCGGTATGCGGCCGGTGGAAGTGGAAGGATGACCGGGGTGGACGCGAGAAGCAGGAACAAAGTGGTCGTGACCGGCGCCGCCGACGGCCCCGTCGTGGTCCTCGTCCACGGCTTCGGTGGGACGCGCGGCGGCACTCGACGCTCGACGGGCACGTCGCCGACGTGCTGGACCCCTGCCGCGAGCCGGACCTGCGCGACGCGGTCTTCGTCGGGCACTCGGTGGCGGTCGTGATCGGGGTGCCGGCCGACTCGCTGGACGGCAACCACCTCGGCTGGTCGGCGGCGACGGCGGACCAGAGGTGATGTGCGGCACGGGGAACGACCCGGACCACGACCGGGGGCTGTTCTCGGCGTTGTTGGAGGACAGCGCCGACGACCTCTACGAGAACGCGCCGTGCGGCTACCTGTCGACCATGCTGGACGGGCACATCGCGAAGGTGAACGGCACCCTGCTGCGGTGGCTCGGGTACGAGCGCGAGGAGCTGGTCGGCCGGCGGCGGTTCGCCGACCTGCTCACCGTCGGCGGCAAGCTCTACCACGAGACCCACTTCGCGCCGCTGCTGCGGATGCAGGGCGAGATCGGCGGCGTGGCGCTGGAGATGGTCGGCGCCGGCGGCGCGCGGCTGCCGGTGCTGGTCAACTCGGCCGTCAAGACCGGCGACGACGGCGAGCCGCTGCTGATCCGCACCACGGTGTTCGACGCGCGCGACCGCCGGTCCTACGAGCAGGAGCTGCTGCGGGCCCGGCAGGCGGCCGAGCGGGAGCGCGACGAGATCCGGCGGCTCGCGATCACCCTCCAGCGCACCCTGCTGCCGCCGGTGCTGCCGCCCGTGCCGGGCGTCGACACCGCCACGCACTACCACCACGCGTCGTCGTTCGAGGTCGGCGGCGACTTCTACGACCTGTTCCCGCTGGCCGACGGCCGGTGGGCGCTGTTCCTCGGCGACGTGTGCGGCAAGGGCGCGAACGCGGCGGCGGTGACGTCGCTGACCCGCTACACGCTGCGGTCGGCCGCCGTGTACGACCCGGACCCGGCCACCGTGCTGACCAACCTGAACGCCGTGCTCAACCAGGAGCAGAGCGACGGCTACCCGCGCTTCTGCACGGTGACGTTCGGC
Source organism: Saccharothrix sp. HUAS TT1 (assembly GCF_040744945.1). Taxonomy (NCBI): domain Bacteria; kingdom Bacillati; phylum Actinomycetota; class Actinomycetes; order Pseudonocardiales; family Pseudonocardiaceae; genus Saccharothrix; species Saccharothrix camelliae. The sequence goes on along the minus strand of NZ_CP160453.1, from coordinate 8,163,059 downwards.
GTGGTGGAGGTCGGCCCGGACGGCTGCGCGCTCACCCTCGCCGCCGGCGGCCACCCGCCCGGCCTGCTGCTGCGCGCGGACGGCGCGGTCGACTACGTGGAGATGCCCGGCGGTCAGCTGATCGGCATCCTGCCCGACGCCAACGTCGTCACCACCACCGTCCACCTGGGACCGGGCGACACGTTCGTGCTGTACACGGACGGCCTGATCGAGGCCAGGACCGGGGTGGACACGCGGTACAGCGAGGAGGAGCTGCTGGAGTTCGCCGCCGCCCTCGGCCCGACCACGGCGGCCGGCGCGGTGGAGGCGATCACCGGCCTGCTGCACCGGTTCGGCACGGGTGTGGAGGACGACACGGCGGTGCTGGCGATCGGCGTGCCCGTCAGGGCTGCCGGAGTGGTGCGAGCAGCCGTCGACCCGTGACCAGGGCGATGCTGGTGAGCACGAAGGGCGTGGCCAGCAGGAGCACGAGCGCCCACACGGTGGGCCAGGAGGTGGTGCGGGCGTCCGGGCTGAGCGGCGCCGACGACACGCCCAGCGACAGGCCGGTGAAGGCGAACGTGGTCGTGAAGAGCGACGACGCCCACGCCACGACGATCCCCGAGCGCAGTTCGCGGACCTTCCGGAGGTCGAGGTGCTCGATCGACACGTGGCGTCGAGCGGCGAAGAGGAAGACGCCCGCCAGGACCACCATGACCACGCTGCTGCCCGCGAAGGTCCAGCCGAGGACGCCGAGCGCCGGGTGCAGGGGAGGCAGCCGACCGCCGAGCAGCGCGAGGAGCGGGACCAGCGCGAGGCAGGAGGCGATCAGCAGCAGGGCGACCCGTCGGCACGTCGTGCGGATGCGGCGCGCGTGCGGCGCCGGGACCCACAGGTACCGCGGTGGCAGCGGCGGTGGCGGGTAGCTCACGGTTCCCAGACCTGGATCGCGCGCACCACGAACGGTGCGTCCGGGACGTAGGTGCCCTTGCCCGGGTAGGTGGTGAACTCGGACTCGGTCGAGCACGTCTCCCGCTGGTAGACGGACGTGTCGCGGGTCAGGTTGTTGACGAACGAGCGGGCCGTGAAGCCGGCGGGCAGCGGGATGCACTCGCGCGGGTTCGCGGACTCCAGGTCGAGGCGGTGGACGTCGCCGGTGTACCCGGCGCCCGACCAGACGCAGAACTCGCCGCGGTCGCACGCGGGAGCGGGTTGTCCCACCGCCGTGCCGCCGGTGGTCAGGGTGCCGGCGGTCAGGGCCAGGACCGCCACGAGAGTCTTCATCGGGGTCACCTCCACCGCTCCAGAGTGCTGGGATCGGCGGTGGTGTGGGGGCGAGTTGACCTTGGTTCACCTGAAGGTGTGGGTTTGGGACAGCGTGAAGCGTTCCGCGAGGCGGAGGGCGTCGTGCGGGGCGACCGCGTCGGTGTCGTTGTCGAAGTAGACGTAGACGTCGTGGTCGGCGGCCCACGCGCGGATCTTGTCGGCCCAGGCGTCCAGGGCGTCGTCGGAGTAGCTGCCCATGTAGAGGGCGTCGCTGCCGTGCAGGCGGAGGTAGGCGAAGTCGGTGGTGACGTCTTCGAGGTAGGGGAACCGGCCGGCGGAGTGCGAGACGACCAGGGCGACGTCGTGCGCGCGGAGCAGGTCGTGGAACTCGGGGACGAGGAACGACGGGTGCCGGACCTCCAGCGCGTGCCGCAGCGGCCGGTCGGCGTCGGTGGTGGTCCAGGCGCGTTCGGCGGGCAGCCGGTCGTCGTGGCGCTCGGCCAGCTCGGCAGCGCCGGCGGTGGTGCGGGGGAGGAGGTCGAAGAAGCGGGTCAGGCGTTCCGGGTCGAGGCCGAGCTTGGGCGGCAGCTGCCAGAGGAACGGGCCGAGCTTGGGCCCGAGCGCCAGCACGCCGGAGGCGAAGAAGTTGGCCAGCGGGACCTCGACGTCGCGCAACTGCTTGAGGTGCGTGATGAACCGCCCGCCCTTGACCGCGAACAGGAAGTCGTCCGGCGTCTGCCGCGACCACGCCTGGTAGCTCGCCGGGCGCTGGAGGGAGTAGAACGAGCCGTTCAGCTCGACCGACGACATCAACCCCGAGATGTGCTCCAACTCCCGCCGCTGCACCAGTCCTTTGGGGTAGAACGCGCCACGCCAGGTCGGGTACACCCAGCCCGACGTCCCGATGCGAACCTCACCTGTCACCCACCAGTGGTACCCGAATGATCTTCGACGTACCCGCTTCCTGATGGCAGGATGCCGGTGTGAGGCTCGCCGACCGCGTCCTCCGGTTGCTCGAGGAGCACCCGGCGGGTCTTGCCGACGCCGAGATCGCAACCGCGCTGCACGTCGTCCACCAGCAGGTCAACGGCTGTTGCCGCAGGCTGGCGCAGGAAGGACGGATCGCGCGGGAGGACCTGGCCAGACCCATCCGCAACCGCCTGCTCGATCCCGGCGAGCCCGCGCCCCCGCGTCCGGTAGCGGCTGCCGCCGTCGAAGTGGACCGCCGCGAGGAGGTGGTCCAAGGTCGGGCTGCCGCGTGGTTGGAGGACGAGGGGTGGAAGTTGCTGGGGGTGGCGGACACCGCGGCCCGTGAGCACGGCACCGACATCCGGGCCGAGCGCGCCGGGGTACTGCTGCACGTCGAGGTCAAGGGATACCCGTCGAGGTTCTACGCCGATCCGCGGCGCGCTGACGAGGTCAAACCGGCTCAACCCGCCACACAAGCGCGTCATTGGTTCGCGAGTGCGGTGCTGAAAGTGCTCCAACTCCGGCAGGCCCACCCCGACGACGAGGTGGCGTTCGCGTTCCCCGACATGCCGACCTACCGCGCGTTGCTGGCCACGGTCGAAACGGCGGTGATCGCGATGCGGCTGTCCGTGTTCCTCGTCCGCGACGACGGCTCGGTCGAAGCGCGGTGGAGGACGCCTTCTTGACCTCCATCGCACTCGATGGTGCAAGTTGGGCCCATGGACGACCGGATGCTCGACGCCTACCTGGCCAGGATCGGCGCGACGCGTGACAGCACCCTGGTCGAGCTGCACGAACGGCACGTTGCGACGGTGCCCTTCGAGAACTTGAGCATCCACCTCGGGGAGCCCGTCGTGCTCGACGCGGAGCTGCTGGTGGACAAGATCGTCAACCGGCGGCGCGGCGGGTTCTGCTACGAGTTGAACGGGGCGTTCGCGGCGTTGCTCGGGGCGCTGGGGCACGACGTGCGGATGTTGTCGGCCAAGGTGTTCGCGGACGGCGGGTACGGGCCGCCGTTCGACCACCTGGCGCTGCGGGTCGGGGACCTGCTGGTGGACGTCGGGTTCGGGCGGTTCGGCCTGCGGCCGCTGGACCTGTCCACACGGGACGACCAGCACGACCCCGCCGGGGTGTTCCGGCTGGTCGACACGCCCGAGGGCGACGTGGACGTGCTGTTCGACGGCGTGCCCCAGTACCGCCTCGAACTCCGGCCGCGCGAGCTGGACGAGTTCCGCGCCACGTGCTGGTACCAGCAGACGTGGCCGGGGTCGCCGTTCCGCCGTGCCGCGACGTGCTCGCTGCCCACGCCGACCGGGCGGGTCACCATCGCGGGCGACAAGCTGATCACCACCACCGACGGGGGGAAGGTGACCGAGGAGCTGGGCGACGACGCGCTGCTCGACGCCTATGCCGAGCACTTCGGCGTGGTGCTGGACCGCGTGCCCGGCTCGGTTGAGCCCGTTGGTCAGGCGAGCCGTTCGGCCAGGGCGAGGGCGTCGAACGGCGCGGCGCCGCGCATCGTGTTGTCCAAGTAGGCGTAAACGTCCCTCTCCGCCGACCACTCGCGGAGCCGGGAGGCCCAGCGGTCGAGGGCGTCGTCGGAGTACGCGCTGACGTACAGCTCCTGGTCGCCGTGCAGGCGGGCGTAGGCGAAGTCGGCGGTCAGCTCGTCCAGCTCCGGGAAGCGGCCCGCGGACTCGGCGGCGACGAGCGCGACGTTGTGCCGGGCCAGCAGCTCGGCCAGTTCGGGCGTGTCCCAGCTGGGGTGGCGCACCTCCAGCGCGTGCCGCACCGGTGGGCCGGGCAGCAGGTCGAGGAACGCGGCCAGCCGGTCGAGTCGCGCCGGCAGCGTCGGCGGCAGCTGCCACAGGACCGGGCCGAGCTTCGGGCCGAGGTCGAGGAGACCGGAGGAGAAGAACTCCTCCACGTCCTTGCCGACGTCGCGCAGGCGCTTGATGTGGGTGATCTCGCGGTGCGCCTTCACGGCGAACACGAAGTTCTCGGGGGTGCGCTCGAACCACGACTTGTAGTCGGTCGGCTTGCGCAGCCCGTAGAACGAGCCGTTGATCTCGACCGTGTCCAGCCGCCGGGACAGGAACTGCAACTCCAGCCGCTGCTGCAACCCGCGCGGGTAGAAGCCGCCGCGCCACTCTGGGTAGAGCCAGCCGGACGTGCCGATCCGTATTTCACCCACGGTGACGATGTTGCCCATGTGAGTGACTTCCGAAACGTGTCGGCCGCCGGAGCGCACCGAATTGGTGTAATGCTCGCGGTCCACTCGGCCCAGCTCCGCCGGGCCCGCGGCCACCGTGCGCCACCGACGTCACCCCGATGGCCGCTAGAACCCCGCGCCGTCCAGCGCGCCGCTCACCACCCGGTCCACCCGCACCTGCTGCGGGTCGCGCGCCAGCGCCTCCGTGCACGGGCAACCGGCCAGGTCGCTGCCGCACAGGTACACGCCGAGCACCCGCAGGCTGCGCGCCGTCTGCCGCAACCGCGCCGCACCCCGCAGCCGCACCTGCCCGTAGACCGCCTTCGCCAGCTGGTAGGGGACACCGGGCCCGAGGTCGACGCACGCCTGGCTGTCCAACTCCTCGGCCACGTGCGCTATGGGCCGACACCCGTACGACCGCGCCGACCGCACCAGTCGCTGGTCGAGCCTGGCCACGAGCCTCCTGGCCACCTCATCCCGCCAACCGCGATCGGCCCGCAGGTAGGCGACCAGCTCCTCCACCCGGACGGGGTCGGGGCGGGGACGGCGGTTGCGCGCTCTTCGTCGGTGCTGGGTCATGACAACAACATCGGGTGTCGCACACGATCGTGAGTCCTCCTCACCCGCCTGCGCAGCGAAAACACTCGCGCGCACTAACGGCCGGGCGCGCAGAGACACCACTTCCGGTGAGCGGCGCTCAGCGTGCCATCGTCTCCAGGTAGTCCTGCGTCTCCGGATCCGTCGAGCAGACGCACATCCCGCGCATCCCCCGGGTGAGCAGCACCTTGTAGGTGTTCCTGATCAACTCGTGGAAGTTCGCGTCGGTGGCGCTCTTCACCGCCGGGTCGTGGGAGTGCTCACGACGGGCTACCCACCGGCCGTCCCGCCGGACGAAATCGGGACCGATGATCACGCCGGCCCAGTCGTACTCGAAGCCCTGAGCCGTGTAGACGCAGCCGACCTGGCCGAAGCCGCGCTCGTCGCTGGCCCAGTAGTGCGACTCGGGCGCGTCCGGGACCCGTTTGCCGGGCTTCGCGTTCCACGGGCGCTGCCAGTCGCCGATCCGAACGTCGGGCACGAGCACCTTCGTCCCGTCCACCGTCGTCGGGTCGCTCCACTTCCAGCAGTAACCGGCCGCCAGGCGGGCCGTGCCGCCGAACCGCGCCTGCTGCGCCAGCAGCCACTCCTCGACCGCTGCCGGTGTGGGCGCGGCGCGCACGACGAAGTCCTCGTCGTCGCGGGTGACGAGATCGGACCAGGCCGTTGCCCGGCGTCGGCCGATCCCGAGCAGCCCCGCGCTCCACGTGTCGAAGAACTCCGAGCCGCCGCACCGGTACTGGCCGGCCAGGTGCACGACCTCCACCTCGCACCCGAGGGCGCGAGCGGCAGCCTCGATCTGCTGCTTCGAACCCATCTCGCCCGGCCGCACCACCTGGTGCTCGTCCAGCAGGAAGACCGGCACCAGCGCGGCGTCGATCAACTCGGTCACCTGCCGCCGCGCCCGCTGACGGGCTTCGGCCTTGGTGTAGCGGTTGACGCTGGTCTCACGGACCCGGTGCGCCTCGTCGCAGATCAGCACGTCCAGGCCGCGTGGCTCGGCGTCCATGAAGCTGTTGAAGTACTTGAACATGCTCTGCACCCGAGGCGAACGCCTTCCCGCCAGCTTGCGCAGGGTGCTCGTGAAGGCGCTGGAGCCGGTGGCGTGGTAGACCCGGCGATTCAGCCGGGCCAGTTCGCCGAGCAGGCTCAGCGCGATGACGCTCTTGCCCGAGCCCGGCCCGCCGAGCACGATCACCACCGTCTGCGTGCGGCTGGTCCGCGCGCGTTCGACGGCCTGCATGACCGCGCTGTACGCCACCTGCTGCTCGTCGAGCAGCACGAACTGCTCGCGGTCCTGGATCTCGCGGGCCGCCAGGTCGAGCAGTGGCTTGGACGGCGCGTGCCTCGCGTTCAGCAGGTGCTCGGCGGCTCGGCTCGCCGCGTCCCTCGACGTCGGATCGGGATCGAGCAACGTCCTCAACCGGTCGGCCATCCTCGACCGCGTGTCCATCGTGTAGAGCCGGCCGTAGTCGTCCACCTCGTACTGGAGCAGCCGCCAGACGCCCGACTCCAACGCGTTGTGCAAGTACGCGAGGCCGTGCACCGCGCCGGGCTGTTCCGCCAGCGCGGGCGTGGAGTCCACGAGGTACTCGCAGTACCGGCGCACCTGCTCGACGGGGTGCAGGACCGGCTCCGGGTAGTGGGGCACCTGCACCAGGTCGTCGCCGACCGGCTCGGCGCTCGACCACTGCTTGAGCTCGACCAGCACGTAGGACGGTGTTCCACGCCGCGGGTGCGTGCCGCACAGGATGACGTCGACGCGTTTCGGGTTGTGCGGGAGCTTGTGCTCCAGCAGCACCTCGACGTGCCCGAGCCCGGCCTCCACGACGTCGGTGAGGAACGCGGGCAGGCTGTTCTGCCACGACCGCACCTCGGCCGGGGCCACGCCCGACTCGAACTGGATGCGGGCTTGCTCCTCCAGCACGGTGTGCAGCCGATCGGACATGTCGAGCAGGTTCTGAGCGCTGCGGCGCACGAGAGCCACCGGTTGATCCCCCACCTGGGCACGCGGAATACACGTGCGGGTGGGGGCAGCGACGGGGTGAACCCGGTGCCCGGCGGGCCGCGTGGAGAGGTTAGCGCGACAGGCAATCGGATCGCGTCCTGGCGCAGCGTTGCAACCACTTACCTGTTCGGGTCAACCGTTACAACGATCCGGTGACGACCACTACCAGCCGTGACGCTGGTCGGTGGCCTGACGATGCACCTGGTGTACCGCTCTGGATAGGTGAGGACTGCTGCATGCGCACTCCTGAGAACGACCCCGTGCTGCGCGACCGGGTCGCTCGGCTGATGGGAGTCCTGCGTCAGATCGCGGTGGCGAAGAACCGGCCGGTTCGGCAGGTGAACCAGTATCTCGACACCCTGTGGTTGTCACCCGCCCACGAACTCGGCCTCGTCCACGCAGCCCTGGAGTCGGGGGAGCAGGTTGTTCGCGTGCCGAGGGTGCCGAACGAGCGCGAACCCCTTCCGCCACCGTCGTTGCGGAACTGGGTCGAATGGGCCCGAGGCGGTGGTGATCACCTACCGGAACCGGTGCTGAAGCAGCGCGTCGACACCCTGCGCGGGTCCGTCCAGTCGACCGACTTCCCACGCCTCGAACGGGAGTTCGCGTCCTGGATGCGGGTGTGGCGGCCGTGGGCGGAGCGTGAACGGGTCCGGCGACCGCGCAGGCGCCTCTACGAGAAGTTGTTCGAACTCCAGCGCGAGGCCGTCGACCGGCCGGAGAGCGTCGAACTCGTCCTCTCGACAGGACTCCTGCACGCACCCGGCAGCGGAGAGGAGGGCGTACACGTCCACCTCATCACCCAGTCGGTTGTCATCGAGCAGGACGCGGTGACCGGTGACCTGGTGTGCTCGCTGGCCGACGAGTCGGTCCCGAGACTGGAGGCGGACGAGCTGCTGTCCGGTCTTCCCCTGTTCGACCAGTCGAGCGGTCAGGTGATGCGCGACCGGCTGCGCGACACCGTTCGATCCGTCCTCGACCCCGCGGCGGAGGGGTTCCTGAAGGAGTGGTCCTCCCGGGCGCTGCAGATCGAGTACGTCGTCGACAACGGTTGGGACCGCCCCGTGGGATCGAGTGCCCGGGTGGCGCTCGCACCCGCAGTCGTGGCGCGCCGGCGCGGGGCGTTCGCGCTGAGGCAGTACTACGACACCATCACCAGGTCACTCGTGGGGGACGACACGCCTGTGCCGCTGGGCTTGGCGCAGCTCGTCCGGGCGATCGAACCTGAGGGTCGGCTGCAGTGGCTGGAGCGCACCGGCAGCACCGCTGCGGCGGTGCTGGCCGAGGAGCCGCTGTTCCCGCTGCCGGCGAACGAGGAGCAAGCGCAGATCCTCGAACGGCTGGGCGGTGACAGCGGGGTGGTGGTGGAGGGCCCGCCGGGCACCGGCAAGACCCACACCATCGCGAACCTCGTCAGCGCGCTGCTCGCCCGCGGCCAGCGGGTGCTCGTGACCAGTGAGAAAGCCCAGGCACTGCGGGTGTTGCGGGACAAGCTGCCGGAGTCCATGCGCGACCTGTGCGTGGCGCTCACCGACGCGTCCACCAAGGGCGACTCGGAACTGGCGCGCAGCGTCAACCAGCTGGCGGGCCGCAAAGCGGACTTCAACCCGGTCAGAGCCGAGCGGGAGATCGCCGATCTGGACGCTCGCCGCCGTGATGCGTTGACGAAGCGCGCCGACCTGCTGGAACGCATTCGAGCGCTGCGTGAGTCGGAGACCTACGTCCACCCGGAGATCGCGTCGGGTTACCAGGGCACGCTCACCGGGATCGTGCGAACCGTCAACGCGGAGGAGGAGCACGCGTGGGTCCCGGCACCCGCTTCCGGTCCACTCCCGCTGAGCGGCGACGAGTTCGCCGAGCTGGTCGACCTGCTGCGTGACGAGACCCCGGAACGGGTGGGTCGGCGCGGCCAAGTGCTCCCCGCAGCCGACCAACTCCCCGACAGCGAGGCGGTGGCCCGGTACAGCGAGGCCGTGGCACGTGGCGACGCAGCCCGCGGAGGCGAAGTCGGTGGCCTCGTCCAGGTCCTCGGCGACTTGGACGCTGTTCGGCTCGCCCACCTCGGCCCGACGTGCGCCGAGGTGTCCGAGGCGATCGACGCGGTTCGTCGGCTGGCCTCCGAGGCGACGTGGGCGCTGTCGATGGCCGAGGGCCTGCTGACCGGCGGGGTAAGCCACTTGTGGGAGCGGGCGGCTCAGCAACTGGGGCGGGTCGAGCAGGCCGTCGCCGACGACCACGAGGCGGGTTTCGCGGACGTGCAGGTCGCGGGCGGCATCCTGCCCGGCCCCGCCGCCGAGGTGCTCCGGGCTTTCGCCGACTACCTGGACAAGGGCGGTGCGGTGCGCAAGAAGCTGTTCCGCAGCGATGAGCAGAAGGCGATGGCCGCCTATGACACATCCGTCCTGGTCGACGGCGCTCCGGTCCGGACAACCGAGCAGGCGCGGGCCGCGGCCGCGCACTTGCGGGTTCTGGAGACCCACCGCGTTCTGGACGCCGCATTCGCCCCACTCGGCCTCACCCTCGCCGCCAACCCCCACCGGGGTGTGCTCGTAGAACGGATGCGGCAGGTCAGGTATGCCTGCAGTGCGGTCAACCGCGTCGTCACGGCGTGCGGGCAACTCGCCGGGTTGCTGCTGCCGATCCCCGTTGCGCAGCGTCCGCGCGTGGACTCCCTGACGGCGGCCGAGGCGATCGCCCGCACCGCGCTCGCGGTGTCCGACGCCCGCGTCGCATCCTTAGCGCGGGTCGAGCTGGACGAGGCGGCGCGGAGAGTTCTCGGCGCGGGTGAGGGCGCGCGTTCCGCGCCTGAGGTCGAAGCGGTCGCCGCGGCGCTGCGCGAGGCCGACGCCGCCGCGTACCGCGACGCGGTGGCGGCTCTCGTCGACGCCCGGTACCAGTACCAGGCTCAGCTCCGTGCTGACGAACTGCTCGGACGCGTTACCAAGGCCAACCGGCCGCTCGCGGAGGAGCTTCGACGTTCCCGCGCCGACCGGTCGTGGTCGCTGCGGATCGCGCACTGGCCACGGGCGTGGGCTCGGGCCCGTGCGTTGACCTGGGTCGAACACCAGGCGACACCAGACCTGGAACGCGCGCTGGATGGCGAACTGGACGTGCTGGTGCAGGAGATATCCCTGCTGACCGCCGAACTCGCAGCGGCTAAGGCGTGGCTGGCGTGCCTGAGCCGGATGACCGCCGTGCAGGTGCAGGCCCTGCAGAGCTACCGGTCGGCGAAGAGCAACGAGCTGAAGGGGACCGGCAAGTACGCCGAGCGGTTCCGCAGCTCGGCCCGCGAGGCGATGATGGTCGCCCAAGCCGCCGTGCCCGCGTGGGTGATGCCGATCCAGCAGGTGCTGGCGTCGATCCCGCCCGTGCCGGGCGCGTTCGACGTGGTGATCGTGGACGAAGCCAGCCAAGCGGATCTGACCAGCACCTTCCTGCTGTGGTTGGCACCGCGGGTCATCGTCGTCGGCGACGACAAGCAGTGCTCGCCCTCGGAGGTGACCTCGGGGTCGCTGGACGAGATCTTCAACCGCATCGACACCGACCTGCCGGACATCCCGAGTTACCTGCGCAACGAGTTCAGCCCTCGCTCCAGCATGTTCTCGATGCTGCGCGCCAGGTTCGGCCAGGTGGTGCGGCTGCGCGAGCACTTCCGGTGCATGCCGGAGATCATCAACTGGTCGTCCAACGAGTTCTACCGGGACGCGCCGCTTGTGCCGGTGCGCCAGTTCGGCGCCGACCGGCTACCGCCGCTGCGCACGACGTACGTGCGCGGCGGCTACTCGCAGGGGGCGAACGACCGACTGGTCAACCGGCCGGAGGCCGAGGCCATCGCCGAGTCGGTGGCGGCGTGCCTGGACGACCCCGCCTACGACGGCAAGACGTTCGGAATTGTGGTCCTCCAGGGACGGGCGCAGATCGACCTCATCCGCGAGGAGCTTTACAAGCGCATCGCCATCGAGCAGTTCACCGAGCGGCGGCTGCGCATCGGAGTCCCCCCGGACTTCCAGGGGGACGAGCGCAACGTCGTGTGGCTGTCGCTCGTGGTCGGACCCGAGCAGAGATTCATCTCGCTGACCAGGCGGGAGTTCCAGCAGCGGTTCAACGTGGCCGCCTCCCGCGCCCAGGACCAGCTGTGGCTGTTCCACTCGGTCACGGCCGACCGGTTGAAGATCGGTGATCTGAGGCACTCGCTGCTGACCTACATGAGCACGACGGGTTCCGTTCCGGTGTCGCCCATGCCGGACGACGTGGACCCCGACAAGCGGCACCCCGACTTCGACTCCCTGTTCGAGCAGCGCGTGTTCCTCGACATCCGGGCCCGCGGCTACCACGTCACGCCCCAGGTGGAGACCAACGGCCGACGGATCGACCTGGTGGTCACCGGCGCGGCGGGCAAGCTGGCCGTGGAGTGCGACGGCGACGCGTTCCACTCCACGCCGGAGCAGCGGGTCGCGGACCTCCAGCGGGAGCAGGAGCTGAAGCGGTGCGGGTGGATGTTCTGGCGGGTCCGCGAGTCCACCTACTACCTCGACCGCGTCGTCGCGCTGGCTCCGCTGTGGGAGACGTTGGACCGCCTCGGTATCAAGCCGATCGGCTCAGTCGTCAGCGATGGAGCCCCGACCGCGACGGTGTGGACCCCGGCGGTCCTCGACCGTCCCGAGCCCGCACATCCGGACACCGACCCGGACATCGGCGACCAGGAAGGCGGCACCGCTGCCACCTCCGGCGACACCCACACCGCGGAACGGGTTCCGGTGGAACGGGTTCCGGTGGAGCCGACGCCCGCCGGCAGGTACGACGCGGACGACCGGGTGTGTGTCCTCCTGGTCGAGGAGGCCCGCCGCAGGCCGCTGCTGAACGAGGACGTGTGCGACCTGTTGGGTGTCGACGCGACCACTGCCCGAGAAGTGCTCAACGCGCTGGTGAACAAGGGAGCGCTCCTCAGGTCGGGGAGTCCGCTGGGCGCCAGCTACCGCCCTCCGGGTCAGCGCGAATCGCCGATCGAGGACAAGCCGGACGACCCGAGGCTCGACGTGGTCCGGCGGTTGGCGAGCCGGGTGGGAGGTGTCGGCAACGCGGGAGTGCGAGAAGCTCTCGGCATCAGCGCAGGGGAGGCCCAGTTGCTCCTTCGCGCGCTCCACCAGGCCGGCGAGTTGGACCGGATCGGCTCGAAAGGGGCGCGGGTGTACCGGCGGCGGCGCTGATCCCCCTGTGCTGCGACGGCGGGTTCGCGGTCTACCGCGGTCCCCCGGCGGTGACGACGAACCTGCTCGGCTCGGCCAACACCGCCGCCGCGCCGTCCAGATCCGCCAGGCGCGCGGCCAATGTCGCCGTTGCCAGGGTCTGCGGCAGTGCCTCGCTGAACTTCAAGCCCTGCAGAGCCCGTTCGTCGACCTCCGGCAGGCACAAGCGCTCGGCCGCGTCGACCAACGCCGCCCGCCACATGCCCATGGTGACGTCCGTGCGGAGCCGGATGGACGCGTCGTCCACGCGCTGCTTGGCATCGGTCAGCTCGGACAGTGTGGAGGCGAGCGTGGCGTTCGCCCGGTACCCCGCCCAGGTCCACCAGCGCACGTCCGCGTCGTCACGGGTCACGACCGTTCCACCGGGGTGCACGGTGCTGCTCGCGTCCTCGCGCTCCTCGGTCAACGCGCGTTGTGCCCGCTGGGTCATCTTCACGGGCGGATCGCTACCCAGCAGCACGTCCCGAACGGCGTGGCTCAGGTGCAGCGAGGCACCGCTGAGCCCCGGGGTGTGCCAGCGAGCCTTGCCGCCGCCGGTCGCCTCCTCCACGAAGCAGCGGCGGCGCTTCCAGTCGATCCACCCGACTTTCCAGCTTCGCCCGCCCAGTAGCAGCAGACGAGGACCCTCGACCTTATCGGTGAGCAGCGCGGGGTCGGTGCGCCCGATCTCGCGGCGACCGTGCAGGACGGTGAACTGCGGTGGCGCGGTGAACACCGCCGTCATGTCCATGAAGTGCCTGCGCCCGAAGCGCTGTTCGGCCGCGGGCCCGATGAACAGCATGTCACCGTCGCGGTCGAGGAAGCCGTTGTCCACCAGGTGCCGCAGGATCGGCTCGGCGCTGCGGTCGAACGGCGCCAAGCCGTTCCAGCCCTCCGCCCACAGCCGGTCGCCGATGCGGTTCTCCTGCAGCGCCAACGCGAGTATTTGCTGCGCGACGATGTGCCGCGGCTGCGGTGGGGCGGTGACCGGCTCGACGAAACCCCTGCTCCACAGCAGGAGCAGCCCCGCCGTCCAGGCCACCTGGTCACGCCTGATGGCGAGGAACAGGCAGTTGCGGACCGTCCCGGCCCGGCGACCGGTCCGCCCGAGCCGTTGCAGGAACGACGCCACCGAACCGGGCGCGTTGATCTGGATGACCCGGTCCAGGTCGCCCACGTCGATGCCCAGCTCCAACGTGCTGGTGGAGACGATCACGCAGTCGCGGGCTTCGGCGAAGGCCAGTTCAGCCCGCCGTCGCTCGTCCACGGACAGGGACGCGTGGGACAGGAACGTGGTGACACCGCGGCTGCGCAGCGCCTCACCCAGTTCTTCCACCAGCTGCCGGGAATCGCAGAACACCAACCGCTTCTCGCCTCGGTGCAGCGAGGAGATCACCGTGGCCGCGTTGGACACCGAGCCCACGTAGTCCAGCTCGATCTCGCCGACCGATGCGGGGTTCACGGCGGTGCCGGTGACCCCCGGCGCGATCACCCGAGCCGGATGGGCTCCCCGACTGGAACCCTGCAACCAGTCCAGCAGGTCGTGCGGGTTACCGACCGTCGCGGACAGGCCCACCCGTTGGATCCGTCGCCCGACCACTCGTGACAGGCGCTCCAGGACTGCCAGCAGGTGCCAGCCCCGGTCGTCGCCGGCGAAGGCGTGCACCTCGTCCACCACCACCGTGCGGAGACCGGCGAAGAACGCGCCGTGCTCGACCTTGACGCTGACGAGCATCGCCTCCAGGGATTCCGGTGTGGTCAGCAGGATGTCCGGGGGATCACGGAGGATCTTCTGGCGGGTGGCCTGGGTCGTGTCGCCGTGCCACAGACCGACCCGGCGCCCCAACCACGAGGCGTAGCCCTCCAGGCGGGGGTGCAGGTTGTTCAGCAGTGCCTTGAGCGGGCACACGTAGATGACCGACAACCCCGTCCACTTATGCTGCTCCATCGCGCTGAGCAACGGGAAGCACGCGGCCTCCGTCTTGCCCCCGGCGGTGGGCGCCAGCAGCACCGCGTCGTCACCGTCCACCAACGGCCCCGCTGCCTCCGCCTGCAACGGCCGCAACGAACTCCACCCGAGCGTGTTCACGATGTGGTGCACCAACGCCGGGTGCAGACCGTCGAGGCCGTTGGTCACGGCAGGTCCAGCGCGATGTCGTCCGCGGAGCGCGCCGCCGCGTTCCGCTCGACCTCCGTCAGCTCGGACTGGGCCAGGGTGAGGGCGTAGTGCCTGCGCGGGTCGAAGTCGTCGTGCTCGTCCACGCGGTCCAGCACGTCGGCGACCAGCTTGCGCAGGAAGATTCGCGGCGCCACCCCGACCTGGCCACCCAGGCCGCCGGTGACCGCGTCGGCGAGCTGAGCGACGTAAGAGTCGTCAACGGCGGACGAGACGCGGTCGGGGTGACGTGCGACGCCCACGTACAGGTCGCGCACCGCTCGTCCCAGTTCACCCAGCTTGACCAGGTCGAACCCGGGCAACCGGAGCTGCACCGCCCGAGGGGAGTCGAACTTCGGGTCGGTGGTGAAGTCCGTGGCCAGCCGCTGCGCCAGCGGTGGGAGCCGCTGCACGCCCTGCTGCCCGTCGAAGAACGCGGGTGTCCCGGTGATCACCAGGAACAGACCGGGGAAGCGGCCCGCGTCGATCTCGTCCAGCAGTTGTCGAAGTGCGTTGAGCCCCTTCTCCCGGACGTCGCCGCGCACCCGTTGGAGGGTCTCGATCTCGTCCAGCACCAGCAGCAACCCGGGGTGCCCGCTGTCCCGCAGCACGGTCAGCAGTCCCTGGAGGAAACCGAGTGCGGCGAAGTGGTCGAGGTCCCCGCGCACGTTCGCCGCACGTCGGGCCGACGCGGCGACGGACTTCTGCCCGCCCAACCAGGCCAGCAGCGCTTCCGCCGTGGCGGCGTCACCGGCGACGCGCGCCTGCCGGTAGCCGCGCAGGGCCGCGGAGAACGCGGGAGTCGTCCGAGCCACCTCGGCGAGGCGCTGCTCCAGCAGGACGTCCACCGCCTCCGACAGCGCTTGCTCGTCGTCCTCGGCGACCTCGCCGCCGTCGAGAACCTCCTCCTCCAGCGTGTAGAACCACGAGTCGACCACAGGTCCCAAAGCGCTCGGCCGGTGCGTCGCCGTGCTGAGGCGCTCGGTCAGCCGCCGGTAGACGGTCTCCAACCGGTGCAGCGGCGTCTCGGTCTCCGAGATCTGCACCTCGGTGGCCGCCAACCCGGCGCGCTTCGCGCGTTCGGCCAGCCACCGGGCGAAGAACGTCTTGCCCGATCCGTACTCACCGCGCACCGCGTGGAACGCCGCCCCGCCCTTGGCCGCGGTGGCGATGTCTTCGTCCATCGCCACCGTGAACCGGTCGAGGCCCACGGCGAACAGGTCCAGCCCTGTCTGGGGCACGGTGCCGCGCCGCAGGGCGGCGATCACCTCGCGCCGGCGAGCTTCGCTGACCGGGGGCGTCACGGCTTCCCCACCCCGAACTGCTCACGCAGCAGGTCGATGTCCAGCTTCAACGTCCGCCCGCCGTCGATCGGGGTCAGCACCGGGTAGCCCTCGACGTTGAGCAGGCGTTGCAGGATGCTCACCAGGAACTCGGGGCTGCGACCGGCCCGCCCGGCAGCGGCTGCGACGGCGACGACCGATCGGGTGCCGCCACCTTCGACCAGCACGTCGATCACGGCCGCCATCTGCGGCTTCTGGATGCCCTTGGGCACGAACTCCTTCTGCGCGTCGTAGACCTTCGTGTCCACGATCCGACTACCCAGCGACGTGCTGGGTGCCGCGAACAGCGGTTCGGACTCCGGCGCGGCCGGAGCCTTGGGCGTCTTCCGACGCGGTTGCGGTGCAGGTGCCACCACCTCGGTTCGACGGCCCCACCACTGCGGCGTGACGTCCTCCGGCGAGAGCATCCGCCACCCAGCAGGCAGCGCCTGGTCCGCGGCGGGCAGCAGCACCAGCACCGGAACGGTCATCTCGGCCAGGGCCGCCCCGCCGTGGTACCCGGCTCGGCGTTGCAGGTAGCGGATGTCCTCCCGCCACGGGACGACCACCCGGCCGCCACCGGCCAGCACCCGCGGCCCGGCTAGTCCCACCTCGCCGTCCTCCGCCGTCCCGAGCCGCCAGCGCACCGACTCGACACCGGCCGCGCCGGTCGGGGTGCGACCGTCGGTGGACCGGTCGAGCACGTGCCCGTGATCGGACACGAGGACCACCGGCCGCCCGTAGGCCCGTGCGGCGTCGAGGAGTTCCCGGAGGTAGGTCACGTCCTCCACGCGCCAGCCGGTGCGGTTGCCCTCACGGCCGTGGTCGAGCGCGTCGTCAATGGTGTTGAGCACGACCGCGACCACGTCGTCCCCGGCCAGCGCCGTCACCAGCGGTTCCGACAACCGCTGCCCGGCGTGCCCGCCGATCTCGCTCTTGTGGAACAGCACCGCCTGGCGGTGGCGCCGACGCCAGAACGCGGCGAACCCGTCCCTCTCGACTCCCTGCGCACCCGCCGTGGGCGATCCCGTGAGCAGGGCCGCCCGGCTGACCGTGGTCACGGACGGGATCGCCGCGACCGCGCCGAGGCGCCCGCCGTGTTCCAACGACGCCTCGTGCCAGCCCCGCTCGGCGAGCTGCTCGCCGAGTTCGACCGCGACCGCACTGCTCATCCCGTCCAGCACGAGAACCAGCGGCGCGTGCTCCTTGGCCAGCGGTGCGACGACGCGCTCCAACACGTCCTCGACCAACAAGCACCCGGCCGGGTTGAGCGTGGACGCAGTCGTGGTCCACGCCGCCAGCCGCCGGGCGAACGACTCGTCCAGCCGGTCCCGCCGTTCCCGGACCGCGTCGTGGACCCTCCGGTACGCCTGCCCCAGCACGGGGTCGTGGACCTCATCACCGGCCCACAGCACGGCGAGCGCCCGGTCCACCCAACCCCACTCGCCGAGGTGGGAGCGGATCGCGCCGGCGACGGACTCGACCTGCGGCTCGGGCTGCCCGAGCCAGCGGACCAACCGCACGGCCATCGACGCGGTGGAGGTCTGCGCGGGGAACAGTTCCGCCAGCGCGTGCTCCTCCACGTCCCGCAGCGACTTCTCGGCGGCGTCGTCGCGGCGCCGGGACAAGGCGGTCCCCAACGTCCGCAAGCGTGAGCGGAAGCCGCTGCGCAGGTAGCGGTTCCCGGCGAGCGCCTCGGTCAGCTCCGCGGACTCGGCCAGCTCGTCGGCCCGCGTCACCACGTCCAGCACCCGCCGCCGCGCGGCTTCACCACCGGCCTGGACCTCGGTGAGCCAGCGGTCCAGCGTGCCCGCGACCGCGTCGACGAACGCGGGTAGCTGGTTGCCCTTCGGCCGCACGCCCAGCAGCCCGCCGAACGCGACGGCGATCTCACCGGCCACGCCCTTGCCGGTGGCGACCGAGCCGAGGATCCCCAACGCCATCGCGTCGTCCGCGCGTCCCGCCGAGGCGAGGTCCATCAACACCGCAGCGGCGTCACCGACATTCTCCTCCAGCCAGGACACCAGGCCCTTGCGCTCCGACTCCGGCAACGTGGCGAACCCGGCGGCGGCGGGCGTGCGGGACCAGGCGAGCAGGGCGGCGGCGTCGATGCCGCCTTCGGTCAGCTCGGCACCGCCCAGCCGGGCGCCGATCAGCGCCCGCACGGCGGCGTCCCTGGTCAGCACCGTCCCCGGACGACGCCAGCCGCCGGTGGGCTCGGCGTCGAGCAACGCATCCACCAGCCACGGCTCGCGGCGGATGCGCGGGTCCACGTCCTTCGCGCCGAACCGCTGCTTGACGATCTCCACTCGGTCGACCGTCTGCGTGGCCTTGCCGACGGCGTGGGCCCGGAGGTCCCAGCCGAGCTGCCGGTCGTCCACCACGGTGGTGACCACCAGCACGTCGTCCTCACCGGCCGCCTGATGGGCCTGCCACGCTTCCACAATGCCGAGCACCGACGGCTGGTCGGTGACCGTGATCCGCCTGGCCTTGCCGCCGATGGTCATCTTGAACTCGGCTGGCGACGGCCCGTCGAAGCGGCCGTGCACGAGCAGCAGCCGCCGGTCGCGCGGATCGGGGAGGTGGGCCTCCAGCAGCGTCTCCACGATCCGCCGGTTCACCTGGGGGGCAACGGCCATCAGGACCCGCTCTCCGGCCCGACCACGCGCAGCGTGATCTCGATCTCCGCGCCGGGGTGCTGCCGGGCGTAGTCGGCGACCTCGCGCCGCATCTCCTCCACCAGCCTGCCCAGCTCGGCCTCCACCGCGGTGGGCGCGACCCGGCGGGTGGCGCGCGACGCGCGCGGACCGGGCGGGGGAGTGGGAGGCACGGGTTCGGACACGATCGGCCCGGACCCACTGGTGCCGCCGGAGCCAGACACAGGCGGGCTGCCGGTGTTCGTGAGGCTGATGCCGCCAGCACCACCGGTCGGTGGCGTCGGGTTCGGAGCCGGTGGGATGGGAGGCGGCGCAGGCGTGCTTCGCGCCGCCTCCTTCATTACCGCGACGGCCCGCGACTGGACCGACCCCAGCACCGGCACCAAGTCCCGGACGAGCTGGTCGGCCTCGGCGGCCTGCCGCACGTCGTCCACCAGACGCGACGCCATCTCGCCCGCGCTGTCCGGACGTCCGACGAACTCGCGCGTGGAGGCCAGCAGCGACCAGTCCACGCCGTCCAACGCGGCCAGCACCTTCGGTGCGGAGGTCAGGGCACGGCTCATCACCTCGCTGGTCGCCTGGTAGCTCACACCCGCCAGGGCACGCAGGAGTTTCGTCGGCTCCTGCTCGCCGGACAGGACGGCGAGCACGTCCGCCGCGTCCCGTGCCGTTCTCGCACGTCCCTGCATGGGGTCGACGCCGAGTTCCTCCGCGTGCCTCTGCAGTGACTTATGCACGCCACCGACCGCAGGCTCCAGCTCGACCACCTTCGCCCGCACCTCACCCGCCAGCTTGGCCACGTTCCGGGCGAACCGCGCGTCCGGCACGTGCACGCCGAACAGCGCGCCCGCTTTCTCCCTCGCCGCCGTGAACTCGTCGGGCGTCGGCAGCTCCTGCGCCCGCAGGCTGAAGCCGGGACCGATGCGCTCCAGCTCCGGCGGGTTGGTCGGGCCGCCGTTGTAGAGCCAGGCGCGGTCGGACAGCAACGCGTAGGTGGCGATGATCAGATTCGCGACCGGCTTGTCCAGTCCCGTCCACCCCATCGCGGCGATCCAGGAGCGGATCTTCTCCACGTCGAAGTCACCGGTCACGCCCTCGCGGGAGGCGTGCTGCTCGATGCGCTTGCGCCACTCTGTGGACAGGTTCAGCGGCCCGTCGCTGACCTCGCCCAGCTCCAGCGGGTGCGCGATCTTCCGGACCAGCGCGAGGTCCTTGCGGTCCACCACGATACGCTGGTTGCCGCTTTCCTGTGCCTCGGTGACCCATTTCAGCACGGTCCGCAGCTCGCCCGTGGTCACCGGCTTGCGGCTGCGGGTCACGTCGAAGTCCGGGTGCTTCGGGTAGAGCACATCGAACGCGCTGTCGGCCAGCGCCAGCAAGTTGTACTCGAAGGCCGCGCCGCCGTGCAGGCGCGGCTTGTGCGACGGCAGCAGGGACAACACGTGCCCGTCCTCGCCGACCTCCGCGCCGATCGTGCCCTCGTCGCCGCCGGAGATGCCGTAGAGCTGTTGCAACGCTGCCCTGAGCTGCGTGGTGAGGTTGTCCTTCTGCGCCTGCAACTGGTGCCGCACGCGAATCCGGTCGTCGGTGGACAGATTCGCCGCATGGTCGTCCAGCCGGTCCCGCTCCAGCAGATAGTTGATCTTCAGTAAACGGCCGAGCTGCCCGGACTTCTGGCTGGACAGGAAGTGCGGCAACCACACCACGGTGGCCGCTTCGGTGCCCTCGCGCTTGAGCTTCTGCACCCGTCGCGCGTCGTCCACCGGCGGAGCCCCGGCCGCGTCGAACGGGTAGTCGAGCACGAACCGCACCCGGCCGTCGACGCTCGGCGTGAACTGCATGTCCGGCAGGTCGGAGTGGTCGCGCACGTTGCCGAACACGAACTCGGCGACCCGCCGCGTGCCCCGCCAGACGACTTCGCGCTCGGACACGAACTCCTGCGAGTCCTTCACACCGAGCGCCTGCCACAGTTGGTCCTTGATCCACACTCGCCGGGCGCCGAGGCTGTCCTGCTCGCCGACCTTCTCCAGCAGCGGCTCGATGTCGAGGTCGGACAGGTGCAGGCTGAACACCGGGTCCTCGTCGCCCTCGGAGCGCAGCTCACCGAACTCCGCCTGCAACGCCCGCAGCCGCTGCACCACCACCGACGCGGGCGTGCCGACCCGGGACCGGATCGACCCGTGGTTCAGCGCGGCCAGTCGCGCGCCGGTCAACCGGCTCAACGCCGGCACAGCGGGGGCGAGCGAGGCCAGCAGCAGTGTCTTGACCAGCCGGTCGTCCTGCACGAACCGGGTGTCGCCCTCGCTGCCGTACTTCTCCAGCAGGTGCGCGCGGACCTTCGAGTGGAAGCGGTGGGCGGCGTCCGCCTCGCGCTTGAGCTTGTCGGTGAACGCCTCGCCGGTGCCGTCGGACAGCACGTCCCACAGGTCGCCGAGCGGGATCAGCTCACCCAGCTTCATGTCCGCGCGACGGCGGCGCAGCATCTCCTGCAGCAACTTCAGACCCGTGCGCTCCCGCTGCAACGCGCCGGAGAGCGTCACCAGCACGTTGAGCAACGCGGGGGAGAGCGGGTAGACGTCACGGAACTCGGCCCACGTCGCGCCGGTCACGCCCCCGGAGTCCAGCAGCACGTCCCGCGACAGCGCGTTGGCCGACTCGATCGTCGCGAACGCCTCGTCCAACGCCGTGCGGGCCTGCGGCGACACCGGCTTGAGAACGCGTTCCTTGATGATCGCCGGGAGGTTGCGGTCCTCCAGTTCGACCACGTCAAACCGGCCCGCGAGGTAGTTGACCTGCGCTTCGAGGTTCTTCATCTCGGCGCCGGTGACGTCCTCGCCGACCAGCTTCGACAGGTCGCGCTGGCGGGAGATGAACGACACGATCGGCAGCACCCGGTCCGCGTCGCCCGACTCGATCAGCTTCACCAGCTTGCTGACCTGGTTGTTGACGAACCTCTGGTCCTTCATGTTCGCCTGCAACCACAGGATCATCTCGTCCAGGAACAGGATGATCCCGTCGTAGTGGAGTACGTCGCGCGCGTGCCGGCTGATCACCGCCAGCCCGTTCTCCAACGGGATGAACGCCTGCTGATCACCGCTCGCGCCACGCGTGTAGGAGGACATGGGGCCCGACAGCAGCGCCGACTCCAGCGCGCTGCGCAGCGTGTCGCCCTGCGGCGCGGTGAACGCCTGGTCCAGCTTCGCGGTCGTCCAGGTCGACACCGAGTCGATGGGGTCCAGGTCGTCCTCGTCGCCGGACTCCTGCGGCGTGCCGCTCTCCAACCACTGCGCGAACTTGCCGTCGTCGGCCAAGAACTCCCGCTGCCGCCGTGCGTCGGCCAGCATCGCGTCCGACCGGTACACGGCGGGCGTCGGCTTGTCCGGGTGCAGCTTCCGCGTGGTCGCCACGTACCCGCCGAGGATGGCCGAGTCGATGTCGGCGGCGCCCACCAGGTGGTAGGGCACCATCAGGAACTTCTTGCCGCCCAACCAGTCGTCGTTCTCCGCGATCACCGGCTGGAGGCCGGTCTTCTCGCGCGCGGACGGCTCGTTGTGGAGCACGGCGTGCAGCACGGTCAGGAAGTGGCTCTTACCGGAGCCGAACGACCCGTGCAGGTACGCGGCGTGGGAGTTCCCGTCGCGCACCGCGGCCCGCACCACCGAGAGGGCCTTGCGGAACGCCGCCTGGAGCTGGTCGGTCACCACGTACTCGGAGACCCGGGCGTCCGTCTCGGTGAACCCACCGGACAGCTCGACCTTGAAGTCGCCCGCGTGCACCGACTCGGGGATGTGGATGACGTCCCGCAGGTACATCTCTGCCGTGCTCACAGCTGATCAGTCCTTCTTCGCCGCGCGTCGTCCCCGCGTGGGCGCGGCCGGTCGCCACGCGCGCAGGTCGTCTTCGGTGAGCTGGTGCTTGGCCCGTTGCTCGGTCAGGTAGGCGTCGTACTCGTCTGCGGGGACTCCGCCCCACTCATCGTCGTACTCGCCGTGCCACTGCTTGACCCAGGGCAGCACTTCGAGCAGGCCGGCGAGCAGTGGGGTCAGCCGTTCGGCGGACCAGCCGGACTGCTCGGTGCGGTCGTTGACCGTGTTGACCAGCGCTTGCGCCTGGTCCTTGTGATCCCAGCCGGCCCAGCCGAGCAGGAGCGTCGGGTCCGCGTCGGGGCTCGCGTCCGGATAGGAGATGAAGCGCTCCTTGGGGACGTCGAGCTTGCCGCGCTGGGACCAGTAGCTCGTCTTCCGGAAGTCGCCGCTGCCGTACTTCGGGGGCACCGGGATGTCCAGGCGCTTGCCGGTGCGGTCCTCTTCACGCTGAAGCTCCCAGACCTCTTCCCACTGCTCGCGCTTGCGCAGGCCGGAGTCCTTGTAGCGGAGGGCGGCGAGGTAGGGGACGTGCTGGTCGGCGATGACCTGTTCGAGGACCTGGGCCAGGGTGAGGTCGCGCTTCTTCAGGTGGTCGGTCGCGTAGAGCTGGGCGACGGAGTTCATGTCGGCGTCGTCACGGAACTGATCGGCGAGCTGGCTGACGGTGAGCGTGCGGGGGTGCTTCATGCCGTCGCGCAGGGCGAACCACAGTTCGGGCTTCTCGCAGCGGTCCACCAACCAGTTGCGCAGGGCCTCAGCTTCGCGCTTCTCCCAGGGGACAGTGGCCCAGCGGCGCTTGTACTCGGGACGCTCAATCAGGGCGATGTCAGGTCGCTTCTCGATTATTTCAATGCGCGCCTGCACAATGTCTTGGTACCACTGCGGCCAGTGATTCGGAACTTCGGTAAATGGTGTGGATCCGTGACGGGTGAACCATACAGTCTCGCCTCCTTCGGTTGCTACCTTGCGCGCCAAAACGATCTCAAAAGCGCGTTCTCCAAGGTTGACCTCAGGTACGACCTCTGTATTGCTTGATAGAACCATTCCAGCCTCGCTTCTGTTCAGCAGGCCGTAAGACTCGTACACCTTCCAATCCAGCTCTTCCTGTAAAGCGATGACCTTCCTTCGAACATCCTGCTTTTTTGCTGACCTGGCATCAAGATTCGCACGGAAAAGCTTTGACGGGCTTTTCTTCATAGGCAGGACATCTTCGGTAAGCTTTTGTGTGAGATTATGCAGTATCTCCGCCGTAGAAACGGGAAGATTGAGGGGGGCCGGAAATTTCTGGAGGCCGGTTCCTGTAAATTCGTAGAATCGCTCCCATTCGTCGTGCATGAAGCCGCCGCTTCCGGATTGGCTCCCTTTGTCGTGGCTAACTTGCTTTAGCCAGAAGCATGCTGCTGAAGAATTTAGCAGGCCGAGTAGTGATAGGTAGCTTTTCCGGCTTGCATCTTCTGGCAATTTGAGCAGTGGTGCGGACCTATTATGCAACATGCAGTCATCAAGATATGCGAAATGTTGGTGTGTTGCAACAAAAGACCATGTCAGAGCGGGACCTGAGAGCCTAGATCGAGCAACTTGATGCCAACTCCACCAAGCGCGATCTTCCTCTCGGTAGGTTGATCCGTTAAATGTGGCTCGTGAGCCAAGTAGTGTCCTATGCGGCCACATTCGGCGAAGTAGGCTAGTGTCTTCGTTAATCTTTCGTAGCTCTCCTGCGGTGCTGTAGGGGAAGATGGCCACTTGGTGGACTTGGGTTGTGAAGTCTCGGATGTCTGCACCGGTAATGAAGGGCCTATAAAAATCTGGGCTTATCTTTGATCTTTCCAGCGATTTAAGTGTCGCCAGAAAGGAGTCATCGGAGTTTGTCTGGCCGGTGTATCCTATTGAAGTGACGCGATTCTCTAGGGGTATCGAATCCGACTCCATTGCTTTCGCGATTTCGCTGCTAAGTCCTCCAGTTAGAGGCCAGGGGTGCTTAGAGAATTCCAGTCGATCCGCGTCGCGCGAAAGAGCCCATTCTGACTTGTGCAAAGGATGTCGAGCTAGTGTCGACACGGCAAGCCAGGCAGCACCTTCCGCCGGTACTTCCGGTTCGCTAGGTTCGCCTTTAAGACTATGTACGAGGCGGATGGGGTCTGAGATTCGACCGTAATGATTTTTTCCCACCAAGATTACAGTGGGTGTTCCGTGTCCAGGAATGAAGGCGCTCGAAGTATCGATTACTCTTGTGAGATGGACGGTAGGGAAAAAGTTTTCGACAAGTTTTCTGCCGAACTTGCGTCTTATGAAAGAGTTTGCTGTAATCTGTCCAACGTGCCCAGCGTTACGGCTATCGCCCGTAGATCTTTTTGCGAGCTGAAAAAATCTCTGTGCAAAAGGTGCTGATAGTGCGTAAGTGCCCGAGCAGACATCGTAGCCCCGGCGGTAGTTTTCGTTTTCTTGCTTGTCTTTGGGGGTGATATATGGAGGGTTTCCTACTACCGCGTGATAGCTCGATGCGCCGAGAAGGTTGATTGACCGGTATTCGGCAACGTCTTCTGTGCGGTAGGTGTAAGCATTTTCTGACTCGAAAAGACTTCCTTGTACGCCGGGTGCTCCGTGGCCATGGAGCAACGAGTCGCCTACGGCGACGTTGATTGGGAAGATCGACGCCTTCTCCAACCTCGGTCTCCCTGCGGCGCGTAGTGCGGCTACTAGAAGACGGAAGCGAGCGATGGAAGCGGCAAATGGGTTCTTGTCGCAGCCGTGTACCGATTCAAGAGATCGGGAAATCAGTTCCCAGTCGCTTGTGCCGGGTTCGGCGACGCGCCACTTCGCGAGCAGGCGGTGAAAGATGCCAAGTAGGAAGTGACCTGATCCGCAGGCTGGGTCGATGGTGCGTAGACCCTTGAGACCGAACTCATCGACGGCTGGCTCCAGCGTCAGGTCGAGGATGAACTCCTCCACGAACTCCGGCGTCTGCAACAACGCGTAAGTCTTGCGTGCGTGTTCCGACAGGTCCTGATAGAGGTCGCCGAGGAAACGAGTGTCCCAGTCGTCATCGGCGAAGCCGTAGCGGATCTCGCCGTCGTCGCCGCGTCGTCGCCAGAAGTTCAGCAGTGCCGTAGCCTGCTCGAACGACGGCGTGATCTCCCATAGCGGGTTGTATCGCTTGTCGAACAAACCCTCGACGGTCTTGTGCGACGACGCCAGGTGGTCGAACGCGGCGACGATCCAGTCCCGGTCGTTCTTCTCCGGGTGTTCCTTGAAGAACGCCTCGTGCCGCTCCACCGCATCGGCTAGCCGATTGCCCGGCCCGGCGATGAACGGCCACTCGATCAGGCCGTTGTCCTCGCAGAACCGCACGAACACCGTGCCCAGCACCCACGCCACCGCGACCTGCGTGACACGCTCGTCCCGCCACGCACCATACGTCGCCGCAGTGCGCTCGGCCTTGCGCGCTTCGTCGTACTCCGTCTTCAGCGCACTGGCGAACGGCTCCTCGTCACTGCGCGTTCGTAAATCTTCCTCCAGGACAGTGACCTGTTTGCGCAAGTCTTTCAGGAGCATGGCGTGGTCTAATCGTGCGCGCGCCAACTAAAACCTTCCCCAGGACAGTTTACTCCTTTTCTATCACGCAACGATGACGTTGTCAGCGCGCATATGGAGTAAATAGCTCCGAGTCAGGGGGAGTTGCTCGGTGGCGTCCAGTACCTCGACGGTCCGACCGTCGATTTGCGCTGCTTCCCGCGCTGACTCACCAGGGCACAACAGCCATAGCCCACGCGGCGCGCCGACCGGCCGCCGAGCGGCGTTCTGAAGGTGTGTCAGCAGCTCATGGCCACCTTCTGGGAAGTACCGGGCGAGCAGCCCAGCGTTGTGGACGAACAATACGTCTCTGCCCAGCGACGGATCGAGCAGCTCTTCCTTAACGTGCGTCCAAGCGGCCCTGACGTACGAGGCCAGCCCTCGCGGCATCTCGCCGGACTCAGCGAAACGCGCATCGACGCCGAGCACCTTGCTCCAGTCCTGTCCGCGTTCGGCAGCCAGCTTCCGCAACTCGGTCAGGAACACCTGGTTCAGGTCGATTTGCCGCACCGGGTGGAGTTGGGCCAGGACGTCGGCTGTGCCGGGTAATTGAGCGCCGCGCAGCGTCAGAGCGAGGAAGCCTCCGCGCTCGAACGCCGTAGCCAGCTTGCTGGTGATCACCGCGTACGGGTCGTGCATACTGCCGAGCAGGGCGTGGGTGCTGACCGACGTGCCGGTGGACGAGGACGCACGCGCGTGTCCGGGCTGAGGTGGCAGGAAGCGGTGGGTGGACAGGTCCCACTCCAACGGGACACCGGCCTCGCGCAGCGCCTCCTCCATGCGCACGTGCGTCGGCTCCGAGCGCCACGCCAGCTCCGGGAACCGCGCACGGATCCGCTGGCACAACTCTTCGGTCGTGATGCCGGGTTCACGCCGCACACCAGCGCCGGCCTGCGAGATCCGCAGCGCCCGCGCCAGGTCGAGGTCCCTCGGGTACAGCTCCAGACGCGGCGAGTCGGCCGCGCGCTGCGACACGGCCGCCGCCAGCTCCACCAGGCGCGTGTCCGCCAGCGGCGCCAAGCCCTCAGGTGCGGTCACGGCGCGCAGCTCGCGCAGAACGACACCGCGGCCCGGCAGTGGGTCCTGTCCGACCAGGTCGTCGGCGTGCTTGCCCAGCGCCACCGCGTAGTCGGCCAGCTCGATGGCGCTGGGATCGTTCTGCCCAGCCAGCGACTCGCACGCGATCAGCACCCGTGTGCCGCGCCGCAGGACCAGCAGGCGAGGGCTGGCGTCCGGGTCGTCCGAGTGCAGCCCGGTCCACTCCTCGGCGTCCACCGCCGCCCGCACCACGGCGAGCGCCTTCGCCAGCGTCCGCTTGGGAGTGTCGTGAGCCGCGCCGTGCCGGACGCGCACCGCCTTCGCCAGCTCCCGCGCGGTCATCACCCGACCGGCGTCGATGACGAGCTGCACCAGCTCGTCACGCAGCTCCGCCACCCACGGCTGCTCCGCCCACTGCTCGACGGCCGCCCGGTAGTGCCGGGACACCGTCGGCTGAGCGAGACCGACGACGCGGGCGACCTTGGACTGCTTCGCCCACAGCTCGGGCACACCGCTCTCGTCGGGTAACCCCAGCATCAGCCGGAGCACCTGCTCCTGCTTGGTGGACTTGCCGGCGGAACGGGGAGCCAGCCGGTCCGCCATGTCGTCCACGCCGAGCTGGACCGCGGTCTCGCTCTCCTCCCGCTCGATGGGAGCGGGTTCGGCCGCGCCGCGCAGCCTGGCGGTCCACTGCTTGTGGCGGCGGTTCAGCTCCTTGCGGATGACCCGACCGGCGCCGCGGGCCTTGGCGATCTCGTAGAGCGGCACGTCCAGCAGCTCGCCGACCGTCGTCGCGCGGAACCCCTGCGCGACCGACACCGCACGCGGCGACAGCCCGGCCGCATCGAGTGGGGTGTTCAGGCCGGCGGCCTCGGCGTGCTTCTCCCTGGCGCCTTCCACGGTCGCCGCGTCGAGGCCGACGGTGGCGGGCGTGGTGGCTGGGCTCGCCGCGTCGGCCTGGGCGAACACCGCGCGCCAGGCGTCCTCCATCTGCCTCAGAGTGTCGAACCGCCGGTCGACGTCCCGGTGAAAGGCGCGCAGGAAGAACTCGGTGAGGCCGTCCTGAAGGGCAAGCTCGAAGGAGGCCGTCGCGAGCGTCGGCGTCTCGTCGGACGCGGTGCGCGGATCGGTCAGGCCGTCGCCCCACACGGGCTTCTCGCCGGACGCCATCTCGTGCAGGGTCACGGCGGCGGCGTAGCGCTCGGCGTGGTCGTCGAAGACCGGCCGGCGCGGCGTGTCCAGGAACGGGTCGAGGTAGCCGCGCGTGCCCGCCTTCACGTCCCGCTCGGACACCCCGTGCAGGGAGAAGTCGAACAGCATGAGCTGCGACGACCGGTCCTCGCGTCGGAAGACGGCCAGGTTGTCGGGCTTGAGGTCGCGGTGCCGCACGCCCTTGGCGGCGAGTTGGTCGAGGGCGGTGAACAGGTCTTTGCCGAACCGCTCCAGGTAGTGGTAGCTGAGTCGGCCCTCGGCGCGAAGGCGCGCGCCTAGCGTCTGATCACCGGCGAAGTCCAGGTCGAGTACGGTACGGCCGCCGAGCACGCGCGGGCCGTCGAGCAGCTTCACGACGACACCGCCGCCGACCAGGTGCAGCGCGTCGGCCTCGGCGCGTAATCGATCAGCCTTGTCCTCGTCCAGCGCGACCTTGAGCACCCGGCGCGTGACTGTCTCGGTGCCGTCGTCGTCCTCGTCGGTGCGGTGCACCAGCAGGGCGCGAGCCGTCGCGCCGGTCCCCAGCACCCGCTCGACCACCCACGGGCCGTCGACCGGCTGCCCAGGGGTCGCGTCGAGCGGGTCCACCTCGGCGGTGTGGGTCTCGGGCACGGCCGAGTCGCGCTCGACCCCGTCCAGCGCGTCGAGGAACGCCTCCGCCGAGTCGAGCCGGTCGGCCACGTCCGCCTGGGTGGCGCGGAAGACCAACGAGTCCAACGCCTCGGACACGCTGTCGCTCACCGCGTACGGGTGCAGGCCGCGCTCGCGGGCCAGCCGGTCCACCAGGCCGCTGCGCTGCGTGGCGGGCGGCTGCCCGGTGACGATCAGGTAGGCCAGCGCGCCCAGGCCGAACACGTCCAGGTCGACCGGGTCGGAGTACGGCTGGTCGAACTCGGGCGCGAGGTAGACGCCGGCCGCGTCGGGCAGGTGGCTGCCCGGCATCGACGTCATGATCGAGGACATGCCGGTGGTGTCGAAGTCCCGCGCCGCGCTCTGCCAGTCGATCACCCGCAGCACGGGGGAGGAGCCGTCCTCCTTGGCCGACACGTACACCGACCGGGCCGCCAGCGCCCGGTGGTAGAGCGAGCGGCTGTGCGCGTAGCGCAGGGCCTCGCCGAGCTGGCGGACCATGTCGAGGCGGGTCTCGGGGGTGAGCCGGTCCTCGTGCAGCGCGAGGTAGGAGTCCAGCCGCAGGTCCGTCCCGCGGTGCGCGAACCGGATTGCCGGGCCGCCCTGGTGCTCGCGGATCTCCATCGCCTGCGCGATGCCGCGGTGGGTGATGCCCTGCAACACCTGGTACTCGCGCCGGGCGGCCCGCTCGACCGACTGGCGCTGGTCCTCGGTCGCCTGTGCCTGAGTCAGGTAGATGCGGACCCGGCCCTCCTCGCGGACCGGCTGCTCGCGCCGGGCGAGGCGGTCCTCCCAGGTCGGGCCCGCGTCGAGGACGTCGGTGGTCAGCTTCCAGTCGTCACCGAACCGCAGGTGGGCGGTGGAGACCCGGATGCCGATCTTGTCCAGCAGCTTGGGCAGCACGTGCCGGGAGAACTCGGGCGTGATCCGCTGCGCCTCGCGCTGCGGCGGCGTCGCCAGCAGGTCGCGCCAGATCCAGAGCAGACCCTGCGAGGCATCGTCACGGCCGTAGACGCGCACGCGCTGCACGTCGTCCAGTCCCGACACCAAACCGGGAGCCGACAGGAACACGGCCGGTTCCACGCGCGGCACCCGCTGGCTGATCTTCAGTTCCTTGGCCGCCCACTCCAGGCGGGACTTCAGCTCCTTGGACTTCAGGTCCGTCAGGTGCAGCGGGTTGCGCAGCGTCCGGGGACGGGTGCGGCCGTCCTCGAAGAAGCTCCACGTGTCGCCGTTGTTGACCACCCGGCCGGGGTGCGCTTTGAGTTCGACCAGGTAGAGGCCGCCGGGCACCGCGATCAGCAGGTCGCACTCGTTGATCCGCCCGGACGCGGCGGTGAACGAGAACGTCGCCCACGCGCGGTAGGGCTCGGCGTTCGGCATGAGGCGCTTGACGGCGTCGAGGCCGTCCTGCTCCCACGGGTAGGGCGAGGTGCGCTCCTGGAACCACCGCTGCACCGCCGGCGGAGGACCCGGCTTCGGCGTCGTGGGCCGTTCCGCTGAAGGCAAGGTCTTCCCCCCGAGCTGTCGTGCTGTGCTGAGGTCGCGATGCTACTGGCGACCGCCGGCGTACCCCACTTGGAGCAGCCACCTGTGCGTCGCGGCGGGGGCTCTCCGCGTTACGGCGGGCAGGCAGGCAATCGGAGAGGCAAACCGAGTGATCTTCGCTTTACCGGAATTCGGGAAGAGGGTGGTCAGGCGGCGGCAACCACCCTTCCTCGCGATCAGTCGGCCTTGACGGCCCTCAGGAACGACCGGAACGCCTTGGAGCCGACCAGGAGTCGACCGCCCTCGGGGTTCTTCGAATCGCGAAGGCCGACCACGGTCGTTCGCAGTGCGACTTCGACGCAATTGGCGTCATTGCCGCTGTAGCTGCTCTTCCGCCACGCCATCGGGGTCACTCGCGTGCCACCTCACCCTCCGTCGAGGTCGTGAGCGATGGACGTCATCAACCGGACGGAACCGTCCTCGTCCAGCGCCACGTCCGTCAGCTTCTCCACCGTCAGCCTATAGAGGGCGACGCGGGCCGGGTCGTCCAAGAACAGGCCGGTGGTGCGGTCCTCGACGAAGACCACCGGCTTGTCATTGGCGAAGTCGAGGATCACGAACTGGCCCAGCAAGCCGGCGTGGCCGACGACGCTCGACGGGATGACGCGGATCGTGACGTTCGACCGGTCGGCCAGGTCGGCCAGGTGCCGGAGCTGGCGAGCCATGACCTTCGGCCCGCCGATCGGCAGGCGCAGCGCCGCCTCGGTCAGGAT
The DNA here is from genome assembly GCF_040744945.1 of Saccharothrix sp. HUAS TT1. Classification (NCBI taxonomy): domain Bacteria; kingdom Bacillati; phylum Actinomycetota; class Actinomycetes; order Pseudonocardiales; family Pseudonocardiaceae; genus Saccharothrix; species Saccharothrix camelliae. The sequence goes on along the minus strand of NZ_CP160453.1, from coordinate 8,132,092 downwards.
GAGGTTCAGCTCCGGCGGCCTGCGGCGGGCCAGGATGGCTTGGCGCGCCATGCGGCGGCCCACCCGGACCTCGATGCTCGGTTCCTCCTCATCCACCTGGATGGCCGAGATGACGGCGTAGGCGTACTCCGGCGTCTGGGCGAGGCCCGGGATGAGCATCAGCTCGAAATCGGTGATGACCGTCGCCCTGGTCTCGAAGTTCAGGTAGGTGCGGCTCTGCACGGTCGGGTTGCTGGCCTCGACCAGGCCGGAGCCGTCGCCGCCGCGCGCTTGGTCGAGCAGTCGGTTGCGCTCCGGGCCGATCACGCCGATGACGGCCAAGATCGCGGACACCTCTTCGGGGGTGGGCTCCCGCTTGCCGTTCTCCAGCCGGCTGATCGTGCTGGCCGAGACGCCCAGCCCGTCACCGACGTCTTGCAGCGTGAGCTTCGCTTTCGTGCGAAGGCGCTCCAATTCGAATCCGATTCCCCTGGTGGTGACGCCGGACTTCGCTACTGCCACGATGATCTCCTTGCGATGTGTGCAAGCATCGAAGCAGAAAACAAGGCCTGAGCTGCGAAAAGTCACCCGATTGAACGACCTTCCGTCCTTGCTGTCCTAGTTACCGCACTGCAATCCTCAGCCCATGAACACAGTTGAGGAAGATCGAGTGCTGCGACGGCACCTGGCGGCCGTGCTGGTCGGGGTGCTCTACAACTCCGACCGGAAGTCGTTGCAGATGGCGCGGGCGGAGACGCACCGGCTGGTCGGCGCGGTGACCACGTGCCTGGGCACGCACCCGCTCGACAAGGCGGGCCGGTGCGACGTGTGCAAGTCGTCGGAGTGCGCGCTGCGCAGTGATCTCCGGCTCGCGCTGATGCCGTCCGACGGCGTCGCGGAGGAGAGCATCCTCGACGTCGTCGGTATCGAGCGGAAGAAGTGATGACGCCGGAGAAGCCCGTCGAGGACATGACGATGGCGGAACTCCTGACCAATCAGGTCGATCAGGAGTCCGTCGAACCCGATCAGCCGGTGAGGCTCAACAGCTCCGACACCGCGTGAACGAGCCGTTGCGGGTCGGCCGGGCTCAGGGTGGACCACTCACGTCCGTCACCGGACGGGCGGCGGGTGAACTGCCACCGTCCTTCCGGTGTGTCGTAGAACGACACCGCGTACGGTCCGCGCTTCCTCGGTCCCGGTCGGCCTTGCAGGGTCGGGCGGACCGCCGTGCCGAACTGGCCCATCCGCTGCACGTTGCCGAGCACTGAGCCGATCTTCTGCGCGTCGGGCCGGGGCAGGCCCGCGTCCCGCAGCGCGTTCTCCAGACGGGTGGCGGACTCACCGGCGGCAGCCGCCGCACGTTCCAGGTCCGCTGCGGGCAGGCTGATCGACCGTGACCGGGGTGTCGGGTGCGGCGGCAGCAGTGACACCACCGACGCGGCGAGCGCACTCTCGTCGATCGGGCTCAACGCCAGCGCGTCCGAGGTCAGGACGGCCGACACGGCGTGTCCGCGTCGGACCGCCGCGACCGCCCGGACCCGTGGGCCGGCGTCCAGCCGCAGCCGGGCGTCGACCTCGCGTTCCGGACGTGACAACAACTCCAGCGAGCCGGCCAGGCGGGCGTCCAGCTCACCGCGCTCGGCCAGCCCGCGTGCCGCCAACGAGCGCCACGCGTCGTTGAACAACGCGCGGCGCTCGTCCAACGTCGCGCCGTGGGAGGGGATCGACAGGATCGTGGGGTACTCGCCGAGCTTCAGGTGATCCCAGCACAGCTCGAACTCCAGCCGGGACAGGGTGAACCTCACGGGCCGTCGTCCCCGATCACCGGTGGCGCGACCCGTGGCATGGAGTCCTCGCCCCACACGTCGTCCAGCTCTTCCAGGTAGGGCGCGGTCTTGTGCTCGATGTCGTCCTCGCCCCGACCGCCTTGCGGCGCACCGGCCATGCCTCCCACCATCGGAGTGCCCGCCGCGCCCCTCGCGCCTGCCGCACCGCCACTGGCGCCGGCACGGTTGGCGTGCTGGTCTCCGGCGATGCCGGAGGACGAGCCGTGGCCGAAGGGCTGGCCGCCGTGACCGGGCTGGCCCGGAACGCCGGGGAGTCCGCCGCTGAACCTGGGCGCGCCACCCGGCGGGTTGCCGCCGAATCCCTTGGAAACGCCCGGACCGGTGCCCTTGCCGGGAGGGTTGCCGCCGGACGGGTTCCGCCGGTCGTGGAAGCCCGGGGTTGGGTTCGGCCCGATCATGCCGGGCGGTGGCACCGCGACCGGCGGTTGCGGTGGTCCGGGTGTGTAGGGCGGGGGAGTGATCGGTGTGGGGCCCGGTCGGGGCGCGACGTCAGGCGTCGTCCCGACTGCCGAGGTGTTGGTGTCGCCGCCGATGGGCGCGACGGCCGGGGGCGTGCTCACCAGCTGCTGCGGCTGGGTCGTGGTGGTCCGGCTGGGGTCGGTGGAAGTGGGCGTGCTCCACCGACCGTCCGAGAACTGCTGGGAGTACCGGCTCTGCGCCTCGGACTGCTCGAACGTGGGCTCGGTGACCTGAGTCGTCACCTGGGGCGGCGGCGTGAACGTGCCCAGGAGGCTCACCGCCGCCGACGCGCCGTCGCGGTAGCCGTTCATGACCCGGACCGCCTCGCGCTTGGCCTCGTTGGCCTGCTGCTCCTGGACGTCCTGGTCGGTCTGACCGCCGACCAGGTGCGTGAAACCGGCCGGGATACCGAAGAAGTCGTCATTCGCCGTCGAGGTGACCTCGACCGGTTCCGGCATCCGCGTCTTCGCGCCGCCGTAGTGGGAGGTCTGGGCGGAGAACGCGTTGTGCGTCTCGACGCCGGCGACGCGGGCGTCCTCGGCCCACTGCGCCAGCGGAGCCGCGCTGCCGGTGAACCGCTCGCCCGCCGCGCCGACCCAGACTGCCCCCGCGTCCCGGATCGCCGATTCCAGCTCGCTCTTGGCGTTGCCCATCACCGCGCGGAAGCTGTTCCAGGCGTCGTCCACGGCCTGCGCCGCCGAGTGGCCAGGCCCGCCGTGGATCTTCTCGTAGAGCTGCTTGTGCGACTGCGCGTCGAAGTTGTGGTTGCCTATCCCACCCATCGAGTGCTCCCCCTTACTTCAGCAAGTTCTGCATGGCCGCTTCCGCCAGCTTGCGTGCGCCGTCGCACGGCTCGGGAAAGCGATCTTTGAAACCGAGGTCAACCGAGAAGGCCACTGCGAGGTACTGGTCGTCCGCAGTGTCGATCATGAGGTCACAGCGGTCGGGGCTGTTCGGGATCGGAACCGTGATGGCAGGGAAGCCGGCTACCGGATCGACTTCCTCAGGTTGTCCGGTGCGCATGCCGTCGGTCCAGGTTTCGATTCCCTCATGGATTACTGGAACCAGGATGTTCGACGCGCCTGTCACGGTCCAGGTGCATCCGGTGGCCTTGAGCGCGCTGACCTCCAAGGGGCGGCCGGCGCGGTCGATCTTCATGGCCTCAAGCTGCTCGGACGTGAGGAGACTGCACGGCTCTTTGCCGTCCAATGTGACTGGCTTGGGGCGCGTGACGGTCGCCGCCGTCGTGGTGGCCGGCGCACTGACCGTGGTCGTCGTCTGCGGGGTCGCTGTGCCTCCGGTGCTGCACGCGCCGGTCATGAGAAGTGCAGAGGCCGCCGCCAGCAGGGTTGTGCGCATTGCTTTAAATGCCCCCGGTCTGCTGGATATTGGTCTTGTTCGTGTCTTCCGCCAAGCCGTAGGTGCGTGCGGCCTGGTCGAGTTGTTCGATGTTCAGGTTGAGCTCACTGATAAAATGCCTGGCTACTTCGATAGCGGTGTCCGCATTCTCGCGGAAGACTGAGGCGGCGTCCTTGGACACGTCGTCCTCGGCCAGCGGGTTTCCGATGAGGTTGTACCCCTCAAGGTCCACGAAGTCCCGGACCGTGTCGCGGACGGCTTCGTAGCGGGCCTTGAGGGCCAGGATCTGGCCTGGCTCGACCTGCATGGTGACCGGTCCGGTGGACGCCGGAGCGCCGGCTCCGCCGCCACTTGCCACGAACGGCATGAGTCTCCCCTCCTCCTGCCTTGACCACTGTCCGCACGTGAGACGTCGCTGTGCGTGCCCAGGTTTCCACACGGCAAGGCTGCCGAGTAGTGGAACCGGACGACTCGGCTCACGAGCGGATGAAGTATCCCGACCGGCGGCCCCGGAGACCGGGTGATGATCCATTCTTCCGACGTGTTCACTCTTATGAAGTAATCGTTCATGCGAGGAACCATCGTCTCGGCACCGGTTGAGCGCCGGTCGAACACCCAGCCGTGTCAGTCGACGCTGATCACGGGGAAGATCAGTTGCTCACCTTCCCACCGCTCGACCTCCGGCTGCGCGAGAGCCGCGATCGGGCGGCTGTCGCCGCGCTCGCGGTCGAGCACCTTGCGCCACTCCGGCAGGGTGCCGGTGACCGCGAACGGCCCGATCGGCACTTCGAGCAGCTCGTCCTGTACCCGGACGGGGGTGCTCTCACCGGCGATGACCAGGTCGCCGTCCACCCCTGCCTCGGCGGCGGCGACCACGTCCTCCAGGTCGGCGGCGGACATCGTCCCCGACCACGTGCCGCTGTTCGTGCGTGCCCGTGCGAGCAGGACGTCGTCACCTGTCGTGTTGTCGTACCACTCGAACTCGAGGACGGCGCCGGACAGCGGGTCGGTGGACTCGGACGCCGGAGACAGCCACGACGGCCGGAACCTCTCCAGCAGGTCGGTCATCGCGCCCGCCAGCAGGCGCCGCCGCGCGCTCAGGAACGAGCGGTAGCGGTCCGCGTCCCGCAGGTCTTCGTCCACGGGGATGAGGTGTGCGGTCAGCTCTTGGTCGCCCAGCGTCGGGAAGTAGTCCCGCGGCGACCTGTGGCTGATCTTCCGGTTGGCCTTGCCGGAGATGAAGGCGAGGTTGGCCAGGTCGTTGATCTCGCCCTTGCTGTACTTCTCGGGGTGGCTCTTCAGCGTGGCCTGCGGGTGGATGTGGTGGTACTCCAGCGCCTGGCTGCCCTCGGCCGCCGCCGAGATGCCGATGCTGCCCCACCAGTCCTTGGCACCCGCTTCCTTGGCGACCAGGAAGCTCAGGAAGAAGTACGGGCTGCCGACGGTCCGGCCCGCGAGGTCGTCCGGTTCGACCGACAGTCCCGTGGTGACGCCCAGGTTGTCCAGCAGTCGGCGCACCGGGTTGTCGGTGCGGGCCGCGGGGATGTCCTGCCCGAGCCGGGTGTCGGTCGACCCGCTGTACCGGTTGCGGATCGTGGCCGCCAGGAACCAGAAGAGGATGGCATCGGCCGTGCCGCCGTCCAGTTGTTCGTCCTTCCGCTCACCGAGCAGGACGATCAGTGGCAGCAGGACGACCATCGACGGCAGCAGCTTGCTGTGCGAGGCGCCGAGGTTGTTCTGCAGCAGGGGCACGAGGTGCCGGAGCCCGCGCTGCACCGTGGCCCAGCCGCGGTCGAGTTCGTCGTCGGTCGCCGCCACCAGGCGTGCGTGCGACCAGGCGGAGAGGCCCCGTCCCAGCACCGCGCCGGTGAGGGCCCTGGTGAGGAACGTGACGTCGATGTCGCCGTAGCCGCGATCGGCCCAGTGCTTGGCCTCCGCCTCCAACTTCTGGAGCACCCCCGGCCACCGCGCCGAGAGGGTGGCGAGCGCCAGGTCCGAGGTCTTGAGCGACCGGCCGCCGCTGTTCACGCGTACGAAGATCTGCGTGACCTCGTCGTAGGGGAAGTCGCGCAGCACCTCCATGTGGAACTTGTGGCCGGGGATGGCTGCGAGCTTCTGCAGCCGCTTGCTGATCTCGTTCGGCGGGACACCGGGATTGCGCTCGTGCAGTTCACCGACGAGCTGCCACTGGTCGGCCTCGGGCTTGAGGACGTCGTGGACCTTGATCCACCGGGGGTCCTTGGCCGTCGCCGCGCTCTGGTTCTGGAACTTCTCGGTCTCGACGTTGAAGACGATGGCGGCCTGCGGGTGGTCGGTGAACACCCGGTGCAGCGAAGTCACGCGCTGTTGGCCGTCCAGGAGGTAGAGAGGCACGACAGCGGCTTTGCCCGCCGGACCGCTGATCGCCACTTCCCTGGTCTGCGGCGCCTCGTCGGTCTGCCAGAAGAGCAGGGACCCGGACGGGTAACCGCGGTAGAGCGACTCGACCAGCTTGGCCACCTGGGTCGGCTTCCACACGTAGCCGCGTTGGATCTCCGGCAGCCTGATCTCACCTTGTTCGATCTGGCTGACGAGGGTCCTGACCTCGCGCTCGGTCTTGTCAACAGGCATCCAGGCGGCTCCCGACGTGCGTCTCCGACGATGAGAACGTCATCGCCGAACGGTATTGCACCGTTATCCGGTTGATGACGCCATCCACGATCATCGAGGTGCCGGCAACACGGCACGCCCGGCGACGAAGAGGATGCCCGCGACCACTGCCGGAGCGGCCAACAGCAGCAGGTAGGCCCACACCTCACCGGTGAGCCCGACCGGCCTCACGCCGTTCCGCGCCGTCATCACCAGCAGGAACCAGGACACGGGGATGAACAGGGCCGAACCCACCCAGCCACCCGTCAACGCACGCCTCGCCTGCCCCACCCGGAAGACGTCGAACTGCTCGCCCCACGCGGAGGACCGGGCCATCCCGATGCTGATCGAGGACAGGAACGGCCCCATCACGGAGGCGCTTCCCGTGATCCAGACCAAGGCGTTGATCGGGTGGTAGGCCGTGGGCAGGGCTCGTCCGAACCCCACGATCGCCGCCGCGAGCACCACGCAGGCCACCAGACCCGCCGCCGCGAGGACCGCGCACCTGCCGCGGATCTCGCGAACACGGGCGGCAGGTACCCAGACGTACCGCGGCGGTGGTCCTGGTCGCGTCACGAGCCGGGTCGCCAGTCCGAGCCGTCTCCGTCGGTGACGCTCGCGTCCGCCATGTCCGCGGTGTTCGGCATGGCCCAGGCCGAGCCGAGGTCGTGGATCTTCTGCCGGAGCGCGGACTGCTCGGTCTCGATCGTGTTGACGTGCGACTCCAACGCCATGACCGTCGCGGCGATGACCCCGATCGTCGCGGCCACCCCACCGACGATGAACGTGATCGCCGCGGGGATGCCCACGAGCGTGCACGCGGCGACCACCGCGCCGACGATGGTGACGACCAAGCCCGCCAGCGCGAACCCCATCGCCATCCAGAACATGTCGATCGAGTTCGCCAGGCTGTTCAGGGACGAGCGCAGTTGTCCGGCGACGTCCTTCACCGAGTTCAGCCCGGCCGCCTGCGGCGGCACCGTCGCCTGATAGGCGCGGGCGGCGCGTCCTTCCCACTCGATCGTGGTGCGGAGCTTGTCCAGCCCGATCGTCTCCGCGATGTCGCCGAGCGCGTTGCCGACCTGCGACACCCACTGCTCGCCGACCTGCTTGAGGCGGTCCGAGTCACCGGGCTGCTCCCACAGCAGCTTGATCCGGTCCCAGAGCTCCCGCAGCTTCTCGTCGAGCAGCCGCATGCCACGGAGGATGGGGTCGACCAGGTGGTCGAGCGGCGGGGGAACCCAGCTCATCACGCTGTTGACCTGCTCGAAGAACTTCTTGGCGTTCTCCTCGATCTCCTGCGTCTTCCGGTTCGCCTCCTGCACGAGCGGGTTCATCGGCCGCCCTCGGTGTGGATGCTGTTCATGGCGTGCATGTTCGCTTCCTCCTCGGCTTCGTAGGTGTTCGCCGCCGCGTGGAGGGCTTCGCTGAGGCTGCGGAACGCCTGGGTCGCCTGGGTGAGCATGTCCTCCAAGGCCAGGCGAGCGTCGTTGTACGTGCGGTCCAAGCCGCGGTCGGCCGCCCACAGCGACACGTCGGCGCCGGTCAGGACCAGGCCGCCGATCGTGGAGCGGGGGCCGTCGAGGTTGTCGGCCGCGGTCGCCCACGCGGTGGCGTCGGACCGCATCGCTTCGAGGGCTACGCGGACATCGGTCATGGCAGCAACCCCACTCGGCGCAGCAGTGTGTTCGGATCACTCACCAGAGCGGTGAGCTCGGCGATGGCGGGGCTCTGCGGGCCCTGCGCCACGTCGGCGGGAACGCTCTGGGCGCGCAGGTTCCGCAACACTTCCAGGAACTCCTGCTGCATCTCCGTCACGCGGGCCGTGTGCGTCCACGCGGGATCGACCTCCAGGTCGAGGACGTGTCCCCGGTGGATCGTGCCGCGGACGTGCCCGCCCCGGCTCTCCACCACCAACGGGCGGTCCACGACCTCTGTCATCCGCTGCGCGAACCGGGCCAGGTCGGCGCTGACGGTGTCCATCAACCGCAACGCCTGCTCGGGCGTGATGCGGTCGTCGGACCGGGGTGGCGGCTCTCGCCGTGGCGCGGGCTCCGCCGGTCGCTCGACCTGCTTGGCCAACGCCGCCATGGTGGCCGCGTTCGCGGCTCGGGTCACCGTTGAGCCCAGGACGCGCGGGTCGACCGACTGCCGCCACTGCGCGGCGATGGTGACCGACTGGACCTCGGCCGCGTCGTTCACCGACACGGTGACGACACCGTCAGCGTCACGTCCTACCAGGGCGTCTTGCTGAGCTTCGGGCTCCTGGGGCGCGGGTCGAGGACGCTGATCCTCTTCGTCGCCGTCCTCGAAGCCGAACCGGTACACGCCGCTCACGTTTCCCCTTGCTCTCGGTGATGAGCCGATGTCCGACCGTAGCGGACGGTGTCGGATGCGCGCAGCCGAATGGGAGATGGCGGAGTGGCCGGCAGGGGTCAGGTGGGCGCGGAAGTTCCGTCCGCCGTGTCGGTCAGGCGGCGGAGTTGGGCGTGCAGGTAGGGGCGGGCTCGGCGTTGGCCTCCTCGGGCGGTGATCGCTTCGGCGAGGGAGGTCAGGAGGCGGACGACGCGGGCGCGGTCGGGGTGCCAGCCGCGGTGTTCGCACTCGGTCAGCCAGTCGACCGGGGAGAGGTGGCCGCGGGCGCGGTTGCAGCGGTGGCAGGCGGCCACCTCGTTCTCCGACCACGACGGGCCGCCCTTGACCTTCGGCACCAGGTGGTCGGTGGTGGGGGTGACGTGGCCGGTGAACGGGCGACGGCACCACGTGCAGTCGTTGCCGTCGCGCAGGATGGCGAGGCGGAGGCGGGTGGCGCGGTCGGGTGCGGTGTCGGGCATCGGTCACCAGGGAAGCACCGCACACCGGCCGGCGCACGACGGCGAGGGTCAGGGGCAGAGCAGCGGCAGGCAGTTGTCGACCCACACCTTGTCGATCACCGGGCCGTAGCCGGAACCGGTGGTGCTTGCGAACGTGATCGTGGTGGTGAACCCCGTGGCCACGAAGACGGCCTGCCGACCGACGTACCCCATGTCCTGCAACGACCTGCCGGTGACGTCGAACGAGAAGTCCTGCAGCACGCTCCCGTCGACCAGCACCCGACCGGTCTTGACGGCCGGCCCGGCGGCGGGGTTGCCGGCCAGCTTGTAGCTCACGCGGTAGGCGAACAGCGGCACCGTGGTGATGGTCTGGCTGACCGCACCCGGCAGCGAGTGGCCGTCCAGGTCCAGCGACTGCGCGCCCTCCGCCGTCTCCCAGAACCCGGCGCCGCTCAGGTCGACGGTGTTCGCGGTGACCGTCCACGCGCCCAACGACGAGCCGACGCCGTACCGGTTGAACGTGTTCGCCGGCACCACGGGGCTCTCGAAGCCGCCGTCCGCGACGGAGGCCCCGGCGGGAGGTGTGACGACGACGGTCATGAGCGCGGCCGTGGCCAGGCAGAGCGCGATCTTGCGCAGCGAACGCATGGGGGATCACCCTTTCGGTCGAAGTACGACCGGTGTCCGGTGCGGCCGGACGCGAAGGTGACCGATCCCCCCGACGGTAGACCGACGGCCGCCGCGCCGGTCCGCAAAAAGCGGGTGCCCACGACGAACGCAACGCCCGGCCGCACGAGGCGACCGGGCGTTGCGCGGATCGGGCGTTGCGCGGATCGGGCGTTGCGCAGACCAGGCGGGTCAGGCGGGCACGGAGGCGACGCCGGGCGCGAGGAACCGCTTGCCCGTCACCTTCTCCGAGATGCCCGAGCGGTCCAGGTACGGGGTGATGCCGCCCAGCCAGAACGGCCAGCCGGCGCCGAGGAGCATGCACAGGTCGATGTCCTGCGCCTCCGCCACCACGCCCTCGTCGAGCATGATCCGGATCTCCTCGGCCAGCGCCTCCAGCGCCCGCGCGAACACCTCGTCACCGGTCAGCGGCCGGTCGCCGAACTGCCACAGCGCCTGCACCTCGGGGTCGACGGAAGCCTTGCCCGTCGAGTCCCACTGGTACACCGCCGTCTTGCCGGCCTCCACGAACCGCTTCATGTTCTCCGACACGCCGAACCGGTCCGGGAACGCGCCGTGCATCGTCCCCGCCACGTGCAGCGCCACGGCCGGGCCGACGAGCTGCAGCAGGACCAACGGCGACATGGGCAGGCCCAGCGGCTCGGTGGCCTTGTCCGCCACCTCGAACGGGGTGCCCTCGTCGATCGACTCGACGACCTCGCTCATGAACCGCGTGAGCAGCCGGTTCACCACGAACGCCGGCGCGTCCTTCACCAGCACCGACGACTTCTTCAGCTGCTTGCCCACCGCGAACGCGGTCGCGAGCGTCGCGTCGTCGGTCCGCTCGGCCCGCACGATCTCCAGCAGCGGCATGATCGCGACCGGGTTGAAGAAGTGGAAGCCGACGACCCGCTCGGGGTGCTTGAGGCCGGCGGCCATGTCGGTGATCGACAGCGACGACGTGTTGGTCGCCAGCACCGCCTCCGCCGACACGTGCTCCTCGACCTCGGCGAACACCTTCCGCTTCACGTCCAGGTCCTCGAACACGGCCTCGATGACGAAGTCCGCGTCCGCGAACGCCGCCTTGTCCAGCGAGCCCGTGACGAGCGCCTTGAGCCGGTTCGCCTTGTCCGCCGACACGCGCTTCTTGGCCAGCAGCTTGTCGACCTCGCCGTGCACGTACCCGACGCCCTTGTCCACCCGCGCCTGGTCGATGTCGGTGAGCACCACCGGCACCTCCAGCCGCCGCGCGAACAGCAGCGCCATCTGCGAGGCCATCAGGCCCGCGCCGACGACGCCGACCTTGGTCACCTTGCGCGCCAACGACTTGTCCGGCGCGCCCGCCGGCCGCTTGGCCCGCTTCTGCACCAGGTTGAACGAGTACAGCCCGGCCCGCAGCTCGTCGCTCATCACGACGTCGGCCAGTGCCTCGGTCTCGGCCGCGTAGCCCGCGTCCAGGTCGTTGGCCCGCGCCAGCTCCAGCAGCTCCAACGCCTTCAGCGCACCGGGCGCCGCGCCCTTGGTCCTGCCCTCGACGACGGCCTTCGCCCGCGCCACGGCGGCGTCCCAGCCCGCACCGCGGTCGATCTCCCGGCGCGCGGGCACGACGTCGCCGCGCACCACGGAGGCCAGCCACAGCAGCGACTGCTCCAGGTAGTCCGCCGAGTCGAACAGCACGTCGGCGATGCCCAGGTCCAGCGCCTGCCTGGGGTTGAGCATCTTGTTCTGGTTCAACGCGTTCTCGAAGATCACGGTGACCGCGTCGTTCGGGCCGATCAGGTTCGGCAGCAGCTGCGTGCCGCCCCAGCCCGGGAACAGCCCGAGGAACACCTCGGGCAGCGCGATGGCCGCCGCGTTGGACGCCAGCGTCCGGTAGTGGCACGACAGCGCCAGCTCCAGGCCGCCGCCCATCACCGCGCCGTTGACGAACGCGAAGGTCGGCACGGTCGACTCGGTGAACTTGCGGAACACGTCGTGCCCGAGCTGACCGATGGTGACGGCCTGGGAGCGCTCGGAAGCGCCCTCGACGGCCGTCAGGTCCGCGCCGACGGCGAAGACGAACGGCTTGCCGGTGACCGCGATGGCGGCCGGCGAGCCCGCGACGGCCTCGTCGAACGCCGCGCCCAGGCTCACCAGCGACTGCGGGCCGAACGTGGACGGCCGGGTGTGGTCGTGGCCGTTGTCGATGGTGATCAGCGCGACCCGGCCCTCGACGCCGGGCACCGTCACGAACCGGGTGCGGGCGTGGGTCACGACCTCGTCGGGGAACAGGGCCTTGGCCTCGTCGGCGGTCAGCGCGGTCACTTCGACTCTCCGTTCCAGTGGGGGTTCTCCCAGATCACGGTGCCGCCCATGCCGATGCCGATGCACATGGTGGTGATGCCGTAGCGCACGTCCGGGCGCTCGGCGAACTGCCGCGACAGCTGGGTCATCAGCCGCACGCCGGAGGACGCGAGCGGGTGGCCGGTGGCGATCGCGCCGCCCCACTGGTTGACCCGCGGGTCGTCGTCGGCGATGCCGAAGTGGTCGAGGAAGGCGAGCACCTGCACGGCGAACGCCTCGTTGATCTCGAACAGGCCGATGTCCTCGACGGACAGGCCGGCGCGCTTGAGCGCCTTCTCCGTCGCGGGCACCGGGCCGACGCCCATGACCTCGGGCTCGACGCCCATGAACGAGTAGCCGACCAGCCGCATGCCGACCGGCAGGCCCAGCTCGCGGGCGGTCTCCTCGTCGGCCAGGATGCAGCCGGTCGCGCCGTCGTTCAGGCCCGCGGCGTTGCCCGCGGTGACCCGGCCGTGCGGGCGGAACGGCGTCTTGAGCTTGGCCAGGTCCTCGACCGTGGTGCCGGGGCGCGGCGGCTCGTCGGCGGTGGCCAGGCCCCAGCCGTTCTCGGCGGACCGGGTCGCGACCGGCACCAGCTCCGGGCCGATCTTGCCGTTCTTCACCGCGTCGGCGTACTTGGCCTGCGAGGCCGCCGCGAACGCGTCGGTGCGCTCCTTGGTCAGGTGCGGGAACCGGTCGTGCAGGTTCTCCGCCGTCGAGCCCATGACCAGCGCGGACGGGTCCACGATCTTGTCGGACAGGAACCGCGGGTTGGGGTCGACGCCCTCGCCCATCGGGTGCCGCCCCATGTGCTCGACGCCACCCGCGATGACGACGTCGTACGCGCCGAACGCGATGCCGCTGGCCGACGTCGTCACGGCGGTCATCGCGCCCGCGCACATGCGGTCGACGGCGTAGCCGGGCACCGACTTCGGCAGGCCCGCGAGCAGCGCCGCGGTCCGGCCGATGGTCAGGCCCTGGTCGCCGATCTGCGTGGTGGCCGCGATGGCCACCTCGTCCACCCGCTCCGGCGGCAGTTCGGGGTGGCGCCGCAGCAGCTCGCGGATCACCTTGACGACCAGGTCGTCGGCACGGGTCTCCGCGAAGATCCCCTTGGGGCCGGCCTTGCCGAACGGCGTGCGCACGCCGTCGACGAAGACCACGTTTCGAACGCGTGCCGGCGCTACTGGTGCGGCCACGGCGTCTCCTCCACTTGTGGTGACGTTGAGATCCCACCGACTGGCGGGTCGCGACTCCTACCGATCGGTAACACAACTCTAGCGCCTGTTACTGGCCGGTAACCACTGTGGTCGCCCTGTCGGGTCGGTCACAGCGGGCCCGGATGGCCAGGAACACCCCGAACCCGAACGGCAACAGGATGATCATGAACGCCGGCAGCGGGCCCATGAGCAGCGGGTGCAGCCCCAAGCGGCGGCCTTCCCGGTGCATCCACGCGCCGATCAGCAGGTCCCACGCGATCACCTGCGCCCACACCGCCGAGGCGCCCCAGGACGTGTCCAGGAACTCCCGCAGCGTGTCCAGGTCCGGACTGCTCATCGTCACCCACAGCTGCGGCAGGCGCCCGGCGACGAGGACTGCGTAGACGACCAGCGGCGGCACGGCGATCAGTGGCGAGGACGTCACCCTGGCGGTCACCGCCGACCGCGGCGCGAAGATCATCATGCCCCGGAACGGCACGGTGAGCCAGAAGGTGACCTGGAACAGGAACCCGGTCACGCGGGCACCGCCTCCTTCGCGCCGTCGGTCGTGCGCAAGGTCCGCGCGAGGACGGCGGCGGTCCACGTCGCCACGGCCAGCGCGCCGAGCGCGGTGAGCAGGTCCGGGCGCAGCAGCGGCTGCCCGCGCAGCGCCTGCCAGGTGACCAGGGCCATCAGGCCCGCGTAGCCGATCGCCAGGCCCCGGGCGAGCCGCGGGGTGGCGCGGCGGCCGAACAGCGCCACCAGCAGCGGGACGACCTGGAGGGCGTGGATGCCGACGAAGTGCGGCACGCGCAGGTCGCCGCCGGTGGTGGCCCAGCCCGTCAGCGCCAGCTGCGGGCCGCCGTCGGGCACGCCGACGCTGTGCGCGCCGATGACGCCCCCGTCGTCGTCCTGGCCGGGCGCGGGCGTGGTCATCAGGAAGCCGAGGCCGAGGCCGACCAGCGACAGCAGCAGGCCCAGCCGGACCGCGACGCCCGCGGCGGGGTCGGCGAACCGGGACAGCGCCAGCACGACCGCGATCACCGCGTGCATCACCCAGAGGGTCACGATGGTGACCGCCATGACGTTCCACAGCCGCTCGTCCAGCGGGGTGGCGACGTTGAAGTGGCTCTGCCTGCCGCGGATCACCTGGCCGATGATGACGGCCATCTCGGCGGTGCCGGCGAGCGCGATCACCGCGCCCGCCCACCAGCCGACCCGGCGCAGCCGGGTGGTCAGGGTGAGCATCCAGGCCAGCGCGACGCCGTAGAGGGCGAGGGAGAGGCCGAACTTGAGCGGCTTGAACCAGATCGGGGACCCGACCAGAATCCGGTCGTCGAAGATCAGCCCGCCGAGCGAGAACAGGGTGACGGCGGTCATCAGCAGGGAGAACGCCATCAGCGGTGGGTGCGGGCGGAGGAAGCGGGTCACGGACGGCTCCTAGTACGGATAGTGACACTTTCTACTATCGGATAGCTACAGTATCCATACTGAGGATCGCCTCAGGAAGGGGCCGCGCCCGATGCGCATCGCCGAGTTGGGCCGCCGCAGCGGCGTGCCCGTGCCGACGATCAAGTACTACCTGCGGGAAGGGCTGCTGCCCGCCGGTGAGCTGACCAGCCCGAACCAGGCCAGGTACTCCGACGTCCACCTGCACCGGCTGCGGCTCGTGCGGGCCATGGTCGAGCTGGGCGGGTTGTCGATCGCGGCCGTGCGGGAAGTGCTCGGGGCGCTGGACGACCCGGAGAAGTCGCTGCACAAGGCGATGGGCACGGTGTCGGCGGCGGTGGCGCCGCCGGACCTCGGCAGCGACGACGAGGTGGCGCAGGAGCAGGCGCGGGCGTTCGTCGAGCGGCAGGGGTGGGTGTGCCGGCCGTCGTCGTACGCGTTCAAGGCGCTGGTGGGGGTGCTGGCGACGGCGCGGGAGGTGGGGCACGCGCGGTTCGCGGACATGCTGGACGGGTTCGCCGAGGCGGCGCGCCCGCTGGCCGAGGCCGACCTGGGGTACGTGACGGGCGCGGGGTCGGCGGACGAGGCGCTGGAGGGCGTCGTGGTGGGGACCGTGCTGGGCGATGCCGCGATGGCGGCGGTGCGCGCGCTGGCCCGCCGTGAGCTGTCGGGCACGCTCAAGGCCGCCGAGACGCCTTCCGACCCGTGCTCCGACTCCTGACCCCCGCGCGAGTCGAACGCCCACGTCCCGCGTGTCGAACGCTCAGGACCACCGAGTTCAACGCTCACGTCGGGCCACGGGGGTCCTGAGCGTTGAGTTCACCGGTCCTGAGCGTTCGACTCGCGGGTCGTGAGGGTTCGACTCGCGGGGTTAGGCGGGTGGGGTCAGGGCCTCGGAGAGGACGGTCGCGGTCAGGGCGACCTGCCAGTTGCGGGCGCCGCCCTCGCGCAGGGTGGCGGCCACGCCGTCCGGTGAGGTGTCGGCCGGCGGCTGCCAGCACGTGCGCCGCACGAGGTCGGGCAGCAGCAGGTTCTCGACCGGGAGGGTGTTGGCCTCGGCGACGGCCGTCAGCGCCGTCCTGGCGGCTGCCAGGCGGGCCGCGGCGACCGGGTCCTTGTCCGCCCACCGGTTGGCCGGTGGCGGGCCGTCGTGCTGCTGCGAGGCCTCCGGCAGCTCGTTGCGCGGCAGCGCGGCGGCGCGCTGCAACGCGCCCAGCCACACGCCGACCAGGCGCCGCTGCGCCCGTCCCCGGAACACCGGCAGCGCCAGCAGTGCGGCCTCGTCGGGCGGGTTCTTCACGGCGGCGTCGACCAGCGCGGCGTCCGGCAGCACCCGGCCCGGCGCGATGTCGCGCTCACGGGCCAGCGCGTCCCGGGTCTCCCACAGCGACCGCACCGCGGCCAGCTGCCGCGGGCTGCGGATCCGGTGGATGCCCGACGTGCGGCGCCACGGCTCCGCGCGCGGACGCGGCAGGGGAGCCGTGCGGGCCGCCTCGAACTCCTCGAGCGCCCACTCCAGCTTCCCCTGCCGCTTGAGCTCCTGTTCGAGCACGTCACGCAGCTCGACCAGCAGTTCGACGTCGAGGGCGGCGTAGTTCAGCCAGTCGGCGGGAAGGGGGCGGCGCGACCAGTCGGCCGCACCGTGCCCCTTCTCCAACCGGTAGCCCAACAGCCGCTCGACGAGCGTGCCCAGCGCAACCCGTTCGAACCCGGCCAGCCTGCCCGCCAGCTCGGTGTCGAACAACGCGCTCGGACGCAGGCCGAGTTCGGCGAGGCACGGCAGGTCTTGCGACGCCGCGTGCAACACCCACTCGGTCCCGTCCAGCGCCTCGACCAGCGGGTCGATCCGGCCGCCGAGGGCGATCGGGTCGACCAGCACGGTCCCGGCGCCTTCCCGGCGCAGTTGCACCAGGTAAGCGCGTTGCGAGTAGCGGTATCCCGAGGCTCGCTCGGTGTCCACCGCAACCGGACCCGTCGCTCCGGCGAGCGCATCAGCGGCACGCCGGAGCGACGGTGCGTCGGCGACGACAGGCGGAACACCGTCAGCGGGTTCCACCAGCGGCACCGGATCAGCACCGGTTGGTTCGGTTGGCTCGTCGGAGGGTACGTCCACGGCGGAAGACCCTACGACGAACGCACCACTCGCGGGTGTGTTCGGCCGGTTCAGTGTGCCGACCTGGCTAGCGGATCACGCCGGCACGCATGGCCAGCGCGACCATCTGAGCCCGATCCCCGGTGCCCAGCTTGCGCCCGATCCGCGACAGGTGGGACTTCACCGTCAACGCGGAAAGGCTGAGCGCTTCGCCGATCTCCTTGTTGCTCTGGCCATCGGCGACCAGCTGGAGGACCTCGACCTCACGGGCGGAGAGTTCCCGCGGCGTGTTGTCGGTGCCCGGCACCCTCGTGCCCGCGGCGAGCACGGGCGCAACGCTCGGATCTGCGTAGACGCCGCCGTCGAGGACCCTGCGCACCCCGTCGGTGACCACCATCGGCGAGGCGGACTTCAGCAGGTACGCCTGAGCGCCTGCCTGGAAGGCCGACCTGACCGCGTAGGGGTCGTCGGAGGACGCGAGGACCACGATGCGGGGCCAGCCCTGGGCACGGAGTTCCGTGACCAGGTCGATGCCGGTGCCATCCGGCAGACCCAGATCGAGGATCGCGAGGTCGCACGGTCCGGTGGCGAGTGCCCGCGCCCGAGCCTCCGCAACCGAAGCCGCCTCATGCACTGTCCCGGCTCCCATCTGGGTGAGCCGAGCCGATATCGCCTCCCTCAGCAGTGGGTGGTCGTCGACCACCAGCACTGAAAAAAGCTCCTCCCGCGGGTGCGGGACCATGTTCGCCGGCAACGTGCCGGCTGGCGTGGTACGAACGGCCTGACCTAAGCCGACGGCAGCCACGTCACTACCTCCCTGGAGTCGGTCGTGCCCCCCGACCGGCACCGGGACTTTCGGCCAATCAGCCGCGCCACTGATCGACCGAAAGTGGTGTCGTCTGGGGCAGCGTAGCCGCCCAAGCGGGTCTACGGGACGATCAATCGGGTATCTATCCCGAATGAGTTGTCACTGTTGGCCCCTGTTGTCACACGATCGGCTGACAACTCGATCGGGGGCGTAACGCGAGCGGTTCTCACGACGACATCAAGGAGTTGCGGGTGGCGAGCACCACAGGTCGAGGCCGGGCCGAGGAACTGCTGGCCCGCGTGCCCCTCGTCGACGGGCACAACGACCTGCCGTGGGCTCTGCGCGACCTCGCGGCCACCGGTCAATTCGGTGAAAAGTCAACGACCGGTGACCCTGCGCAGGTGGTCTCGGCCATCGACCTGGCCGTGCGGCGGCCGGAGTTGCAGACCGACCTGGTGCGGGCCCGCGAGGGCCGGTTGGGGATGCAGTTCTGGTCCGTCTGGGTCCCCTGCCGGCTGGCGGGCGACGCAGCGGTGACCGCCGTCCTGGAGCAGGTGGAACTGGTGCACGCGCTCGCCGCGCGCTACCCGGACCACCTGCGCGTCGCGACCACCGCCGACGAGGCCGAACGGGCCTTCCGGGACGGGCGGACGGCCTCGCTGATCGGGGCGGAGGGCGGACACAGCATCAACGGCTCGTTGGGCGTCCTGCGCGCGCTCAGGCGGCTGGGCGTGCGGTATATGACGCTCACCCACAACGAGAACACCGGCTGGGCCGACTCGGCGACCGACGAGCCCGCGCACGGCGGCCTGTCCGACTTCGGCCGCGAGGTGGTGCGGGAGATGAACCGCGTCGGGATGCTGGTCGACCTGTCGCACGTGGCGCCGTCCACGATGCGTGACGCCCTGGACGTCTCCACTAGGCCGGTCGTGTTCAGCCACTCGTCTTGTAGGGCGGTCGCCGACCACCCGCGCAACGTGCCGGACGACGTGCTGGTCCGGCTCAAGGACAACGGCGGCGTGTGCATGGTGACGTTCGTGCCGCAGTTCCTGTCGCAGGCGCACGTCGACTGGGACGCCCGGCTGAAGGCGGCGATGGAGGCGGCGGGCGAGAACCACAACGACCTCGACTCGCGCAACCGGTTCCAGGACTCCTGGACCGAGGGCGGCCCCACGCCCCGGGTGACCATGGACGACGTGCTCGTGCACCTGGAGCACGCCCGCGAGGTGGCCGGGATCGACCACATCGGGCTGGGCGGGGACTACGACGGGACGCGCAGCCTGCCCGAGGGCATGGAGGACGTCTCGTGCTACCCGGCGCTGGTCGGCGCGCTGCTGGACCGGGGTTGGAGCGAGGACGACTGCGCCAAGCTCGCCGGCCGCAACGCCCTGCGCGTGCTCCGCGACAACGACTAGCCGCGCTTCCGCAAGCGTCCCCGCCCAGGGGACCCCTGATGTCATTTTGCCGGCCGGGACCGACAATCAGGCGCTGGTCGGCGCTGGGCGCAGCGGTGGAGGCGCGGGTCAGCGCAGGGTGCTCACGCCCACCGGGGGGAGGCCGACGGCGGTGGCCATGACGTCGAAGAAGGCGGTGCCGTGGGCGGACAGGTCGGCGTCGCGGGCGGTCCAGGAGGCGCGGAGTTCCAGGTCGTCGGTGCGGGCCGGGCCGGCGATGTCGCCGAACCTCGCGGACGAGGTCTGGGTGACGGTGCCGCCCAGGGCCAGGAACGCCGCGCCGGACACCTCCAGCGCCTCGGCCAGCCACGACCAGCCGACCTCGGGCAGCAGCGGGTCGGTGGCCAGTTCCGCGTCCAGCTCCACCCGCACGTACGCGACCAGCCGGAACACGCCCGACCACGCCTCGACCCCGTCCGGGTCGTGCAGCAGCACGAGCCGTCCCGTGGACAGCTCGTCGGCGGGCCCGGTCACCTCCGCGGTCAGCGCGAAGGCCCAAGGCGCGAGCCGCTGCGGCGGGCGCACCTCGGTCAACTCCAGTTCGGGCCGGGTTCGCACCGACCGGAGCGTCGCCACCGCCCGCTGGAACAGTTCGGGCTCCGTCACACCACGGACTGTAGGCCCCTAAACCTCGGAACGTGAGCGCGGCACGCCGGACCTCAGGACGCCGCCCGCCCAGCACGTGGGACGATGTCGGACGAGATGAACGACAACACCGAAGCCCCGTTGCTCGTCGCCGCGCGCGGCGGCCGGCCGTCCCGCACGCCGGTCTGGTTCATGCGCCAGGCCGGCCGCTCGCTGCCGGAGTACCGCAAGCTCCGCGAGGGCACCGCGATGCTGGACGCCTGCATGGACCCGGAGATGGTCTGCGAGATCACCCTCCAGCCCGTGCGCAGGCACGACGTCGACGGCGCGATCCTCTTCTCCGACATCGTCGTGCCGCTCAAGGCCGCCGGCGTGGACCTGGACATCGTGCCCGGCACCGGGCCGGTGGTGGCCAAGCCGGTCTCGACGCACGCCGACGTGCACGCCATCCCCGAGCTGCACGAGGAGCAGGTGCGGCCGGTGGCGGACGCGATCGGGCTGCTCAACGACCGGCTCGGCGACGTGCCGCTGATCGGTTTCGCGGGCGCGCCCTTCACCCTCGCCTCGTACCTGGTCGAAGGCGGCCCGAGCAAGAACCACGAGCGCACCAAGGCGCTCATGCACGGCGACCCCGACCTGTGGCACGCGCTGCTGGACCGGCTGGCGGGCATCACCGCCGAGTTCCTGCGGGTGCAGGTGGCGGCGGGCGTGAAGGCGGTCCAGCTGTTCGACTCGTGGGCGGGCGCGCTGTCCGAGCGCGACTACCGCGAGTTCGTCCTGCCGCACTCGACGCGCGTGCTGCGGAGCGTCAGCGGTGTGCCGCGCATCCACTTCGGCGTCGGCACGGGCGAGCTGCTGCCCGCGATGCGCGAGGCGGGCGCGGACGTCGTCGGCGTCGACTGGCGCACGCCGCTGGACGTGGCGGTCGAGCGGCTGGAGCAGGCCGCGCCGCACCTGCCGAAGCCGGTGGTGCAGGGCAACCTGGACCCGGCGCTGCTGTTCGCCGGGCTGCCCGCGCTGGAGCGCGAGATCACCCGGATCAAGCGCGAGGGCCGGGCCGCCGCCGGTCACATCTTCAACCTCGGCCACGGCGTGCTGCCGGACACCGACCCGGACGTGATCACCCGGGCCGTCGAGCTGGTGCACCGGGCGGGATGAGCGCGGTGCGGGTGGCGGTGGTCGGCGGCGGGATCTCCGGGCTGGCCGCCGCGCACCGGTTGCGCCGGCTGCTCGGGCCGGGCGCGGAGATCACCGTGGTCGAGCAGTCCGGCCGGCTCGGCGGCAAGCTGCGCACGGTCGAGGTCGGCGGCCGTGCCTACGACGTGGGCGCGGAGGCGTTCCTGCACCGCCGCCCGGAGGCCGTCGGGCTGGTCGCCGAACTCGGCCTGGCCGACCAGGTGGAGCACCCGACGACGGCGCCGGCGAGCATCCACGCCGCCGGCGACACCCGACCCATCCCGGCCCGCACGCTGATGGGCGTCCCCACATCGGTGGACGCCGTGAGCGAGGTGTTGTCACCGGACGGCCTGCGCCGGGTCGCCGCCGAACCCGACCTGCCGCCGGTCCGGCTGGCCGGCGCGGACGTGTCGGTGGGCGCGCTGCTGCGCGAGCGGTTCGGTCCCGAGGTGGGCGACCGCCTGGTCGGGCCGCTGCTCGGCGGCGTCTACGCGGGTCGTGCCGACGACCTCGGGCTGCGCGCGACCATGCCGCAGCTGGCTGCCGCGCTGGACTCCGGCATCGGCTCGCTGCTGGCCGCCGCCGCGACCAGTGTGCCCGCGCCGACCCCGCCGGGTGTCACCCGACCGCCGGTGTTCGGCACCCTGCGCAGCGGCCTGTCAACGCTGGTCGAACGGCTGGCGGAGGCGGCCGGCGCGACGATCCGGCTCGGCCTGCCGGTGCGCGCCCTGATCCGCCGGGACCGCGGCTGGCGGCTGGAGATCGGTTCCGCCGCCGCGCCGCGGCACCTCGACGTGGACGGCGTGGTGCTGGCCGTGCCCGCCCCCGCCGCGCGCAAGCTGCTCGCCGACGTCGCCCCCGCCGCGTCCCGCCGCTACGCCGAGGTGGAGGTCGCGTCGATGGCGGTGGTCGCGCTGGCCCTGCCGCCGGGGACCGAGCTGCCGCCGCGGTCCGGCGTGCTGCTGGCGGAGGGGGAGCGGACGGCGGACGGCGTGCCGTTCACCGCGAAGGCGTTCACCTTCTCCAGCCGCAAGTGGGCGCACCTGGCCGGTGGGCCGGTCGGCGGGAGCCGCCAGGAGCCCGTGCTGGTGCGCGGCAGCGTCGGCAGGCACGGCGAGGCGCACCTGCTCCAGCGCGACGACGCCGAGCTGGTCGCGGCGGTCCGGCACGACCTGCGCCTGCTGACCGGCGTCACGGCCGAGCCGGTCGACACCGCCGTCACCCGGTGGGGTGGAGGTCTGCCGCAGTACGGCGTCGGTCACCTCGACGTCGTGCGGGGTGTCGAGGACGCGGTCGCCGACGTGCCCGGCCTGGCCGTGGCGGGTGCGGCGCTGCACGGCGTCGGCATCCCCGCGTGCATCGCGACGGCCGACGCCGCGGCGGCCCGTGTCGCCGCTCACGTCCTCACGCCGGTCCGCTGAGTGGAAGAATCGGAGTCATGTCCCGCCTGAACTACACCGAGCTCAACGACACCATCCGCTACACCATGTGGTCGGTCTTCCGGGTGGAGCCCGGTCGCCTGCCCGACGACCGCGGCCCGGCCGCGGCGGAGGCGCAGGAGTACCTGGACGGCCTGGAGTCCAAGGGCGTCGTGGTGCGCGGGGTGTACGACGTGGCGGGCCTGCGCGCGGACGCCGACTACATGATCTGGTGGCACGCCGAGGAGGTCGAGCAGGTCCAGCAGGCGTACAGCGGGTTCCGCCGCACCGCCGTCGGCCGGGTGTCGACGCCGGTCTGGAGCCAGGTCGCGCTGCACCGGCCCGCCGAGTT
Source organism: Saccharothrix sp. HUAS TT1 (assembly GCF_040744945.1). Classification (NCBI taxonomy): domain Bacteria; kingdom Bacillati; phylum Actinomycetota; class Actinomycetes; order Pseudonocardiales; family Pseudonocardiaceae; genus Saccharothrix; species Saccharothrix camelliae. The sequence goes on along the minus strand of NZ_CP160453.1, from coordinate 8,109,486 downwards.
CAACCGCAGCCACATCCCGGCGTTCCTGGCGGGCGAGGAAGCGCGCAAGTACGTGTGCGTGTACCCGTTCGTGCGGTCCTACGAGTGGTACCTGCTCCCCGACGAGGACCGCCGCCGCATGCTCGCCGACCACGGCAAGGAGGCGCGGGACTACCCGGACGTGCGGGCGAACACGGTGGCGTCGTTCGCGCTCGGCGACTACGAGTGGATGCTCGCGTTCGAGGCCGACGAGCTGCACCGGATCGTGGACCTGATGCGGCACCTGCGCGGCACCGAGGCGCGGCGGCACGTGCGCGAGGAGGTGCCGTTCTACACCGGCACCCGCGTCCCGGCCGCCGAGCTGGTCACGAACCTGCCCTGAGCGCGGCGAGGACGGCCCTGGCCTGGGCGCTGCCGACGTGCGCGCCGAACGTGCCGAGCACGATCCACGACCCGTCCCGGAAGACCAGGCCGAACCGTCCCCGCGCGAGCAGCCGGGGACGGCGCCTGGCCGCCGCGACGACGTCCCGCGGCGCGGCCCACGTGACGGCCATCCGGTCGTCCCGGCTGACCAGGGCGACGACCCGCTGCGACGTGACGGCGAGGAAGCTGTGCCCGCTCAGCGCCGCTTCCAGCTGCCTGGCCACCGAGCCGACCGGTCCGCAGCACGTGCGCCCGCCGATCCAGCTCTCCGGGAACTCGGCGGGCAGGTCCAGCGACGGTGCGGCGAACGCCACCCCGCCGACCCCGGCCAACGCCTTGCCGACCCAGCCCTTCGGCTCGGGCACGGCCCGGTCGACCCGGTCGACCAGGCGACCCGCCGGCGTGATCCAGAAGTCCGGCTCGGCGCCGCCGCGAGCGCCGTAGGCCACGGCGGCGGAGGAGAGGGCGAGCAGCGCCTCGCCGGGGGACAGCGCGCGCCGCGCGTCGTCCCCCCACGCCTTGAGGTCGTCCACCATGGTCAGTTGTCGTCGGTGGCGTAGTCGTAGACTTCCTTGCCCATGTTGAACAGGCCGCCCGCCGGTCCGCCCGGCACCGACTCGCCGAGCACCTGGCCGAGCGGGATGCGCACCGGCGCGGTGTAGATCGACTTGGCCACGCCGAGCGCGATGCCCTCCTTGCTGAACGTGCCCGCGGCCTTCTTCAGCGCCTTGATCGCCTTCAGCCCCTGCTTGTACGCCTTGGCCGCCTCGGCCAGCCTGCGCAGCATCTGCGAGAGCTTCATCAGCAGGTCGGCGAGCTTGTTCACGATCTTGACGACCTTGCCGAGGGTGGCCGCGGCCTTGGCGGCGGCAGCGGCGGCACCCGCGGCCAGCGACGCGCCGAAGCTGACCACCGAGGCGGCGAGGCTCACCAGCAGGTCGGTCACCAGCATCATGATCAGATCGATCACCAGGTCGATGATCAGGTTCGCCGAGTCGACGCAGCCCTTGGCGGCCTCCACCAGCATCCCGGACGTGTCCTGCACGTTCTGGGCGAGCTGGTCGACCTGCTCCTCGACCTCGGTCAGCCGCTGGTTGAACCGGTCCGCGGCCGGCCCCTGCCACACGCCGCTGACGGTGGCCCGCGCACTGGCCTCGTCGGACACGATGGCCCGGATGTCGGTGGCCGCCTTCTCCCACGCGTCCGCCGCCCGGATCAGGTCGTCCGGGTCGCCCGCGACCCAGTCGATGGCCTCCAGGAACGGCGTGAGCAACGGCCGGATGATGCCCTGGATCGGACCGGGGCAGCCGTTGAGGAACGTCTCGATCTTGTTGTTGACCTCGACGGTCGTGCTGGGACTCATCCGCCCACCTTCGGAATCGTCAGTCCTTCGAGCCCTTGGACGATTTGTGCGAGGACTTCTCCGATCGCGCCGTCGACGCCCCGGTAGTCGCTCGCGGTGTCGCGCACCGATTCGGCGATGTCGCGCATGGCCTCGGCGCATTCCTTCAGGTCGTTCATCGTGGAGGTCATGCGCTCTTCGTAAGAGCCGTACACGTCGCCGCTGGACGGCATCTTGCCGAACGCCTCGCGGCCGACCTTGGCCTCCTCCAGCGCGGCCGTGACCTCGTCGAACCGGTCGCCGCGCCGGTCCGACGTGCCCGCGAACTCCAGGATGCCGTCGAGCCTGACGTCGAACTTCGCCGTCATCGCGCCACCTCCCTCGATACCGGCCACTCGGACGTCCGCGGTCTTCGCGCGGTTCCACCGGATTCGGAATCGCGTCGGGGATCGAGTGGACTAGCCTGCGGCAGACGGTAGTACAGCGGATCGAGGGCGCGATGCGAGAAGATCTCGAGCAGAAGCTGGAGCGGATCACCCGGCTCGCCGAGCAGAAGCAGCAGCAGGCCGACGAGCTGCGCGGCCTGCTGGCCGGGCTGCGGGTGACCCGGAAGTCCGGGGACGGGTTGCTGACCGCGACCGTGACGGCGAACGGCCAGCTGGTCGACCTGCGCATCGACGACCGGGCGCTGCGCAACGGCCGCGACCTGGCCGCGAACCTGCTGACCCTGGTCTTCCACGCCTCGGCCGCCGCGGCCCAGCAGGTGCAGGAGCTGGCCGCGCCGCTGCTGGCGGACAGCTCGATCGACCCGGCCCAGCTGAACCTCGGCCCGACCCCGCCGGTGCTGCCCGCCGGACCCGGTGGACCCGGCGGTCCCGGTGCGCCCGGCGGTCCCGGGATGCCCGCGGGACCCGGTGCGCCGGGGATGCCGGGGGCTCCGGGCGGACCGGGGGCTCCGGGTGGTCAGGGCGCGCCGCCGCCGCACCGGCAGCCGCCGCCCCCGCTCGACCAGGAACCGCCCCAGACCTTCCGGCAGTCGGTGCGGGACTACCCGCCGCAGCCCTACCAGCAGCCGCCGCCTCCCGCGCGTCGCCCCCCGGTGGACGACGACCCGGAGGAGGGCGGCTCGATCTACCGCAAGGACACGTGGTGACGGAGGAGGGGCGCCCGCGACAGCGGACGCCCCTCCCCGGCTAACCGATCCTGTAGGCCCGGATCACCGAGTGCTCGAACGTGTTGCCCAGGCTGTCGGAACCCCTGGCGCGCAACGACGCGAAGCCCGCCCGGTCGGGGTGGCGGACGAGCGCCGCGCCACCGAGGACGGGGACCCCGGACCAGGTCCTGCCGTCGTCGAACGACACCTCGACCTCGACCCGGCGGACGCGGCCGTTGTCCGCGCCCTCCTGCTGCTGGACGGTCAGCGGCACGAGCAGGAACCGCCCGGCGGGCGCGCCGCCGTCGGCGTCGAGCCGGGGCGTGAACCGGACGACCGTCAGCGGCAGCCGTCGGCTCCGCTCGCCCGGCACGGTGTCGGAGCGGAACGTCCACGCGCCGCTCACCCGTGAGGTGAGGTCGGAGATGCCCGGCGCGCGGACGAAGTCGACCTCGGCCCGGTAGTCCGCCGCGCCCGGCGGCACGTCGAACGTCCCGCCGACCTGCGGGCTGCGGCCCACCTCCTGCCCGTTCCGGTGCAGCGTGGTGCGCGCGGTCTCGAAGTCGGACCAGGCGAGGTGGTTCGCGGCGTCGTTGACCAGCGGCACCTGCACCGCGATCCGGTCGCCGACCCGGCTCAGGTAGTCGTACGGCGACGCCGGGAGGCCGGGCCCGAACACCGGGGAGTTGAACCGCTCGCGGTGGCTGCGGCCGTTGCGGTAGGTCCGGTCCTCGGCCCGGAAGTCGGCGAGGCCGCCGGTGTCGTCGCCCTGGGTGAGCAGCCAGCGCCAGCGGAAGTCGTCGCCGGTGAGGTAGTCGATCGCCTCGCCGCCGTTGGGCACGTCGAACAGCGCGCCCACGGGTCCGGAGCCGTCGGGTGAGAAGGGCGCGGCGCCGAGGGCGAAGACGTGGTCCGGCTGCCCGCGACCGATCCCCGTCCGCACCTCGGCCAGGTCGCGCTTGGCGGGCGCGCGGACGAAACCGGTGGGCACGCGGCCCTTCTCCAGCCACGCGAACCGGTAGTTCACCGGTGTCCCGTCGACCGGCGTGCCGATCACCTGGGACGAGATGGTGACGAGGAGCTGGTCGGGCGGCAGCGCCGGACCAGCGCCGGCGATCGCGAGCCCGGCGGGGAACCCGCCGATGAACAGCGAGCCGATCGCGGTCCGCTCACCCCCGAAGGAGCGGGCCACCGAGAGCTGCGCGAGCATCGGCGTCGGGTCCGGGTCGGGCGCGGTGACCCTGAGGGGCGCGGCGGTGCGGGCGTCGAAGGTGATGTCGGTCGGCCCGGCCACGGTCAGGCTGGGCCGGGGCAGCACGGCGACCCGGCCGTCCAGCGGGTCACCGGTCGTGACGTTGGCGTGGACCATGTACTCGCCCCTGGGCAGGCGGGCGGTGACGGTGTCCTCGGCGCCGCTCATGAACATCACCACGTCGTTGTCCAGGCCGATGAGGATGCCGCTGTACCCGGTCGGCGCCCGGCCGTTCGCGTCCACGAACGTCGCGGTGAGGTCGTGGCCCTCGACCTGGCGGTCGACGCCGATCGGCGTGCGCAGGACGTCGCCCGCGACCACGGCGCCGGAGAACGCGCCGTCCGCGGTGCCGACCCTGGTGTCGGCGGTGACGCTCACCCGCGCTTCGCCGCCCGCCGGGACGGTGACGGTCGTCGGGGTGACGGTGAACATGCCCGCTGCCGCGGGGGCGCCGTCGGGGCCCTTCACGTCCAGCGACACGTCGAACGTCACGGCCCGCGCGCCGCTGTTGCGGTAGGTCAGCTCCTCGGTCACCGGGGTGTCGTCGTCGTGCGGCCACGCCTGGAAGCCCATGGCCAGGCTGGTGGGGTTCGAGGTGACCTCGTTGGTGATCGCCGCGGGCAGGTCGACGCGGCCGACGCCCTGGTCGAACGCGGTCAGCGCGGGGTTGTTCTTCGCCGACGCCATCAGCGCGGCCTTGAGCTGCGCGCCCGTCCAGTCCGGGTGCTGTTGGGCCAGGAGGGCTGCCGCTCCCGCGACGTGCGGGGTGGCCATCGACGTGCCGGACATCGCCACGTGGTCCTCGTCGACGGGTGTGCCGACCCGGCCGCTGCTCGACTTCGCCGCCACGACGTCCACGCCGGGCGCGGTGATGTCGGGCTTGACCGCGCCGTCGCCGACCCGCGGGCCGCGGCTGGAGAACGGCGCGATGCCGTCCTGCCGGTCCACCGCGCCGACGGTGAGCGCGGCGTCCGCGCTGCCCGGCGAGCCGATCGTGCCGGGACGGCCGGAGTTGCCCGCCGCGATCACGAACAGCGTCCCGTGCCGCTCGGACAGCGCGTCGACGGCCTCCTCCAGCGGGTCCGCGCCAGGGGTGTCCGCACCGCCCAGGCTGAGGTTCACCACGTCCGCGCCCTGCTCGACGGCCCACTGCATGCCGGCCAGGATCGCCGACTCCGCGCAGTCCCGGAGCGAGCAGACCTTGGCGTCGAGGATCTGCGCGTCGGGCGCGACGCCCTTGTACTCCGGACCGGAACTGGCGATCGTCGCGGCGACGTGCGTGCCGTGGCCGACCAGGTCCGAGGTGTCGGGGTCCTCGGTGAAGTTCCGCTCGGCGGCCTCCCGGCCGACGAGGTCGGGGTGGGTCTGGTCGACGCCGCTGTCCAGCACGGCGACCTTGACGCCCTGACCGGTGAACCCGGCCTGCCAGGCGGTCGGCGCGCCGATCTGCGCGACCGAGCGGTCCAGGCTCGGGCGGCGGATGCCGTCCAGCCAGACCTTCCGCACGCCGGGGTCGTCCACCAGGGCCCGGAACGCCGTGCCCGCGTCGGACTTCGGCGCCTGCGCCGCCACCGCCCCCGGCAGGTCGCGCGTGGTCAGGGCGGTGGCCGCGCGGAGCGGCGCGTCGGCGTGCCGGGTGACGACGAGCGGCACGGTGTCGCGGTCCGCGTCGCCGTAGCCTGCCTCGACCAGCCCGGTGACGTCGAACAGGCGCGGGTCGAGCCGGTCCCGGGCGATCGCCTCGACGGCGTCGTGCGGGACAACGTGCAGCCGCCCGTCGCGGTGGAACGTGTGGAAGCCGACCCGCTCGCGGCCGGGACCGGCCTGGACCGAGGCGAACCCGGCGTCGTGCAGCAGGACCCGGTCACCGGTGAGCAGGGTGACGGTCGACCCGGCGGCGGCTCGACGCCGCTCCGGGTCCGGTGTCGCACCGGCCACCCCCGTGGCCGTGCCGGCGACGAGCCCGCTCGCGGCCACCAGGGCCAGGACTGCTCGTCGTGATCTCGCGGTCAACGCAGATACCTCCCGAATCCGGTTGTGCGCAGCCAAAAGGGGCGCCTGCGGCAGCGGACGCCCCTCCCGACTAACCGATCTTGTAGGCCCGGATCACCGAGTGCTCGAACGTGTTGCCCCGGCTGTCGGAGCCGCTGACCCGCAGCGAGGCGTGCCCGGCGGCGGCCGGGTTCCGCACGAACGCGTTGTGCCCGAGCACCGGCGCCCGCGTCCACGTCCTGCCGTCGTCGAACGACACGTCGACCCGGAGCCGGGTGACCCGGCCGTTGGCCGCGCCGTCCTGCTGCTCGACGGTCAGCGGCAGTCGCAGGACCCGGCCGGCGGGCGCGGAGCCGTTCGCGTCCAGCGCCGGTGAGAACCGGACCGCGGTCAGCGGCAGCGGCGCGGGTCGGTCGCCCGCCACCGTGCCGGAGCGGAACGTCCACGCGCCGCTGACCGCCGTGCCGAACTCCGAGACGCCCGCCGCGCGCACGGCCTCGGTCTCGATCCGGTAGTCCGCCGCGCCGGGCGGCACGGTGAACTGGCCGCGACCCGGCTGCGGGGCCTCGCCGACCACGATCCCGTCGCGCAGCAACCTGGTCCGCGCCGACGACGTCGCCGAGGACCCGGGGTTGCCGTCCCGGTCGCCGAACAGCGGCAGCGAGAACTCGACGCTGTCGCCGCGCCTGGCCAGGTACGGGAACGGGCGGTCGAACAGGGTCGGCCCGAACACCGGGTTGTTGAGCCGCTGCCGGTGCGTGCGCCCCGGCTCGTGGGCGCGGGCCGGCGTGCCGATCTCGGCCTCCAGCGCGCCGTCCTGGTACTGCGTGAGCGACCACGACCACCGCACGCCCGGTGCGGTGGTGGCGTAGTCGACCGACCGGCCCGGCGAGGTCACCGGGGCGCCGAACCCCAGGCTGCCGATGCCGTTGGACAGCCCGGCGTACGCGGCGAAGTCGTGCTCCTTGCCCGCCGGGGCCGGGCCGAACTCCGACCGCACCTCGACCAGGTCGCGCTTGCGCGGCGCGCGGACGAAACCGGTGGGCGCCTTGCCCTCCTCGGCCCACGCGAACCGGTAGGACACCGGCGTCGTGCCGACCGGCTCGCCCCGGGCCTGCTCGCCGAGCAGGACCGTGAGGTCAGCGGCGGGCACCTCGGGCCCGAGGTGCCCGATCGACACCCCGTCGCCGAAGCCGCCCGGGAACGCCGAGCCGACACCGGTCACCGGCCTGCCGTCCCGGCTGCGGACGACCAGCAGGTCGCCGGTCTCCGCCACGGCCTTCGGGTCGGGGTAGGAGATGGAGATCGGCGCGGCCTCGCGGGCGTCCACGGTCACCTCCGTGGTGCCCGGGCCGACCCGCAGGCTCGGCATCGGCAGGATGGCCCTCCTGGTCCGGTCGGTCACCACCTCGGTGAGCACCAGGTACTCGCCGACGGGCAGCCGGGCGGAAGCCCTGCCGCCGGAACCGCTCGGGAAGCCGACCACGTCGTTGTCCAGGCCGATGACGAACGCGAAGTAGTCCTCCGCCGGCCTGCCCTCCGCGTCCACGAAGTCGAACGCGACCTCGTAGCTCTCGACCTCGCGGGTGAGGCCGACCGGCACGCGCAGCTCGACGTCGCCGCCGGACGCGACGACCGTGCCGCTGTACCCGCCGTCGGCGGTGGCCGCCCTGGTGTCGGCGGTGACGGCGGCCCTCGCCTCGCCGCCCGCGGGCACGGTGATCGTGGTCGGGCTGACGGTGAGGACGCCGGCCGGCACGGGCGTGCCGCCGGGGCCCTCGGCGTCGATGGCCAGGTCCAGCGTGACCGGCTGCGCGCCGGCGTTGCGGACGCTGAACTCCCGGGTGGTCGGGGTGTCGTCGTCGTGCGGCCACGGCTGGGAGCCGAGTGCCAGGCTCGGGGGATCGGCGGTGACCGCGGTGGTGATGGCCCTGGCCAGGTCGACGCGGCCGGCGCCCTGGTCGAACGCGGTCAGCGCGGGGTTGTTCTCGGTCGACGCCATCAGCGCGGCCTTGAGCTGCGCGCCCGTCCAGTCCGGGTGCTGCTGGGCCAGGAGGGCGGCGGCGCCCGCGACGTGCGGGGTGGCCATCGACGTTCCGGAGACGGCGACGTGGTCGTCGCCGACGGGTGTGCCGATCCGGCCGGCGCCGGACTTCGCCGCGACGATGTCCACGCCGGGCGCGGTGACGTCCGGTCGGGGCGCGCCGTCGCCGACCCGCGGGCCGCGGCTGGAGAAGTCCGCGATGCTGTCGTCCCGGTCCACCGCGCCGACCGCGAGCGCGGCGTCCGCGCTGGCCGGCGAGCCGATCGTGCCGGGACGGCCGGAGTTGCCCGCGGCGACCACGAACAGCGCGCCGGTCTGGGCCGACAACGTCTCGACCGCCTGCTCCAGCGGGTCGACCTCCGGCGTGTCCGTGCCGCCCAGGCTCATGTTGATCACGTCGGCGCCCTGGTCGGCGGCCCACTGCATGCCGGCCACGATCCAGGACTCGGCGCAGTCCCGGAGCGAGCAGACCTTGCCGTCGAGGATCTGCGCGTCCGGCGCGACGCCCCTGTACTGCGGGCCGGAACTGGCGACGGTGGCGGCGACGTGCGTGCCGTGGCCGACCAGGTCGCTGTTGTCCGGGTCGTCGGTGAAGTTGCGCTCGACGACCTCACGGCCCGCGAGGTCGGGGTGGGTCTGGTCGACGCCGCTGTCCAGCACGGCGACCTTGACGCCCCGGCCGGTGAACCCGGCTTCCCAGGCGGTCGGCGCGCCGATCTGCGCGACCGAGCGGTCCAGGCTCGGGCGGCGGATGCCGTCCAGCCAGACCTTCTTCACGCCCGGGTCGTCCAGCAGGGCGCGGTAGGTGGCGGCGGTGTCGGACTTCGCGGTCCTGGCGGCCACCGAGCCGATGGCGGGCAGCGCCAGGGTGACCTGCACACCGACTCGCGGCCGGTCACCGGTGATGATCAGCGGCACGGTGTCGCGCCGGGCGTCGTCGTAGCCCGCCTCGACCAGGCCGGTGACGTCGAACAGGCGCAGGTCCAGCTTGCCGTCGGCGAGCGGGCGGGCCGCGTCGCGCGGGATGACGTGCAGCCGGCCGTCGCGCACGAACCGGTGGAACGCGAGGTCGCCGCGGCCGGGGCCGGGTGTGACCGAGACGAGCGAGTCCCCCCTGACGACGACCCGGTCACCGGTGACGAGGGTGACGGTGTGCTGCTGCCGGTCGGTGTCGGGCCGGTCGGGCGGCGGCGCCGGTGAAGCGGTCGCGGCGCCGGTGGCCAGTCCGGTCGCCAGTCCGGTGGCCAGCAGGGCTGCCGACCAGATGACGCCGTGCCTTCGTAACCTCGGTTTCAACGCAGATACCTCCCGAATCTGGTTGAGAGCGCTGGGGAACGCGCTGACGGGAGGTGCGAAGAAACGCAGTGCGCTGAAAAGTGCAATCGCCCCCCGACACTTGGACGCTATCCAGTCGGGGGAGGGGTTTCAGCGGCCGTGCGGCCCAACGGGTGTTGCTCGCCGGGAGGGGCGTCCGCAGCCCCGCGGACGCCCCTCCCGGTCCTGCTCAGGTGATCTTGTAAGCCCGGATCACGGTGTGCTCCAAGGCGTTGCCGTCGCTGTCGGTCGCCCGCACCCGCAGCGAGCCGTACCCGGCCGCGTCCGGGTTGGCGACCGCGGCCACGCCCCCGGAGACCGGCACGGCCGCCCACGTCGCGCCGTCGTCGAACGACACCTCGACGTCAATCCGGTCGACCCGGCCGTTGGCCGCGCCCTCCTGCTGCTGCACGGTCAGCGGCACGCGCAGGGAACGCCCGCGCGCCGCCGAGCCGTTCGCGTCCAGCTCCGGCGTGAACCGCACCACCGACAGCGGCAGCGGCGCGAAGTCGTCACCGGCCACCGTGTCCGAGCGGAACGTCCACGCGGCGCTCACCTCGGTGGCGAACTCCGACGTGCCGGCGGCCCGCACCGCCTCGGTCTCCACCCGGTACGCCGCCGCGCCGGGCGGCACCTCGAACAGCCCGTTGGCCGCGTGCGCCGTTTCGCCGACCTCGACCCCGTCGCGCAGCAACGTGGTCCGGGCCGAGGAGACCGCCGCGTTGCCGCCGTTGCCCGCCCGGTCGGTGAACAGCGGCAGCGCGAAGCTGATCTCGTCGCCGCCGCGCGCCAAGTACGGCGACCGCGCCTCGGGCAGCGCGGGGGAGAACACCGGGTCGTTGAACCGCTCCTGGTGCGTTCCGCCCCGCTGGTACGCGCGCTCCGGCGAGGTCAGCGTCGCCTCGACCACGTCGTCCGCGCCGAACTGCAGGAAACCCCACGACCAGGCCGATCCCGGCGTGACCCGGTCGATCGCCGCGCCCGGCGAGGTTACGTCCGACAGCCACGCCCAGCCGCCGACACCGGCCGCGGTGACCGGGTTGCCGCCGTGGCCGAACCGCCGGTCCGCCGGACCGGGCCCGAACGTCGTGCGCACCTCCGCCAGGTCGGTCGCGGCCGGCGCGCGGACGAACCCCGATGGCGCCTTCCCCTGCTGCGACCAGGCGAACCGGTAGGTCACCGGCTCGTCGCCCTCGGGCGTGCCGCGGAACTGCGCGCCCAGCAACGCCGTCAGCTCACCGGCGGCCAGCTCGGGACCCACGTGCGCGATGGACACGTTCGGGCCGAACCCGCCGAGGAACGCGGTGCTCACGCTGGCCGACCGGTCACCCTGCGCGCGCACCATCGTGATGTCGCCCAACGCCTCCTCGGCGCCCGCGTCCGGCGCGGTGATCTTCACCGGCTTGGCCGTGCGCGCGTCGAGCACCACGGTGGTGTCCGCCGTGACGCTGAGCCCCGGCCGGGGCAGCAGCGCCAACCGCGTGTCGTCGGTCTGCACGTCGGAGTTGGTGAAGTACTCGCCCCTGGGCAGCCGCAGCGTGAACGAGCCGTCCGCGTCGTAGGGGAAGGCGAACGTGTCGTTGCTGAGCCCGATGATCGACGTGTAGTAGTCGGCCGAGGGCGCTCCTGCGGCGTCCACGAAGTCGAACGACACGTCGTAGCTCTCCACCTCCCGGTTCACGCTCAGCGCGGTGTGCAGCGGGGTCGGCCCGCCGGTGGCCACCACCGACCCGACGTACAGGCCGTCCGCCGAGCCGAGCCGGGTGTTCGCGGTGACGGTGGCCGCCGCCTCGCCGCCCGCCGGGACGGTGACCTTCGCCGGTGACACGGCGACCAGGCCGGAGGGCGCGGCGTCGCCGTTCGGGCCCTCCGCGCTCGCGGTCAGCGCCAGCGTGATCGGCGAGGCACCTTCGTTGCGGTAGGTGACGGTCCTGGTGATCGGGGTGTCGTCGCCGTGCGGCCACCTCTGCAGGCCCATCGCCAGGCTGGCCGGTTCGGCGGTGACCGCGGTGGTGATGGCCCTGGTCAGGTCGACGCGGCCGGCGCCCTGGTCGAACGCGGTCAGCTCCGGGTTGTGCTTCGCCGACGCCATCAGCGCGGCCTTGAGCTGCGCGCCCGTCCAGTCCGGGTGCTGCTGGGCCAGGAGGGCTGCCGCGCCCGCGACGTGCGGGGTGGCCATCGACGTGCCCGACATGGCCACGTAGCCGTCGGCGACCGGCGTGCCGATCGTGCCGCTGCTCGACTTCGCCGCCACGACGTCCACGCCGGGCGCGGTGATGTCGGGCTTGACCGCGCCGTCGCCGACCCGTGGTCCGCGACTGGAGAACGGCGCGATGCTGTCGTCCCGGTCCGCCGCGCCGACCGTCAGCGCGGCGTCGGCGCTGCCCGGCGAGCTGATCGTCTCCGGGCGGGAGTTGTTGCCCGCCGCGACCACGAACAGCACGCCGGTCCGCGCCGACAGCGTGTTGACGGCCTCCTCCAGCGGGTCCGTCTCCGCCGTGTCGCCGCCGCCCAGGCTGATGTTCACGATGTCCGCGCCCTGCTCCGCGGCCCACTGCATGCCGGCCACGATCGCCGACTCCTGGCAGCCCGCGACGGCGCACACCTTGCCGTCCAACAGGTCCGCGTCCGGCGCGACGCCCCGGTACTCCGGGCCGGAGCTCGCGATCGTCGCGGCGACGTGCGTGCCGTGGCCGACGCCGTCGGTGCTGTCCGGGTCGTCGGTGAAGTTGCGCTCCGCGACCTCGTGCCCGACCAGGTCCGGGTGGTCCTGGTCGACGCCGGTGTCCAGCACCGCCACCTTCACGCCCTTGCCGGTGTGCCCGGCCCGCCACGCGGTCGGCGCGCCGACCTGCGCGGTGGAGCGGTCCAGGCTCGGCCGGCGCAATCCGTCCAGCCACACCTTGCGCACGCTCGCCCTCGACACGAGCGTGCGCCAGGTGTCCGACGCCTGGGACTTGACCACCTGCGCGGCGTACGAGCCGACCGCGGGCAGCGGGTGCCCGACGCGCAGCCCGGCGGTCGCCGGCTCCTGCTCACCGGTCACGATCAGCGGCACGGAGTCGCGGCTGCCGTCGTCGTAGCCGGCCTCGACCAGTCCCGTGACGTCGAACAGCCTCGGGTCCAGCTTGCCCCGGGCCACGGCCCGCGCCGCGTCGCGCGGCAGGACGTGCAGGCGCCCGTCCCGCCGGTAGCTGTGGAACACCACCCGCTCCCGGCCCGGCGCGGCGACCAGCGCGCTGACCTCGTCACCGAGGAGCACGACCTTGTCGCCGGTGATCAGGGTGACCTCGTGGTGCTCGCCGCCGGTCGTCCCGCCCAGCGGCGGCGGCGCGTCCTCCGCGCCCGACACGCCCGGACTGCTCGCGGTGAGGACGGCCGCGACGAGCGCGGCTCCCCACGTCAGGCCACGCCAACGTTTGCTCTTCAACTCGAACCTCCCGGTGAGGTGCCGCGCATGGCGGACGCGGCCGGAAGGGCGTTGCAACCCGCGGTGTCGGCGGAGTTACCGGGAGCGACTTTGCCCTGGACGTCACCGACGCTAGAGGCTTCCGAAGGGGCGAGCAGCCGCTGATTGGTCGGTATGTTCTTGACCAATTCAGCGGAGTGAGTGGTTGCTCACCGGGCGGTTGCTGAGCCGTCGGCACCAACTGAGATGCCTGCCTGCGGTCCACCCGCTGGGCAGTCCGGACCGCCGGGGTGGACCATTTCGGGTACCACCGTTATTTCGCGGTCCACCAGCGCAGATCCGGATTGGTCCAGCAGCCGCAGGGTCACCGCGACGGGCTTGGCCGGCAGCTGCGGGACGGTGGCGAACCCGTGCCTGCCCCCGGTCGGTTCGGAGCGCGCGCTGCACGAGTCATCCGGGGCGGTGCCGGTGCAGGTCTCCTCGACGACCGCGCTCGACGGGTACAGCTCCAGTGCCGGGGTTGCACAGGAACCGTCCCAGCAAACCTCGATCGAACCGGAAACCACGTCGGGGTGCGCGATGTCGACGCTCACGCCGACGGCCGTGCCGATGGCCGGGCAGTCCACGCCCTCACCCGCCTGGTTCATGCCGCACGCCGTGGCCAGCAACAGCAGGCCCAACGGCCAGGTTCGTCCCCACATGCCACGGGGACGGAGCGCGGGGGCGATCAGGTTGCGCGACGCCACCAGCGCTTCTTCTTCGGCGGCGCCAGCTCGCCCCGTGCGACGGCCCACTCGGCGAACCGGGCGGCGTCCTCGCGGAAGCGCGTGCCGACCTCCTTGGGGTGGTCCGCCGCGTAGGCGTCGAACAGCGGGCGGAACCGCTCACCCAGCTCGGCGGCCACGTCCGGCCGCAACGCCTCCACGATGCCGCGCCGCTTGTTCAGCAACGCCCGCTTCTCGACCCGGAACCGGTCCGGGTCGAAGCCCGCGGGCGCCTCGCCGCCGGCCAGCAGCGCCCTGAGCAGTTCGGCCTGCGCCGCCGCCAGCCGCTCGCGCTGCGGACCGGTCACCCCAGCACCCGGCGGATCGCGGCCAGCTCGGCGGCCAGCTCGGCGTCGGCCGGGTAGTGGTCGTCGCGTTCGAGGAGGACGCCGGGCGGGTCGACCCGGGCCCGGAGCTGGGCCAGGACGTCCAGGACTTCGGGGAGGACGGCGTGGGCGTGCGTGTCGTGGTAGACGCCCTGGTGCTCCACGCCGCCGGCGACGTGGACGTAGGCGAGGCGTTCCAGCGGGATCTCGTCCAGGAAGCGGGCCACGTCGGTGCCGAGGTTGCGGGCGTTGGCGTAGAGGTTGGCCACGTCGACCAGGAGGTGGCAGTCGGTGCGGTCGACCAGCTCGGCGAGGAACTGGCCCTCGGTCAGCTCGCCGTCCGGCCAGTCCAGGAGGGCGGCGACGTTCTCCAGGGCGAGCGGCGCCGGCAGGTCCCGCTGGGCGGCCTTGACGTTGGCGACCAGGACGTCGAGCGCGTCGCGGGTGCGGGGGAGGGGCATCAGGTGCCCGGAGTCCAGACCGCCCGCGCGGACGAAGCAGACGTGGTCGCTGACCAGCGGGGCGTCCAGCTCCTCGGCCAGGGCGGCGAGGTGCGCGACCCGCGCGGCGTCCACGGGTTCCGCACCGCCGAGCGAGAGCGAGACCGCGTGCGGCAGCACGGGGATGCCGCGTTCGCGCAGCAGCAGGACGGACTCGGGCAGGCGCCCGGCGTGCAGGTTCTCCGCGACGACCTCGACGAAGTCGACGCCCGGCAGGCGTTCGACGGTGAGGTCGATCTCCGGCCGCCAGCCGATGCCGACGCCCAACTTGTCGTCCACGAGCGACCTGCTTCCCTGAGTCCGCTGTCCGTCAGTCACCGCCACCACCCCCACCGCACCCGCCACCACCGCACGACGAGCCGCCGCTGTCCGAGCCGCCGCTGCTGCCGCTGCCGCACCCGCTGCCGGCGCAGCTGCCGCACCCGCCGCCGCAGGACGCGCCACCGCTGGACCCGCGCACGCGGTCCCGCCGCCGCAACGTCGCCGAGGCCGCCGGTGACAGGCCCAACGTCTCCCACACGTGGTGGCGCCCGCCCTTGCCCAGCAGCCCGTAGTAGGCGACCAGGGCGATCCGGTTCGGCGACACGGCGATCCGGTCCAGCCGGCGCACCACGGCCCGCCCGGCGCCGGTCAGCTGACGGCCCAGCCTGCCCAGCAGGACCGACAGCAGCACACCGCCGACCACCGCGGCGGCGGCCACCGCGAACGGCAGCTCCAGCGCCATCGTGATGATGACGAGCGCCACCGCCGCGGCCACCACCGCGTACCTCAGCCCGCGCACGACCCGCCGTCGCCCGGCCGGCACGACGAAACCGCGCTCGACCAGGTGTTGGCGGAGGGCGCCCGCCTCGCCGCTGCTCGCCGTCGAGGCGATCACGTCGCCCAGCGGGCGGGAGAGCTTGCGCAGGACGCAGTCCTGGAGCGGGCTCGCGGCCCGCGGTCGGCCGATGGCGCTGACCTTGCCCTCGCGGGAGATCCGCACCGCGCCGGCCTCGACCAGCGCCACCACCGCGACCTCGGCCGCCCGGCCGGGACCGGCGACGAGGAAGCCCTGCTCCTCCAGCGTGAGCCCCGTCCGGTCCACCGATCCGGCCTGGACCGCGCCCCACCCGACCTGACCCGGACCGGGTCCGCCCGGGTCAGGCGTCGAACCCGCCGAAGCCGTCCACGAAGTCGCCACCGTCATCACCCTCCAACCACTGCGCGGCCAACCAACCACCCGCGAACCACCCACCGGCCACCAACCACCCGTTGCGGCGCTGCCAGCGTTGCGGCTCGACCACCACGGCACGCCTGCGCCGGGGAAGCGGTGCCTCGGACGTTTCCGCAGGTGCGATCGGTTCCACCCGTTCGCCGTCGAACACCCCCGTCGCCGCCCGCGCCGACCCCTCGCGCGGCTCCGGCGGGACGGCGGCGCGGACCAGGCCGTAACGGGCGGTCACCTCGGCCGGGTCGACCGGGGCGAGGCCCGCGGTGGCCTCCTCGTACGCCCGCGCGCCCTTCCTGGTCAGCACGGGCGGCGGGCCCAGCAGCAGCAGGACCGCCAGCGCTCCCGTGACGCACAGCGCGGTGACCGGCGCCCACCCGCCCGGACCCGTGACGACGACCACCACCGCGGCCGCCGCGAGCGCCACCAGCGGCAGGACGGCCAGCACCGCGCGGGCCAACCGCCGTCGTGGCGACACCAGCAGGCCACCGGCGACCAGGCGTTGCCCGATCTGCCGGGCCGGGCCGCTGGTGGCCACGCCGACGACCAGTTCGTCCAGGTCCCGTGGCTGCGAGAGCCGGGTGAGCACGACCCGCTGCAGGGCGGTCGCCGGCTCGTCGGGGCCGGGCACCGCCGAGGCCACCGGACCGGACACCTTCGCCCGGTTCTCGGCCACCAACCCGGCCAGCGCCACCTCGACCGCTCGCACCGGCCCGCCGCCGAGGTACCCGACCTCCTCGAAGGTCAGCGGCCGGTCGGGCGCGGCGCCGGCGACCCGCTTCAACCGCAGACCGACGACCACCGCGACGACGAGCGCCGGGCCGTACCACCACAGGAACGTCATGACGTCACCCTAAGAGCCGCACGGGCCGCGGAAGGCCGGTTCAGCTCCCGCCGCCACCGCCACAGCCCCCACCGCCACCGCAGCTCGACGAACCGCCGCAGCTGCTGGAACCACCGCACCCGGCGCTGCTCGTGGTGTACACCCCGCCGGCCGCGTAGGCCCCGCTGTCCGACCGCGAGCGGGCCCGCGGGTGCGGGCGCACCGCGGCGCGCAGCACGACGTTCGGGTGGTGGCCGAAACCGCGGAGAGCGACCAGCTCGGCGTCGCGCGCCGAACCGGTCCCTCCCCACCCCCCGGTGCTCTCGCCCGCGCGAGCCTCCGCCACCGCGGCACTGCCCTTCGCGGTGCGCGTCAAGGGGTTCGCCCTCAGCAGCAGCACGACCAGCAGACCGGTCAGCACGAGCTGGAGCGTCAACCACCCCACGGGCGCGCCGATCGCCAGCCCGTTCACCCAGCGCGCCACGCCCACGACGAGCAGCAGCAGCATCGGCGCCACACCCAGCCGCCGCGCCGACTTCAGCTTCGCGGGCTCGACCAGGTAGCCCAGTTCGGCCAGGCGGAGGCCGACCTCGCGCGGCGCGTGGTGCTCCGACACCGCCGCGATGAGCAGCGTCAACGTCCGGTAGCGGTGCCGCTTCGCGTCGGCCAGCACGGCCCGGTCGACCGGGTGCGCGCCCACCGGCGACCCGGCGACGCGCACCGCCCCGTTGCGCGCGGCCACCAGCGCGCCCGACGCGATGAGGTCGGCGACCGACGTCTCGACCACGCGTCGCGGTCCGCCGGTCAGGTAGGCGATGTCCAGCAACCCGAGCGCGCCTGCGGGGGCGCCTCCCCGCGTCCCCCGCAGGCGCACTCGGACGAAGATCGCGAAGGCCGACGAGATGGCCAGCGCGACCCAGTACAACTCCAGGAACTCCGGGCCGGAAAACCCCCACGGTCGCTCCACGGTCACCCCCTGTGGGCTTCGGTGGAACCAGGTCCACCAGCCAGGAGCCAATCGTGTGCGCCAGGCCACACCCCGACAAGGGTGCTTGAGCAAGCCTTAGGGTTCCGGCCTGGTCAGGCGGGCGGGAGCGTCAGGAAGACGACGCGCCGTCCACGCCGTCGGAGCCTTCGCCGTCGGTACCCTTGAAGATGCGCATGATTCCTCCTGGTGTGGAAACGATCATCATCATCCGGAGTAGCGCGTTCAGTCTGCTGGACCGGCGGTGCTCTCGGCCAGGCGCAAGCTCACCGAGTTGATGCAGTAGCGCTGATCGGTCGGTGTGCCGTAGCCCTCGCCCTCGAAGACGTGGCCGAGGTGGCTGTGGCAGGTGGCGCACAGCACCTCCGTGCGCACCATGCCGTGGGTGCGGTCCTCGCGCAGGATGATCGCGTCACCGGCCAGCGGCGAGAAGAACGACGGCCAGCCGCAGTGCGAGTCGAACTTCGTGTCGCTGCGGAACAGCTCCGCACCGCACGCCCGGCACTCGTAGACGCCCTCGGTCTTCGTGTCGGTGTACTCGCCCACCCAGGCGGGCTCGGTGCCCGCGCCGCGCAGCACCGCGTACTCCTCGGGGTTCAGGATCTCCCGCCACTCCGCCTCGGAGTGGACCACCTTCGGGGTGGCGCCGACGACAGGTTCCATACCTCCACGTTAGTCGACCTCGGCGGGTGGCTCAGTAGAAGAAGACCCACACCACGGCGCCGAGGTAGTACCAGACGCTGATCAGCACCCCCAGCAGGATCAGCCCGACCACCACGACCGCGGTGAGCCGGCGCAGACCGCCCGCGCGGTTCGCGGAGTCGGCGAACTGGCCGACACCCGCGACGGTGCCCTCGATGGTGAAGCTGGGCGGCTGCTGCTGCATCCGCCCCAGGTGCTCGGCGAACGCCCTGGTCTCGGGGTCGTCCGGGTCGAGGCCGATCAGCTCGTCGTCGATGCTGCTCATCGGGCGGTCGTCCGGTGCGTCGGCGGCTCTGGCGCTGGCCATGGATCCCAGCGTAACGGGCCTTTCAAGCCTCCGGCCGGGTCAACTCACCAAGGTGGGTGACGGCTTCACCGCGCCGACGGCGCGACCGTGGCCCAGGACGGGGACCGTGGCCAGTTCGTCCGGCGCGGCCACTCCCAGCTTGCGCAACGCGGCCACCACGACCACGGCCCTGGCCCGGCTGGAGCCGTCGGCGATCTTGCAGGCCACCGCCTCGCCGGTCGGCAGGCCGATCGCGTACACGCCCTCGGCGCCGTCCTTGGCGACCGCGCCGGGGATGGCCCGCATCAGCTCGGTGACGTCGCGGTTCGTGCCGCCGACCCACTCCGGGTGCCGGTTCATCGCCCGCGCGATCCGCCGCTCCGGGCCGTCCGCCGCGCTCGCCAGCGCCCCGAACGCCCGGGCCAGGCCCGCCAGGCTGATGCCGAGCAGCGGCGCGCCGCAGCCGTCCACGCCCTCCGCGCCGATGGGCTCGCCCGCCAGCTCTTCGAGGGTGTCGCGGATGGCGGCCTGGAGCGGGTGCGCGGGGTCGAGGTAGTCGTGGGTCGACCAGCCGTTGACGACGCAGGTCGCCAGCATCGCGGCGTGCTTGCCCGAGCAGTTCATGTACTCCGGGGCCTTGGACCGGCCCGCGGCCAGGTGCGCCCTCAGCGCGTCCTCGCCGATCGGCAGGTCGGGCGTGCACTGGAGGGCGGTCTCGTCCAGGCCGTGCGCGCGCAGGACGCGGCGCACGCCGTCGATGTGGAAGTCCTCGCCGGAGTGGCTGGCGCAGGCCAGCGCCAGCAGTTCGCCGTCCAGGTCCAGGCCGTGGCGGAGCATGGCCAGCGCCTGGACCGGCTTGTTCGACGAGCGCGGGTAGGTGGTGTCGTGCGGCCGGCCGACGGCCAGCACCTCCCGGCCGGTGCGGTCCAGAGCGATCACCGAACCGTGGTGCACGGACTCCAGGAACCCGCCGCGCCAGACCTCGGCGACCAGTTCGTGCGCCATCCCGCCCACCTCCACCGCGTGCTGCCAACTGTCGACAGTTAACATCGAGGGGGTCCGCCGGCGCTAGGAGACGTTCATGACACAGCCCTTGCACCTGAGCCTGGCCGGCCAGGCCGTCGACGTGCTGCGCGAGCTGGTGCTGACCGGCGAGATCGCGGCCGGCGCGCGGCTGAACGAGGTCGAGCTGGCCCAGCGGCTGGGCATCTCGCGCGGGCCGCTGCGCGAGGCGATCCGGCACTTGGCGTCCGAGGGGCTGCTGGTGCTCGCGCCGCACCGGGGCGCGTCCGTGCCGACCTGCGACGCCGCCGACGTGCGGGCCCTGTTCGAGCTGCGGACGGCGCTGGAGTGCGCGGCGGCCGAGCTGGCCGCGTCCCGGCGGACCGAGGCGGACGTGGTGCGGCTGCGGGCGGTGTGCGAGGAGTCGCGGCGGGCGTACTCGGCGGGCGAGACCTTCCCGTACCGGCTCGACCTCGCCTTCCACCAGGCGCTGCTGGACGCGGCGCGCAGCCCCCGGATCGCCGAGCAGGTGCGGCTGGTGCAGCAGCGGGTCGTGCTGCTGCGCAGCGGCCTGCGGGACGACCCGCCGCACCAGCACGCGTCGCTGGACGACCACGACGCCCTGGTCGCGGCGGTCGCCGCCGCCGACCCGACCCGCGCGTCGGACGTGATGCGCAAGCACCTGGCCCGGGTCTGCGCCCAGATGCTGACCAGCCTCGTCCGGTAGGCGGGCCGGTGGTCGAGGCCGTGCGCGCCGACCTGCTTCGGCTGCCTGCTTGAGGAGCAGCCGCGCAGGTCGGTCCGCCACCGCCGGGTCGCCGAAGCGGTCCGCCCCCGGGCGCGCCCTGCCGTCAGCCGAGCGTCCCGGTCACCTTCGCGTGGCCCTTGAGCAGGTTGCGGGCGATGGTGCGGCGCTGGATCTCGTCGGTGCCCTCGTAGATGCGCAGCAGCCGCAGCTCCCGGTACCAGCGCTCGATCGGCAGCTCGCGCGTGTAGCCCATGCCGCCGTGGATCTGCAGGACCCGGTCGACGATCTCGTTGGCCTTGATGCCGCCGTACAGCTTGGCCATGCTCTGCGCCTGCCGCGAGTCCGCGCCCTGGTCGACCAGCCACGCGGCGTGCAGCACGAGCCAGCGCAACGCCTCGATCTCCACCGCCGAGTCGGCGAGCATCCACTGGATCGCCTGGTACTCGGCGATCGGCTTGCCGAACGTCACCCGGTTGCGGGCCTGCTCGATGGCCATCTCGACCAGCCGCTCGCACGAGCCGAGCGCCCGCGCCGGCAGCAGGTAGCGGCCCTGGCCGATCCACTGCATGGCCAGGTGGAAGCCCTTGCCGACCTCGCCGAGCACGTTCTCCTCGGGCACCCGGACGTCGTCGAACACCAGCGCCGCCGGGCCCCACTGGCCCATCGTCGGGATCGGCTCGGACTTCCAGCCCATGTCCCGGTCGACCAGGAAGCACGTGACGCCGCCGTCCGCGCCCTTCTCCCGGTCCGTCACCGCGAACACCATCACGAAGTCGGCCTCGTTGCCCTGCGTGATGAACGTCTTCTCGCCGTTGATCACCCACTCGCCGCCCTCCTTGCGGGCGGACGTGCGGATGGCCTTGGCGTCGGAACCGGCGCCGGGCTCGGTGATGGCGAAGCACGAGACGCGCTCACCGGAGATCGTGGGCAGCAGGTAGCGCCGCTTCTGCTCCTCGTTGCCGTGGAACAGGATGTTGTCCGCGTAGCCGCCGAACCGGAACGGCACGAACGTGCGGCCCAGCTCGGCCTCCAGCAGCGCGGTCATCAGCGCGCCCAGGCCCATGCCGCCGTACTCCTGCGGCGTGAGCACGCCGAAGAAGCCCGCCGCCTTGGCCTTGTCCTGCAGCTCCTTCAGCTCGTCCCGGGTCAGGCCGGGCTGCCCCAGGCGCTCGCGGCGCAGCACCTCCGGCTCCAGGGGCGCCACCTCCTTGCGCACGAAGGTCCGCACCCAGTCGCGGATCTCCTTCTGCTCCTCGTCAAGCGTGAAGTCCATGCCGTCCTCCCTCTACGCGAACGCGTTGACGCCGGTCAGCGCCCGGCCGATGAGCAACTTCTGGATCTGGCTGGTGCCCTCGTAGAGGGTCGTCACCCTGGTGTCCCGCAAGTACTTGCCGACCGGGTACTCGTCGACGTAGCCGTAACCGCCGAAGACCTGGATGGCGTTGTTCGCCACCCGCACCGCGGCCTCGCTGGCGTACAGCTTCGCCATGGACGCCTCGGTGCCGAACGGCTCGCCCCGGTCGGCGAGGTCCGCGCACCGCCACGTGAGCAGGCGGGCCGCGTCGGTCTCCACCGCCATGTCGGCCAGCAGCTCCTGGACGAGCTGGAAGCCCGCGATGGGCTTGCCGAACTGCTCGCGCTCCTTGGCGTAGCGGACGCTGGCCTCCAGCGCGCCGCGAGCCGCGCCGACGCACCCGGCGGCCACGGACATCCGGCCCCGGTCCAGGGCGGCCATGGCCAGCTTGAAGCCCGCGCCCTCGTCGCCGATGCGGTCCTCGTCGCCCACCCTCACCCGGTCGAGGGTGAGTTCGGCGGTGGCCTGGCCGCGCATGCCGAGCTTGCCGCGGATCTCGGTGGCGGTGAAGCCGGGCGAGCCGGTCGGCACGAGGAACGCGGTGATGCCCTTCGGGCCGGGGCCGCCGGTGCGGGCGAAGACCAGCGCCACGTCGGCCCACGTCCCGTTGGTGATGAACACCTTGCGCCCGGTGATCAGCCAGCCGTCGCCGTCGCGGACGGCCTTCGCGGCCAGGGAGGCGGCGTCGGAGCCGGTGCCCGGCTCGGTCAGGCCGAAGCAGCCCAGCTCGCGGCCCGCGCACAGCCCCGGCAGCCACCGCCGCTTCTGCTGCTCGGAGCCGTGCTTGGCGATCGTCTTGGCGACCAGGCCGAGCGAGACGGAGATGATGCCCCGGACGGCCGAGTCGCCGCGCGCGACCTCCTCCAGGACCAGGCAGTACGCGAGGTTGTCCCCGCCGGAGCCGCCGTGGTCCTCGGCGACGCCCAGGCCGAGGAAGCCGACCTCGCCCAGGGCGGGCACCAGGTCGCGGTCGATGGCCTCGTCCCGGTCCCAGCGCGCCGCGTGGGGGACGATGCGCTCCTCGGTGAACCGGTGCGCCAGGTCCCGGAGTTGCCGGTGTTCGTCGGAGATGCGCAGATCCACCGGGGTGACCTCCTAACCGAACGGTGTTAGGTTATCTAACCTAGGCGCGGAACCCACGACAGGCAAGGGGAGCGGACATGCCGAGGAGCCCGATCCTGAGTGCCTCGCGCATCCGGACCGCCGCACTGCACATCATCGACCGGGACGGGCTGGACGGCCTGTCGATGCGCAAACTCGCCGCTGAGCTGGGCGTTCAGGCGGCGTCGCTGTACGGGCACGTGAGCACGAAGGACGACCTGCTGCACGAGGTGGCCGCCGGCATCCTGGAGAAGGTCGACGTCTCCGGGTTCGAGGGCGGCGACTGGCGGCACGGCCTGCGCGGCGCCGCCCGCTCCTACCGGGCGGCGCTGGCCGAGCACCCCAACATCGTGCCGTTCCTGGCGTACGGCCCGGCGCACCGCGAGGCGTCGCTGCGCCGGCTGGACGTGGTGCACGGCGGGCTGGTCGCTTCGGGCTGGTCGCGGCGCGAGGCGACCATGATCGCCGCGTCGTTGATGTACCTGGTGTTCGGCGCGGCGCTCAGCTCGTTCTCCAGCGGGTTCTCCGAGGACCAGACGTTCTACCGGGACCGGTACCCGAACCTGGACAAGGCCCACCTGCTGCCCGCCGTGGCGCGCGAGCTGGACCACGACAGCTTCGAGCTGGCGCTGGACGCGTTCGTCACCGGGCTGGCGGCGCGGCAGCCGTCCTAGCCCCCTGTGCCGATCGACTGACGGGAGAACCGCGATGGGTCCGTTCGACGTGCCGCTGGAGGACGAGCGCACCCAGGTCGAGGCGTTCGTAGAGGAGTACCGCGACGCCGTCGAGGCGGCTCTCGACGGCCTCACCGAGGAGCAGGTCCGCCGCCGGCTCGTGCCGTCGGCGACGACGTTGCTCGGGCTGCTCAAGCACGTCACGTGGATGCAGCGGGTGTGGTTCGAGGAGTGCGTCGGCGGCACGCCCCGCGCGGAGCTCGGCCTGGTGAGCGGTCCGGACGAGTCCTTCCGGCTCACCGACGACGACACGATCGCCTCGGTCTCGGCGGCCCACCGGGAAGCCTGCGCCACGGCCCGGGCGGTGGTGGCGGACCTGCCGCTGGACGCCGTCGTGACCGGCCACCGGACCGGCCCGCGCACGCTGCGCTGGGTGTTCCTGCAGGTCCTGCGGGAGCTGGCGCACCACTGCGGGCACGCCGACATCCTGCGCGAGCAGCTGCTCGCCGACTGAGTCGGTGGTGCGCGCTGCCGGGCGGCTGCCGCGTTAGGCTCGGTCGCGTGGCCCAGGCTGTGGAACTGAACGTCGGCGAGCGCGTGGTGCGCGTGTCGAACCCCGGCAAGGTGTACTTCCCGGAGCGCGGGATCACCAAGCTGCAGGTGGTCGAGTACTACGTGGCCGTCGCCGAGCCGTTGCTGCGCGTGCTGCGCGACCGGCCGACCACCCTGAAGCGGTACGTCGACGGGGTGACGGGCGAGGCGTTCTACCAGAAGCGGCTGCCGAAGGGCGCGCCCGACTGGGTCGAGACCGCGCGGGTCGAGTTCCCGTCCGGCCGGCCGGCCGACGAGGTCTGCCCGACCGAGCCCGCCGTGCTGGCGTGGGCGGCGAACCTGGGCACGTTCGACTTCCACCCGTGGCCCGTGCGCCGCTCGGACACCGACCGGCCGGACGAGCTGCGCGTCGACCTCGACCCGCAGCCCGGGACGGACTTCCGCGACGCGGTCGAGGTCGCGGTGGTGCTGCGGGAGGTGCTGGCCGAGCTGGGGATGACCGGCTACCCGAAGACCTCCGGCGGCCGGGGCGTCCACGTGGCCGTTCGGATCCGGCCGGAGTGGGACTTCGTCGACGTGCGGCACGCCGTGATCGCCCTGGCGCGCGAGGTGGAACGCCGCGTCCCGGACCGCGCCACCACGTCGTGGTGGAAGGAGGAGCGCGGCGAGCGGGTGTTCCTGGACTTCAACCAAGCCGCCCGCGACCGCACCATCGCGTCCGCCTGGTCGGTCCGCGGCACGCCCCGGGCCACCGTGTCGACGCCCGTGACGTGGGAGCACCTGTCCACTGTGGACCCGGACGACTTCGACGTGCTCACCGTGCCGGGTTACCTGGCGGACACGGGCGACCCGCACGCGGGCCTGGACGACGAGGCGTTCGGCATCGAGCCGCTGCTGGCCTGGTACGCCGAGGACGACCGGGGCGAGATGCCCTACCCCCCGGACTACCCCAAGATGCCCGGCGAGCCGCCGCGCGTGCAGCCTTCGCGGAAGCGGAACTAGAGCTGCGATAACGGGCCGTTCCCACGTCCTGCATGATCTGGCATGGCGGCCTCTCGTGGGATAACCCGGGACGATGGCCGAGCTGCTTCTCATCTTGCCGCGTCGTTCCGACGTGAACTGCGCGCTGCCGGAGAGGCGGAGCGGACGACCGTCCTCTGCGGACAGCCCATCCGCTCGTGTCCGCGACGACCGGGCAGCGCGGTGCGCGAAGTTGATCGAGGCGGCGATGACGTGCCGTGCCCGCCTGCCGGCGCTGAACATGTCTCACCGCCGCGCCGCGTCCGGCGTCGATGTCGACGCGGCGCGTGAGGAGGAGTTGGTGGAGGCGTGGAGCCCGCGGCTTCCGGTCGGGTCACCGCGGGTTGCCCACAGGTCCGAGGTGCGGGGCCGGTTGCGGCGTGGAGCCGAGAGCTGAGCTACGTCGTCACCGGAGTCACTTCGAAGGCGTTCGGCAGGTGCAGCCAGGCGGTGGACTCGGCGTTCCAACCGGTCAGGATCGCGGTGCCCTGCGATGTCGTGACCGGGACGTGTTGCGCCGTGAGGAGGCCGGGCACGGTCAGTGCACGGCGTCGAGGTCTTCGGCGGCGAGGGTCCAGCACACCTGTGCGCGACCGTTCGACGAGCGCGGGTACCGGTTCACCAGTCGCCCGTAGTCGGAGGGCGAGTCGATGGTGAACAGCCGGATGTCTGCCTGGTCGAACGTGATGGTGAACAGCGGTCGGTCCGGACCGAATTCCGCCGGCTCGCCCCACTGCCACATGCTGGTCCCCTCAGGCAGGAAGGACGAGGTCCACAACGCCCCGACTGGTTTGTCGGGGGCTGTGGCGCCTGCGGGTCCATCGGTCACCTGGACCGTGCACGGTGTCACGTCCGTGGCGTATCGCGCTTGGGGTGACCGCAGCGAGGTATCGCCGAGGGACCCGGTCGACAGCCGGCGCAGGACGGCGGCGGCGATGTGGTCGAGTTCCGGCGTCGGCCGCGCGGCGAAGTCGCGGCCGGAGTGCTGGAGGGACGCCGCGAAGGCGATATGCCGGTAGAGGTCGTCGTCGGTCAGGTTGTCGAGTTGAGCACCGAGGTCGGGATCGCCGAGGAAGTCGCGCAGGAGCAGGCACAGTTCGATGAACACGGGGCTCCTGGGCTGGTCGATGGTGCGATCGGCCATGAGTGGACCTCGTATTCGCGCGGGGTGACCGGCCTCCTGAACTGTAGTGCCGCCTGGTCCGGACACTCACGGTGCCCGGACCGGGCTGGTCGGCTAGCAGTTGACCTGGATTTCCGGGTCCTGTGGGTGCGCTCGTGCCGAGCGTCGTTGCCCTCCGCCACCAGGAACTCCGCCTTGGCGTAGTAGCGGGCGGAGACGCAGCCCAGAGCTGCCGCTGCGCCGACGTAGGATCCGTTCCCGGAATTGTTCACAGCCGAGTTCTGGGCCACCAGTTTGAAGTAACCGGGGTTGCTGGTCACGTTGCCGGCCACGTGGCCCGAGTTGTGCGGCCAATCGAGGTTGAACTTGCAGTCGGAGACATCCTCCATCGGCCGGACCTCCCCGATGTCGAGCGGTTCGGACTCCGGGAGGAGGTCGGACGTGGCGGCCGTCGTGGCCGGTCGTGCCGAGTCGACGCCGGTCTCCGCAGTAGCAACTGTGGCCCCGGTCAGCATCAGGGACATGACTGCGCCCAGCGCTACGGCGTGGTTGACGAAACGCATTCTTCTCCTCATCGCAAGGCGTGAAAGCGTGGAATAGGTCCAGTTCGCCGAATCATTCGAGATATGTATCCCACTCCAGGTAAAGGGCACGTGCGCGTCGAGCTGCGGTAGGTCGTGGCAGTGCTGCGTCTCAACGGTCCCGACGCGCTCGTGGAGGCCGCGCTGGAGGCGGTGACTCACGAGTTCGCTGCGACGGCACGGAAGCCGGCGTAGCGCTCCGCGGAAGCGGAACTAGGGCTGCGCAAGCGGGTCGTGATCTTCAGAGCGTGCGCCGAAGTCGCGCCGTGGGGATGCCGGCCGGCCCAGTGGGGTCATCCGTACGAGTGGTGTCGGGGGTTCCCGGGTGTCCGGGTGGGGCGAGTCGGCAGCGTGCAGACGGCGGCAGGAGCACGGCTCGTGGCTCCGGCAGGTCGTCCGTGACGAGTACCGACGGTCCGCGCGCCCACACTCGGGGCATCGCGACCCCGCTTGCCGCCGTGCAGGGTGAGGCCCGTGAAGAACCGCCGCCTGGAGATCCTGTTGCCCGCCGACATGCCCGCCCGTGACTACACGGCGCTCACGCACGCCATATGGGCCGTGCTGGACGCGGCCGGGGTGGATGACGGGTGTTCGTTGCGGCCCGATGAGGAGTTCTGCGACGCCAAGCCGGACGATAACCGCTCGACCGCCCCCGACGGGTCGGCCTAGCCTCCCGCGCGTGAGCTTCCCCCCTGCGGCGACCGAAGATCAGTTCGACGCGCTCGACGACGACGCGCTGCGGCCTGGGGTGGAGGCGTTGTGCGACCACCTGGACCTGTCCGGTGACGTGGAGCGGTTCGCGGACGGGTCGTTGCCGGTCTACTCGGTGGGGCCCCACCACGTGCTGAAGCTCTTCCCGACCGTTCACCTGGACGAGGTCGCCACCGAACGGGACGTGCTGGCGGCCGTCCACGGGCGCCTGCCCGTCCCGACACCCGGACTCCGCGCGGCGGGGGAGTTCGGGGGGTGGGGGTACGTCCTCATGGAACGGCTGCGCGGCGCGAGCCTCAGGGACGTCTGGCCGGGGTTGGCCGCGGGCGCGCGGCGGGACGTGGCGCGGCAGGTCGGCGAGGCGCTGGCGGCCCTGCACGCGATCACTCCGCCGATGCCGCCGGTCGACTGGCCGGGGTTCGTGCGCACGCAGCGCGACGGGTGCGTGGCGCGGCAGCGCGATCGGAACCTGGCGCCCGAGTGGCTGGAGCAGGTCCCGGACTTCCTCGACTCCGTCGACCTCGGCCGGCCGGAACCGGTGCTGGCGCACACCGAGGTGATGAGCGCCCACCTGTTGATCGACGGCGGACGCCTCACCGGCCTCTTCGACTTCGAACCAGCCATGCGCGCCGCGCCCGAGTACGAGTTCGTCGCCACCGGCGTCTTCCTCACCCGCGGCGACCGGGGGGCGAACCGGGCGCTGCTCGGCGGCTACGGCCGCGCGGTGGACCCGCGCCGGGTGCTCGCCTACGCCCTGCTGCACGTCTACTCGAACCTCGCCTGGTACCTGCGCGAGGCGCCGACCCGCGCCCGGACGCTGGACGAGCTGGCCGAGCACTGGTTCGGCCACTGATCCGTCCGGCTGTTTCCGACAGCGGTTCAGCCGCGATCCCACTGGTCCTCTCGTACCATGGGTCCCAACGCCGAAGAGAGGGAGGCAGCCGATGACGCAGGCGTACGTGGTGCGGTTCGTCGGTGGCCCGCTCGACGGCCGGGTCGACTCGCACGCCAAGCCGCCCGAGTCGCCGAAGCAGACGGTCACCCACGTCCACCTGCACGGCGGCCCCAAGATCGTGCACCACTACGACCTGCAGTACGCGGTCGAGTACGGCTGCGAGTACCGGTTGCGCACCGAGGACCAGCAGTCGGGTTCTTGACAGCAGCAAGAACCGGACAACCGTAGACACACGGCTCACCAGCGGTTTACCGTTTACCACGCGTGAGAGCGCTCTCACAGAGCTGTGAGTCCCTGCTGGAGGTCCCCTGTGCGTTCAATCCGCCCCCACCTGGCGGCCCTGACGGTCGCCGTGGCCGCGGCCGCCGTCATCCCCCTCGCCCTGCCCGGGACGGCCGGCGCCGTCACGGTCGGCGCGGGCAGCTACGCCACCACCCGCCCCGCGGGCGCGGTCGGCCCGTCCGACTCCACCGGCGCGCCCGTGACGCCCAAGGTCACGTCCCGGATGGCCGGCCGCCCGGTCCCGACCAACGACTGGTGGTCGTCGCTGGCCTTCCAGCGCTACCCGGGCAACCCGTACTCCGAGAACATGTACGCCCACCCGCTGACCTTCCACGCGGCGGCGCAGGGTCTCGGCGTCGGCTACCCGACCAGCCCGAACATCACCCCGGACGGCCGGTTCTACGAGTTCATGCACCAGGACGACCTGTTCGTCGGGGTGAGCGGCCTCAACGCGCCGCGCACCCAGGTCGACGGCTGGTCCGACTGGACGGTCAGCCCACTGTGGACCGACGGCACGCGCACCCTGCGCACCACCATCGGCCACGGCTCGCCGTACGTGTACGCGGAGGCGTCCGGCGGCGCGGCGCGGGTCGGCTTCAACGGCGCCACCACGATCTGGAGCAACACCGGCGCCACCCTCGGCGTCACGATCAACGGCCGTGACTACGCGCTGTTCTCGCCGAGCAACTGGAACGTCGTCGGCACCGCCGAGGCCACCTCCAACGCCGCGTTCTTCTCGGTCGCCGTGCTGCCGAGCCGCGACGCGCTGTCGCTGTTCCAGCGGTACGCGTTCTCGTTCGTCACCGACACCAAGGTCGGCTGGTCGTACAACGCGTCGAACGCGCAGCTCACCACCACCTACACGGCCACGACGACGGCTCGCCAGGGCACCCAGACCGGCACCCTCCAGGCCCTCTACCGGCACCAGTGGCTCAACTCCTCGGACGCCGTCACCTCCTACCGCTACACCTCGCCGCGCGGTGAGATGCGGCTGCGCGAGGGCGCGTCGTTCACCACCCGCAGCACGTTCAACGGCGTCCTGCCGGCCCTCCCCCTGTCGTCGGCAGCCGACCAGAACCGGCTGCGCGCCGAGATCGACCAGGAGCTGAACGCCGCCGACCCGTGGAAGGGCGCGGCCGACACCTACTGGACCGGCAAGGCGCTGTGGCGGCTCGCCGCGCTGGCCCGCGTCGCCAACCAGATCGGCTACACGACGGGCCGCGACCGGCTGCTCGGCATGGTCCGCGACCGGCTCACCGACTGGCTCACCGCGGGCTCCGGCGAGTCCGGCAGGCACTTCGCCTACGACGCCACGTGGGGCGCGCTGACCGGCTACCCGGCCGGCTACGGCACCGACGCCGAGCTGAACGACCACCACTTCCACGCCGGCTACTACGTGCTGGCCGCGGCCATCCTGGCCCAGCACGACCCGACCTGGGCGTCGGACTCCCGCTACGGCGGCATGGTCAAGCTGCTGGTGAAGGACGCCAACAACTACGACCGCGGCGAGTCCCGGTTCCCGTTCCTGCGCAACTTCGACGCCTACGCGGGTCACGGCTGGGCCTCCGGGCACGCCGGTTTCGCGCACGGCAACAACGAGGAATCCTCCTCTGAGGGCATGATGTTCGCCACCGCGGCCGTGCTGTTCGGCCAGGCCACCGGTGACACCGCGATGCGCGACGCGGGCATCTACCTGCACACCACGCAGGAGACCACGATCGGCCAGTACTGGTTCGACAAGGACAACGCCGTCTTCCCGTCGAACTTCCGGCACGACACCGTCGGCATGGTGTGGGGCGCGGGCGCCAGCTACAGCACCTGGTGGACCGCCAACCCCGAGGAGATCCACGGCATCAACATGCTGCCGATCACCGGCGGCTCGCTCTACCACGCCGACTACAAGGCCGACATCCTGCAGAACATCAACGAGCTGCGGGCCAACAACGGCGGCACCGAGGTCGAGTGGAAGGACATCATCACCCAGTTCCTGGCCCTCGCCGACCCCGCGCAGGCGCTGTCGCAGTACGGCTCGGGCCTGGAGCCGGAGAGCGGTGACTCCCGGGCGCACGCCTACCACTGGATCACGTCGCTGAACACGTACGGCACGCCGGACACGTCCGTCACCGCGAACGTGCCGACGCACGCCGTGCTCAGCAAGAACGGCGCCCGCACGTACGTGGCCTACAACCCGGGCACGACCACGACCACGGTGACGTTCTCCGACGGGCAGACGCTGTCCGTGCCGGCGTCGTCCACCGCGTGGCGCGGCCCGGCGGGCAGCGGCGTGGACTCCGGTTCCGGCGGCGTGAACCCCACGACGACGACCACCACGACGACCACCACCACGACGACCACCACCACCACCACCACCACGACCGCTCCGCCGGTCAGCCGTGACGCCTTCGGCACCATCCAGGCCGAGTCCTACGACCAGCACAAGGGCCTGATCAAGGAGACGACCACGGACAGCGGCGGTGGCCAGAACATCGCCGCCATCGCCAACGGCGACTGGGCGCTGTTCCGGGGCGTGGACTTCGGCTCCCGCACCGGTCGGCAGTTCGTCGCCCGGGTCGCCAGCGGTGCGGGCGGCGGCGTGAGCGGCCTGGTGGAGGTCCGGATCGGCAGCCCGACGGCCGCCCCGATCGGCAGCTTCGCCCTCGCCAACACCGGCGGCTGGCAGAGCTGGCGCACGGTGCCCGCCAACATCACCGGCCTGACCGGCAAGCAGGACGTCTACCTCACCTTCACCAGCGGCCAGCCCGCCGACTTCGTCAACGTCAACTGGATCACGTTCGGCTCCTAGACCTGCCGCCGCATCAACTCCATCGGAGGAGATCCGGATGAACGCGAGAATGAGAGGTGTCATCGGCGCCGCGTCCGTCGCGCTGGCACTGGCCCTGATCGGGTCGGTGGTCTCCTACCAGCCGGCGGGCGCCGGGCCCGTCAGTCACGACAGCCACCCGTCCGCGCCTGACGCAGTGCAGGCCGCGGCCATCGAGAACCAGGCCGGCATCCAGGCCGCGTCGGAGTTCCGCGCGAACTGCCGCGCGAGCCACCGGTCCGGCAACGACCCGATCATCTACCCCAACCAGACCGGCGTGTCGCACGTGCACGAGTTCTTCGGCAACCGGTCGACCAACGCGTCGTCCACGTACACGTCGCTCAAGGCGGCGGGCACCACGTGCGACCCGGTGGTCGACCTGTCCGCCTACTGGGTGCCCACGCTCTACAAGAACGGGCAGCCGGTCGCGCCGGAGAGCGTCACCGTGTACTACCAGGGCATCCACGACATGCAACGCGCCGTCCCGCACCCGCCGAACATGAGGTACGTGGTCGGCAACGCCCGAGCGACCAGCCCCGACCAGAACCCGTCCGCGCGGTGGTCGTGCACCACGCAGTCGCCGTCGAGCCGGGACTTCATGAACTGCCCGGCGGGCACCAAGCTGGAGACCTACCTCGACTTCCCGACCTGCTGGAACGGCCGGGACCTGGACAGCGCCAACCACAAGGACCACATCGTGTTCTGGAACGGGTCGTGCCCGTCCTCGCACAACGTGGTCCTGCCCAGGATGGAGTTCCTGATCACCTACCCGGTCAACGGCGGCGGGCTGTCGCTGGGCGGGACGGTGAACGGGGTCAACGTGACCAACGCGCCGGGGTACACCTTCCACGGCGACTTCATCAACGCGTGGGACCAGCCGGAGCTGGAGCGGCGGGTGCGCAACTGCGTCAACGCCGGCCGCATCTGCGGCACCAACGGCAACCCCATCTAGATGAGCGGGCGGCGGGGGAGACCCCGCCGCCCGTCCTCTTCGGACGGCTGCGCGGCACGACCCGGTGGTGGCAGGATCGCGGGGTGGAGTCCAGGGATCGCCTGCCGGTCGTCCTCGCGGTGCTCGCCCTGGTGGCGGTCGCGGTGTCGGCCATCCGGCCCAAGGGGTACGGGACGTGGCTGCTGGAGGTCGCGCCGATCTTCATCGCGCTGCCGCTGCTGGCGTGGACGCGCCGCCGGTTCCCGCTGACCGCGCTCGCGTACTGGTCGATCTTCGGGCACGCGCTGGTGCTGGCGCTGGGCGCCCACTACACCTACGCCGAGGTGCCGCTCGGCGAGCTGCCGTGGACCGACCGCAACCACTACGACCGGTTCGCCCACTTCGTGCAGGGCTTCGTGCCCGCCGTGCTGGTGCGGGAGGTGCTGCTGCGCCGGACGCCGCTGCGGCCGGGCGGGTGGACCGCCTTCCTCGTCAGCGCCACCTGCCTGGCGATCAGCGCGGCCTACGAGTTCGTCGAGTGGGCGGGCGCGCTGGTCGGCGGCGAGTCGGCGGCGGACTTCCTGGGCACGCAAGGGGATGTCTGGGACACGCACTGGGACATGCTCCTCGCGCTCGTCGGCTCGGTGGTCGCCCAACTGCTCCTCGCGCGTCGGCACGACCGGCAGCTCGCGGGATTGTCGGTGCCGTAGGGCAAGCTGCACCCGACGGATCTCGGGCGAGTCGTGGAGGTAGGCGATGGCGAAGGCGAAGCTGAACTCGTTGTCCCCGCAGGACATCGAACACCTGCGCGCGGAGCTGGCCGCGGGCCGCCCACCGGCGGTCTGGTTCACCTCCGCCGCGGTGGGGGTCGAAGCGGGCCGGTCGGCGAAGGTGATGGCGTTCACCGAGCCGGCCGAGGGCGACTTCATCCAGGTGCGGCCGACGGGGGAGAAGGACGACCTGTCGTTCTCGCCCGCCGAGCTGACCGTGGAGAAGCCGGCGCCGCGCAAGCGGGCTCCCGCGCCCGCCGCGGTTGCCGAACCCGCGCCGGCTCCCGCGCCGGTCGAGCACATCTACACCCCGGCGCCCGCACCCGCGCCCGTGCCGCCCAAGCCGAAGCCCGCGCCCGCGCCGGCGGTCGAGCGGAAGCCGGTGGCGCGCAAGCAGGCCAAGCCCGCCGAGGTGACGGTGACGCTCACGTCGACCGCGGACGGCGAGTGGACGGTCGACGTGCAGTGGGGCGCGAAGCGCACGCTGAAGGCCGCGCCGGTGGTCGCGTCGGCGGTGTCGCAGGCGGCGAAGCTGCTGCCGGCCGAGGTGGACGAGGCGGTGGAGAGCGTGCTCAGCGCGGCTCGGGAGCGGCACCAGGCGCGGGTCGAGCAGCTGCGGGCGGAACTGGAGGCGGCGCAGCGGGCGCTGGACGAGCTGTCGGGCTGACCAGCTGCGAACACGTATTGCAACGTATTGATGATTGGCGTTCCGCGATCGGGTGAGGGTACTTCCCCTGGCCGGCGGTAGGGGCGGACCGTGGGGTCGAAATACCTTCGGTCGCACGAAGTCCCTCGACGCCGCGGAGGCACAAGATGGTGGTTGAGATCACGACAGTCGAGCAGCCCGAACTCGGCAGCTGCGGCTGCTGCACCGGGTGCACCGGCCCGGGTTGCGGGTGTTGCTCCAGCTGTTAGTCCGCGACTGCACGTCCGTCACGCCGAACGCAGGCCCCGGCCGCCCAGCGCGCCGGGGCCCTCATCGGCCGGGGGTCGGTCCGGCTCAGGGCGGGCAGACCGTGCCGCTGGTCGGCACCTTCGCGTTCACCAGGAACTCCTCGGCGGCCTTCGTCGCGCAGGCCGACTGGCCGAGCGCGCCGTGCCCACCGCCCTGCCACCCCACCACGACCCCGGCCGGCAGCTCCTGCGCCGCCCGCTCGCCGCCCTCCCGCGGCGTCACGGGGTCGGCGGCCGTGGTCAGCACCAGCACCGGCGGCGCGCTGGTGAGCTTCGGCGCCTTCACCGCCTGCGGCACCGGGAAGGGGCCGCAGGCCAGCAGGCCGCGGGCGAAGTGGGCGCCGAACAACGGGTGCTTGGTGCGCCAGTCCTCGGTCAGGCCGACCACTCGTTCGGGTGGGATTCGGGTGGTCGTGTCGTTGCAGGCGGTGATGATCCCGGCATCCAGTCGCGGCGGGTCCTCGCCCTGGTCCACCAGCAGCGGCTCGACGAACGCGCTCAGCTTCGCGCCGTCCCCGCCCTCCGCCGCCACCAGCGCCTCGGCCAGCGCCGGCCACCGCGACCGGTCCGCCAGGCCCGCCAGCACGGCCACCGTGGCGGTGCCCGGCGTCACGTCGAAGTCCGCACCGCGCAGCGGCGCGTCCCGCAGCGACTCCAGCAGCGCCTCGAACCGGTCCCTCGCGCCCGCGCCGAGCGGGCAGCCCCGGATCACGCAGTCCTCCTGGAACGCCGCGAACGCCTCCTCCGCCGCCACCGCCCGCGACTCGGTCACGGCCTGCACGTCCAGCACCGGGTCCGGCGCGCCGTCGAGCACCACCCGCCCGATCCGGTCCGGGTAGCGGCTCGCGTACAGCGACACCACCCGCGAACCCTCGCCGAGGCCGATCGCGTTCAGGTGCGGCACGCCCAGCAGCTCGCGCAGCTGCTCCAGGTCGGCCGACGCGCGCCAGGAGTCCACCGCGGGCAGCCGGTTCTCCATGTCGAGCACGCACTCCCGGCTGGCCAGCGTGTAGGCGTCGGCCAGCTCGTCGTGCGACTCCGCGCCCGGGTCGGCCTCCACGATGTCCGCGCGCGCCACGTCCGGCACGCACTGCACCGCGTCCGACTCGCCGGTGCCCCGCCGGTCGACGCCGATCAGCGTGTACGTGCTCAGCACCGACGCGGGCAGCGCCGCCGCCAGCCGGGCCGCCCGCAACGTGCCCGGCTCGCCACCGGCCTCGCCGACGACCACCAGCGGGCTGCCGCCGGTGCCGACGCGCAGCAGCGACATGCCCAGGCTGCCCCGCCCGGGACGGCTCGGCACGTCCAGCCGCACGGTGACCTGCGCGCACTCGTACTCGAAGGCGCCCGTCGGCGCGGTGTCGCCCATCCGCGCCCTCGCCGACTCGGTGCACGACGACCACGGCACGCCGGGCGACTCGTAGCTCTCCAACGGCGGGACCTCGCGCGGTCCGGACGGGACCGCGGCGGCCGTCGGCCCCTCGCCGTCGCCGTGCACGGCGATCACCGGCCGGGTCGACGGACCCGCGCTGCACGCGGCCAGCGCGCTCAGAGCCACCAGGGTCAAAGTGGCGTGACGCCGACGCGGCACAGCGTTCCCCTCGCTCTCGTTGGCTGGTGCAGAGCCTCACACAGTCCAGGTGAGACTTCGGTGAGCGGGCTGGGGGAGGATGGCGGCGTGGTCACCGTGCACGTCGAGAGCAGTCCCCGATCGAGGGTCCCCCGGTCAGGGCCGGTAGCGGTAGCCGCCAGGGCGTTCGGCGCGATACCGCCGCCCGCCCTGGTCCTGCTGGGCGTGGTCAGCGTCCAGGTGGGCGCGGCGGTGGCCAAGCAGTTGTTCACCCAGGTAGGCGCGGCGGGCACGGTCACGCTGCGGCTGGTGCTGGCCGCCGTCGTGCTGCTGCTGGTGTGGCGGCCGTCGCTGCGGCTGGACAAGCGGACGTGCCTGGTCGTCGTCGCCTACGGGCTGGTGCTCGGCGCCATGAACCTGAGCTTCTACCAGGCGATCAAGCACATCCCGCTGGGCGCGGCGGTCACCATCGAGTTCCTGGGGCCGCTGGCGGTGGCCGTGTTCGGCTCGCGGCGCTGGCTGGACGGGCTGTGGGCGCTGCTCGCGGCGGCCGGCGTGGTGCTGCTGACCGGGGTCGACGGCGGCCTGGCGCTGCCCGGGGTGCTGTTCGCGCTCGGCGCGGGCGCGTGCTGGGCCGGGTACATCCTGCTCAGCGCGGCGCTGGGCAGCCGCACGTCCGACGGCAAGGGCCTGGCGCTGGCGATGGTGGTCGGCGCGGCGGTGGCGCTGCCGTTCGGCGTGGCCGAGGCGGGCACGGCGCTGCTCGACCCGGTCGTGCTCATCGCGGGCGCGGCGGTCGCGCTGCTGTCGTCGGTCATCCCGTACTCGCTGGAGCTGGAGGCGTTGCGCAGCATCCCGCCGCGCGTGTTCGGCATCCTGATGAGCCTGGAGCCCGCGGTCGCGGCGCTGGCCGGGCTGGTCGTGCTGCACGAGTCGCTGCGCCCGGCGCAGTGGGTCGCGGTGTTCTGCGTGGTGCTGGCGTCGATCGGGGCGACCCGGACCGCGAGACCGGAGGCGTGAGCGGGCCCGCGACGCCTAGACCTTGCCGCCGCCGCCGCCACCGCTGCCGGGGGGCGGGTCGGCAGGGGGCTCGTCCACGCTGAGCCGCCCGTCGATCAGCTCGCTGCCGCGCTGCTCGAAGAGCGTCGCGTAGGCCGCCGAGTACTTGCGGTACACGGCCAGCGCGTCGACGCCCGCCTCGGCCACGTCGGCCCGGAACTCGTCGCGCAGCTTCCGCATGGTGTTCACCGCGCTGCGCCGCCGCAGGCTGTGCAGGTACGGCCGGAACGTCACGTTCAGCCCGCCGACCACGGCCGCGGTGAGCAGCAGCACCTTGCCCAGCGCCGTCTCCGACGAGGTGAAGCCCACCGCCAGCACGGCGGGCACCAGGATCAGCACCACCGTGTAGAACAGGCCGGTCGTCCGGTGCACCACCCGCCACATCGAGAGGCGGCGGCAGTCCTTGAGCATCCGGTCTTCGAGTTCCTGGATCAGCGCGTCCACGTCACCCACAACCGGTGACGGTACTCACCCGAGCGGTCACGCGGGGCGAACTTCGCCTCGCAAAACGGATTCCACGTCGTAGCGCGCGGGCTGGTCGAGCTGGTCGTAACCGCACGAGCCGGGCTCGCGGTCCGGCCGCCAGCGGCGGAACTGGCCGTTGTGGCGCAGCCGGGCGGGCGCGGCGCCCTCGGTCTGCGTGTACGAGACCTCCAGCACGCGCTCCGGCCGCAGCGGCACCCAGTCGGCGTGCTTGCCGCGCCACCGGTTGACCTCACCGGGCAGCCGGCGGCCGTCCGGCTCCACCAGCCACGGGTGGTCGCCGGTGGTGATCAGGTCCTGCAGCTCCTCGGCCAGCGCCCGCCGTTCGGCCGCCTTGAACGAGCCGACCACGCCGACGTGGTGCAGGACGCCCGCGTCGTCGTGCAGGCCCAGCAGCAGCGAGCCGACCGCCGTGCCGGGGTCGGTGTCCTTGTGCCAGCGCAGCCCGGCCACCACGCAGTCCGCGCTGCGGGCGTGCTTGACCTTGACCATGCTGCGCTTGCCCGGCGTGTACTCGCCGTCGGCGGGCTTGCCGATGACGCCGTCCAGGCCCGCGCCCTCGAACAGCTCGAACCACTGCGCGGCCAGCTCGCGGTCGGTGGTCGAGGGCGTCAGGTACAGGCCGTCGCCGGGTGCGACCAGGCGCTCCAGGGTGGACCGGCGCTCCGCGCACGGCCGCTCCAGCAGCAGGTCGTCGCCCAGGGCCAGCACGTCGAACGCCACGAAGCTCGCGGGCGTCTGCTCCGACAGCAGCCGGACCCGGCTCGCCGCCGGGTGGATGCGCTCGGACAGCGCGTCGAAGTCCAGCTTGTCGTCCTTGGCCACGACCAGCTCGCCGTCGACCACGACCCGCGGCGGCAGGGTGCGGCGCAGCGCGGCCTCGGCCTCCGGGAAGTACCGGTTGAGCGGCTTGCCGCTGCGGGACTGCAGGAACACCTCGTCGCCGTCGCGGAACACCAGGCAGCGGTAACCGTCCCACTTGGGCTCGAACAGCAGGTCCGCGCCGGTCGGGATCTCGTCGACCGCGTTGGCCAGCATCGGCTGCACGGGAGGGGTCAGCGGGAGCGCCACCCGGCCATCCTGCCCGGCGAACCCCCTCGACGCACGCGTTCCCGCTTGGCGAGTTCGAGCCGCACGGCGGTGGGCAGCACCTCCACGTCGAGCGCGTCGCGCGCCCGCGACAGCACGAGGCCGTCCAGCTCCCGCCACACCCGCGGCACGTCCGCGCCGTGCCGCAGCACCAGCCGGAGCCGCAGGGCGGGCGTGCCGACCACGGCCACCTTCGCGCTGTCCACGTCGCGCACGTGCTCGGCGTCCGACTTGACCGCCGCCGCCAACGCCTTCGCGGTGACCACCACGTCGTCACCCACCCGCAGGTCGGGGCGCCGCTCCGGGCGGACCGCCCGCCACGCCCACAGCAGCCCGAGGAACACGGCCAGCACGCCGAGGGCGAGCAGCCCGACGCGGACCGGCAGGAGGTGGCTCCGCACCCAGTCGAGCGCCACCGGGTCCGCGAGGGGGCGGTCCACGCCGAGGCGGTTGAGCACCACCGCGCCGCCGCCGACCAGCAGGGCGAGGGTTCCCAGGGTGAACGCGAGCACGCGCTCGGTGCGGTTCGAGCGGTTCACCGGCGGTCCTTCGGCGAGATGACCACGACCGACACGTCCGGCCGGTCGGGCAGCGGCAGGTCGGCCAGGGCCTCGCGGGCGGCGTCCAGCAGCCGGGGCCGCAATTCCGCCTCGTCGTGGGCCCAGCTGGTGGCCCGGACCCGGACCTTGCGCCGTGACGCGGTGACCGACGCGCCCGTCACCCCGTCCTCCGCGCGCACCCGGTGGCCGACCACGCGGGCCAGCGACGCCGGTGTGGTGACCACCCGCACGCCGTCGGCGGGATCGTGCAACGCCACCTGCGACGGCACCGCCCGTGACGCCAGGACCAGCAGGAACAGCCCGCCGGCCGCCGTGCACGCGCCCGTGACGAGGACCGGCTGGTCGACCCAGGACCAGTCCGGCCACCGCCACCGGTCGCCGGACCAGTGGCGGGCGACGGCGAAGACCAGCAGGGCGCCGGCGGCGGCCAGCGCCAGGCCGAGGAAGGGCGACAGGACCCGCAGCAACACCCGCACCGCTACTCCACCCGCGGTCGGGGGTCGGGGCGCAGGGCGGACACCATGACGGCGACCGAGCGGACCCGGTAGCCGGTGATGCGCTCGACCTCCTCGGTGACGCTGCGCCGCACGTCCGCCGCGGTGGCCCGGACCGGCGATGGGTAGCGCAACGCCAACTTCACCGCGAGCGCCACGTCACCGCCCGAGGCGTCCAACCTGACCGCCGCGCTCGGCTCCGCGCCGGGGACGAGGCGGATCGCGTGCGCGACCACCTTCCGCAGGACGGAGGGGTGGATCTCGGTGGACCCGAGCGAATCGGCCCCTCCCCGCATCTCACCCGCACCAGCCGCGCCGCTCGCACCAGCCGCGCCGCCCGCGCTGCCCGCGCTGCTCGCACCAGCCGTGCCGCCCGCACCAACCGCTCCGGCCGCGCCGCTCTCGCCAGCCGCGCCGCCCGCGCTGCCCGCGCTGCTCGCACCAGCCGTGCCGCCCGCACCAACCGCTCCGGCCGCGCCGCTCTCGCCAGCCGCGCTGCCCGCGCTGCTCGCACCGGCCGCGCCGCCCGCTCCAGCCGTGCCGCTCGCGCCGCCCGCACCAGCCGCACCATCGGCTCCAGCCGAGCCGGCCGAGTCGGGGGGCCGGTCCTCGTTCGCGGCGGTCACTTGTCGCGGCCCCGGCCGAGCAGGGAGCCCAGGTCCACCGCGCCGTCCAGCACCAGCCCGACCGCCAGGCCGATCACCCCCACCGCCAGCGTCACCAGGAACGCGGCGAACCCGCTCGTCGCCGCCAGCCCCAGCACCAGCCCCGCGAGCAGCCCGGTCTGCGTTGCGCTCATCAGCCCTCCCACTCCAGGTCGGCCACCACGACGTCCACCGGCACGGGCCCGGCGACCCGCGCCACCTCGGCCCGCAGCTCCGGCACCACCTCGCCGATCGGGCGATCCGGCCGCAGCACCACCGCGACCTCGACCCGCGCCCCGACCCGCACCCCCACCACCCGCCGCCCGGGCAGGTAGGAGGCGATCGCACCGTCCAGCCGCGTCACGTCCGGGTGCGCCAGCACCGCCGCCTCGACGTCCTCGGACACGTGCGTCACTCGACCCGGGACCCCGACGGCCCGACCTCCTCGTCGTCCTCGGGCAGGTGGATGTCGTTGACCGCGATGTTGACCTCGATGACCTCCAGCCCGGTCATCCGCTCCACCGAGCCGATCACGTTGCGCCGCACGGCCCGCGCCAGCTCGACGATGGCCACCCCGTACTCGACCACGATGTCCAGGTCGACCGCCGCCTGCTTCTCGCCGACCTCGACCGCCACGCCCGCGGTGTTCGCGGTGCCCGCGCCGGGGATCCGCTCCCGCAGCGCGCCGAACGCCCGCGACACCCCGCCGCCCAGGGCGTGCACGCCGGAGATCTCCCGGGCCGCGATGCCCGCGACCTTCTGCACGACCGACGACGCGATCGTGGTCTTGCCCTGCTCGGTGTCGTCGGCCAACCGGTCCGTGCCGGTCTCCGGCTTGGCGGCGGTGCTCTGGGCCACGGCGGTCCCTCCGTATCGGTGCGTGCACGCTCGGGTGCGGACCGTATCCGGATCAGGCCGGCGATGTGGCTTGCGTCACCGGATCAGGTGTCACCTTGCCGTACCGCAGCAGGAGGGCGCTCTCGTGGTGCAGCACCGACCGCAGCTCCAGCGACCGGGGCGCGGGCGGCAGCGGGCCGGTGGCGATCCGGCCGGCGTCACCACCCGCGAGCAGCGGCGAGAACGTCACGCACAGCACGTCCACCAGGTCCGCGTCGATCAGCGCGCCGAGCACCCGCGGCCCGCCCTCGCAGTCGACCCGGCGCAGCCCGCGCTCGTCCAGCGCCGCCAGCGCCAGGTCCATGGACACCGACTCCTCGCCGACGACGACCACGTCCGCGCCCGCCGCCAGCAGCGCGTCCCGCCGCTCGCGCGGCGCCGCCGCCGTGGTCAGCACGATCGGCGGCACGGACGTGCTGGTCAGCAGCGTGGACGTGGGCTCGATCGAGCACCGGCCGGTGACCACGGCGATCGGCGGCACGGGCGCGAGCCCCAGCCTGGCCCGCCGGGACGCGCGGACCTCGCCCGCCTTCACCCCGTGGTAGCCCTCGACCAGGGCCGTGCCCGCGCCGACGAGCACCACGTCGCACAGGTCGCGGCCGAGCATGAACACCTTGCGGTCGGCCTCGTTGCCCAGCCCGGCGGACCGGCCCGCCACCGACACCGCACCGTCCACGCTGGACACGAAGTTCACCTGCACCCACGGCCGGTCGAGCCCGTCGGGGTAGTCGTAGAGCTGTTCCAGCTCGTCGTCGGTGATCTCGCCGGCACGTGGTGGCCACAACATCCGCACCTGCACATCCCAGCACGCCGTTACGATCCGGGCATGTCCGCCCCGCCACGCCTGTCCGACCGCACACCGCACGTCGACCCGGCCGAGCTGGTGGACGCGATGGTCCCGCCGCCGCGCTTCGACGCGGTCCGCTTCGACACCTACCTGCCCAACCCGGACGAACCGAGCCAGGCGGCGGCGGTGCGGGCGTGCCGCGAGTTCGCCGAGCGGGTGTCCGAGGGTGGCGGCCGGGGCGTGTTCGACCGGCTGTTCAAGCG
Source organism: Saccharothrix sp. HUAS TT1 (assembly GCF_040744945.1). Classification (NCBI taxonomy): domain Bacteria; kingdom Bacillati; phylum Actinomycetota; class Actinomycetes; order Pseudonocardiales; family Pseudonocardiaceae; genus Saccharothrix; species Saccharothrix camelliae. The sequence continues at coordinate 8,067,560 of NZ_CP160453.1, read as the reverse complement.
GTCCGGCCAGGACGGCGCCAAGCCCGGCCTCTACCTCGACGGCGGCTTCGGCGTCGGCAAGACCCACCTGCTGGCCTCGACCTGGCACGCCGTGCCCGGCCCGAAGTCCTACGGCACGTTCGTCGAGCTGACCAACCTCGTCGGCGCGCTCGGCTTCGGCGAGACCGTGCGCCGGCTGTCGTCGCACAAGCTGCTCGCCATCGACGAGTTCGAGCTGGACGACCCGGGCGACACGATGCTGGTCACCCGCCTGATCAAGGAGCTGACCGCGGCGGGCGTCGCGGTCGCGGCGACGTCGAACACGTTGCCGGACAAGCTGGGCGAGGGCCGGTTCGCCGCCGCGGACTTCCTGCGCGAGATCCAGTCGATGTCGGCGAAGTTCACCGTGGTCCGGGTGGACGGCCCGGACTACCGCCACCGCGGCCTGCCCGACGCGCCGCCGCCGCTGGCAGACGAGGACCTGGTCACCAGGGCGGGGGGCACGCCGGGCGGCACGCTGGACGACTTCGCCGACCTGTGCGCCGCGCTGGCCCGGATCCACCCGTCCGGCTACGGCAGGCTGCTGGACGGCGTCACCGCGGTGCACCTGCGCCACGTCCGGCCCGCGCCCGACCAGGCGGTGGCGCTGCGGCTGGTCGCGCTCGGCGACCGGCTCTACGACCGCGACATCCCGGTGGCGGTGTCCGGCGAGCCGCTGTCGGAGTTGTTCACCGCCGAGATGCTGCGCGGCGGCTACCGCAAGAAGTACCTGCGGGCGGTGTCCAGGCTCGTCGCGCTCTCACGCTGATCTTGGCGGCTAAACCCCCGCTCAGGCTGGGTTTTGCGGGTTTGGCGCCGGGTATCCATCCGCCGTGATGAGCGAAGCGGAACGCCGCACCCTCAGTGAGATCGAGACCAGACTCGCGGACGAGGAGCCGGGCTTGGCCTCGGCGCTCGTCGCCGGGAAACCCCGGCACCCACTGCTCAGCTACGCGCTCGTGGCCACGTTCGCGGGCCTCGGCGTGCTGCTGCTGTTCCTGGGGGCGTTCGGCCCCGCACTCGCCTCCTTGGGCTTCGGCGCGCTGCTGGTGCTCATGCGCGGCTACTCGTGGCGTTGAGCCCGCGCCTGGACGGCCCGCGCCACTAGGTTCCACGCGGGCCGTGCGGACGTCCGCTTTCGCCATCACGAAGTGACGCCGGACCTAATCCGCTGGCCACCGGACCCGACCATGCCCGACCATGCGCGGGTGGGATACCTGGACGCGAACGGCCTCGCCTTCCGCCTGCCCGACGGCCGCGAGCTGTTCCGCGACGTGTCGTTCAAGGTCGGCACGAACAGCGTGGTCGCCCTGGTCGGCGCGAACGGCGTCGGCAAGACGACACTGCTGCGAATCCTGTCGAACGAGCTGACCCCGACCGCGGGCAGCGTGCGCGTGCAGGGCGGCCTGGGCGTGATGCCGCAGTTCGTCGGCTCCGTCCGGGACGGGAGCACGGTCCGCGACCTGCTGCTGGCCGCGTCACCGGCGCCGCTGCGGGAGGCCGCCGAGGCGCTGGACGCCGTCGAGCTGCGGCTCATGGAGACCGACGACGAGCCGACCCAGATGCGCTACGCCGACGCGATCACCGCGTGGGGCGAGGTCGGCGGCTACGACGCCGAGGTGCTGTGGGACACGGTGACGGTCGCGGCGCTGGGCGTGCCGTTCGACCGGGCCCGGTTCCGCGAGGTGCGCACGCTGTCCGGCGGCGAGCAGAAGCGGCTGGTGCTGGAGGCGCTGCTGCGCGGCCCGGAGCAGGTGCTGCTGCTGGACGAGCCGGACAACTACCTCGACGTGCCGGGCAAGCGGTGGCTGGAGGAGCGGCTGCGCGAGACCGGCAAGGCCGTGCTGCTGGTGAGCCACGACCGGGAACTGCTCGACGTCGCCGCGACGCACGTCGTCACGGTGGAGGCGCACTCGGCGTGGACGCACGCCGGCTCGTTCGGCACCTGGCACGCCGCCCGCGCCGCGCGCATCGACCGCCTGGCCGAGCTGCACCGCCGGTGGAACGAGGAGCACGACCACCTCAAGGAGCTCGTCCGCACGCTGCAGATCCAGGCCCGGATCAGCGAGGTGATGGCGGCGAAGTACCGGGTGATGCGGGCCAAGCTGGAGAAGTTCGAGGAGGCCGGGCCGCCGCCCGAGCTGCCGACCGACGAGAAGGTGGCGCCGCGGCTGCGCGGCGGTCGCACCGGCGTGCGGGCCATCACCGTCCAGGACCTCGAACTGACCGGGCTGATGAAGCCGTTCGACGCGGAGATCTTCTTCGAGGACCGGGTGGCCGTGCTCGGCTCGAACGGCTCGGGCAAGAGCCACTTCCTGCGGCTGCTCGGCGGCGGCGACGTCGCGCACACCGGCGTGTGCCGGCTGGGCGCGCGCGTCGTGCCGGGCCTGTTCGCGCAGACCCACCAGCACCCGGAGTGGATCGGCCGCACGCTGGTCGACGTCCTGTGGCACGGCGAGGGCGGCCGCAAGGGGCTCGACCGGGGCGCGGCGATGGCCGTGCTGAGCCGCTACGGCCTGGGCAAGCAGGGCGACCAGCGGTTCGAGACGCTGTCCGGTGGTCAGCAGGCGCGGTTCCAGGTGCTGCTGCTGGAGCTGTCCGGCGCCACGTTGCTGCTGCTGGACGAGCCGACCGACAACCTCGACCTGAACTCGGCCGAGGCGTTGCAGGCGGCGCTGGAGGGCTTCACCGGCACGGTCGTCGCGGTCACCCACGACCGGTGGTTCGCCCGCGGCTTCGACCGGTTCCTGCTGTTCCGCTCCGACGGCGAGGTGGTCGAGGTGGACGAGCCGGTCTGGGACGAGACGCGGGTGAAGCGCGCCCGCTAGGCAGCCCTACGCTGCCGGACGTGAACGCTGTGCGCCTCCCCGTCCGGCAGGCGGCCCGCGGGGCGGCCGTCGCGGCGCTCGTGGCCAACGTCCTGATCGTGCTCACCGGGGCGCTGGTGCGGCTGACCGGCTCGGGGCTCGGCTGCCCGACGTGGCCGAGGTGCACCGACGACTCGTTCGTCACCACCGCGGAGCTGGGCGGGCACGGCGTCGTCGAGTTCGGCAACCGGGTGCTCGGCATCCTGGTCGGGCTGATCACCCTGGCCCTCGTGGTCGCGGTGGCCCGGCACCGGGACCGCCCGCCGAAGGCGCTGCCGCTGGCCGTCGCCGTGCTGGTCGGCGTCGGCGCGCAGGGCCTGATCGGCGGGCTCAGCGTGCGCCGGCAGCTCGCGCCCGAGGTCGTCGCGGTGCACTTCCTGAGCAGCATGGCGCTGGTCGCCGCGCTCGTCGTGCTGGTCGACCTGCTCGGCCGACCGGACGCCGCGCCGCGCGTCCCGGCGAACCCGGGGGTCCGGTTCGGGGTCGCGGCGCTGCCGGTCGCGCTGATCGCGGTGATGGTCCTGGGCGCCCTGGTCACCGGCAGCGGTCCGCACGCGGGCGACGAGGACGCGCGCCGGTTCGGCTTCGACCCGGCCGCGGTGACCTCGCTGCACGCCGTCGCCGTCGTGGTCATGGTCGCGCTGCAGCTCTGGGTGGCCTTCTCGTCGCGCGACCGCGCCGCGCACGTCCTGCTGGCGCTGTCGGTGGTTCAGGGCGTCATCGGGTCGGTCCAGGAGGTGACGGCGCTGCCGGTGCCGCTGGTGGCGGCGCACGTCGTGACCGCCGCGCTGGTCGTGGCGGCCACGGCGCACCTGGTCGTGCGGACGTTCCGGGTCTAGCTCGACCGCAGCTCCACCAGCACCCGCGGCACCTCGTCCAGCAGCTCGCGGGCCAGCATCCCGGTCAGCCCGGTGCGCGGCACCAGCCGCTGACCGGCCATCGCGTGCACGTGCCCGGCCCAGCAGGTGGCCTGGGCCAGGTCCGGGTGCCGCGCCACCATGCCGCCGACCAGCCCGGCCAGCACGTCCCCGCTGCCCGAGGTGGACAGCCCGACGTGCCCGGCGCCGTCCTGCCACACCCGGCCGTCGGGCGCGGCGGTCACGCCCATCAGGTTCACCACCGCGCCGTGCTTGTCGGCGATCCCGACCGCGGCGTCCACGTGGTCCTCGACCTCCGCGCCGAGCAGGTACCCCGCCTCGACCACGTTCGGCGTGACCACCAGCCTGCCGCGCACCGGTTCGCCCAGCTCCGGGTGCGTGCCCAGCGCGCCCAGCGCGAACGCGTCGAGCACCACCGGACCGCGCGACGCGGGCAGCAGCCGCTCCAGCAGGGCCGCCGTCTCGTCCGGGTCGGTCAGGCCGGGCCCGACGACCAGCGCCGCGGCGTCGCCGACCAGGTCCCCCAGCTCGTCCGCCGCCTTCCGCGACACCGCGCCCGACGCCGTCTCCGGCAGCCCGACCACCAGCGCCTCCGGCACCGCGAGCCCCAGCCCGGACGCGTGCCGCTCGGCCACGGCCAGCTGCAACGTCACCGCGCCCGTGCGCAGCGCCGCGATGCCGCTGAGCAGCACCGCCCCGGGCACCCGCCGCGAACCGCCGACGACGAGCACCGCGCCGCCGTCCGCGCGCCCGGTCGGCCACTCCCGCAGCAGGCCCGACGTGACGGGCTCAGGCCGAGTGCGTGGTGCCATCTTCGCTCTCCGTGGGTTCGGCGCCGTGCTCGACGAGGTGGTCGCTCTCGAACTCCCGCTCCAGCAGCCAACCGCCGTCCTCGCGCCGCCACGACGTCAGCGAGCCGTTGGGGACGGTGGAGTTGTGCGCGTAGGCCAGCATGTCCCGCTCCGGCAGGCCCTCCAGCAGGTAGCGCAGCAGGAACGGCGTGATCTCGTGCGCGAACAGCAGCACGCGCCGCCCGTCGAGGTCGCGCACCAGCGACCGCAGCCGCAGCAGCACGTCGGCCCACGACTCGCCGCCCGGCGGCCGGTAGTAGAACTTGCCCAGCCTGCGCTTGCGCACCAGCTCGTCCGGGTACCGGTTCGCCACGCCGTGCGTGGTCAGCAGGTCGAGCACGCCCAGCTCGCGGTCGCGCAGCCGCTCGTCCACCAGCATCCGGGGATGCCCGCGCAGGGCGAACGCGGCGGTGTCGATGGCCCGCCGGTAGGGCGAGGCGACCACCAGGTCCGGCCACTGCTCGCGGGGCATCTCGGCGAACCACCGCCCCAGCGCCCGCCCCTGCCGCTCGCCCTCGGGGGACAGCGGCACGTCCGCGTCCCGTTCGGCGATGTCGATGACGTCGTCCCCGGCGGACTCCGCGGCCTCGCGCGCCACGTTGCCGGTGCTCTCGCCGTGCCTGATCAGCCCGATCCAATCCACTCCAGCAAACCTAGCGGCCCGAGGCCGCGCGGGCACTCCAGGAGCGGCCGGCGGGTCATCCGACCTCGGCGGGCAGCCGGCCGGACCGGACCGCGGCGACCAACCGCTCGTGGTCGGCGCAGGTCCGATCGGCGTAGTCCAGCGCGTACCGGGCGATGGCCCCGTCCAGCTCCTCGCCGCCGGCGCAGTACCCCGCCAGCAGCCGGGGGTCCAGCGAGCGGCTGTGCGCCCTGGCCAGCAGCGCGCCCGCCAGCCGGCCGTAGTCGTCCAGGGCGTCCCGCCGCAGCCTGGTCGCGTCGATCTCGCCCTTGCGGTTGCGGAACTGCCGGACGATGTAGGGCCGCCCGTCGATCGTGGTCCACCCGAGCAGGATGTCGGTCTCGGCCTGCACGAGCCGCGCGCCGTGCACGATCCGCTTGCCCTCGTGCTTCACCGGCGGCGTGCCGAGGAACGGCGCCAGCGCCGACGGCCGGGCCTCCTTCGCCTGCAGCACCAGCGCCTCGTCGCCGTTGCCGTGCAGCAGCACCAGGTAGTTGCGCCACCCGACGCTGCCGGTGCCGACCACCCGGAACGCCACGTCCGACACGCTGTAGCGCATGATCAGGTTGTACCGCGACTCGCGCAGGGTGTCCACATAGGACGGAAGCGCGTCCACCACGGACTCCGCGACCTCCGGCGATATCCGCGACAGCACCGGCGGGTCCGGGACGAACCGGATGTGCTCGCCCTCGCGCCTGGTCCACCTCGCCGCCACCCTGGCGCTGGTGTTCCGGCGCGCCTTGGACGCCGCCTTGGTGAAGTTCTCCAGCAGGTCGTCCGCCTTGGACTTGGACAGCGCCGACTCGTCGCCCAGCGCGCTCCACGACTCCAGGAACGGGATCTCGGCCAGGTGCCGCATCGCGCCCCGGTACGCGCGCACCGCGTCGGACGCCGCGTCGCGGCAGCCCTTCTCCGACACCCCGCCCTCGCGACCCGCCAGCACCAGCGACGTCGCCAGCCGCTTCAGGTCCCACTCCCACGGTCCGGGCAGCGTCTCGTCGAAGTCGTTGACGTCCATCACGATCGACCCCTCGGGCGTGCCGTAGAGGCCGAAGTTCGCCGCGTGCGCGTCACCGCACAGCTGGGCGTCCAACCCGCTGCGCGCGCCGGCGGCCAGGTCACCCGCCATCAGCCCGGCGCTGCCCCGGAAGAACGCGAACGGCGAGGCGAGCATCCGGCCGATGCGCAAAGGCACCAAATCGGACAGTCGGCCCTCGTTGGAGGCGTTCAGGAACTCGACCACGGTCGGCCGGTCCGGTGCGAGCGCCACCTCGCGGTGCGCGTCGTGGCCGACCGTCGCCCGCAGCTCGCGGCCGCGCGCCAGGACTTCCCCCGGGTCCACCCACTGTCCCAGCGCGACGGCCGCGACGGCCCGCTTGCGTTCACCCATAGCGGTAAGGATGCCTGCCGGACCGCGGGGATGCGCCTACCTCCACATGTCCGTGACCTGCGTTAACGCTGGGTGGTCAGCACCTCGCTGATCGCGTCGACACCCAGGTCCAACTCCTCCCGCGTGATGACGAGCGGGGGAGCGACGCGCAGCGTGCTGTCCTGGGTCTCCTTGCACAGCACGCCGAGCCGGGCCAGCGCCTCCGACGCGGCGCGCCCGCGCGGTCCGCCGGGCGCGATCTCGACGCCGGCCCACAGCCCGCGCCCGCGCACCTCGGCCACGCCGTGCCCGACCAGCTCGCCCAGCCGCGCGTGCAGGTGCGCGCCCAGCTCGCGGGACCGCTGCTGGAACTCGCCGGTGGCCAGCAGCCGCACCACGGCCCGGCCGACCGCGCACGCCAGCGGGTTGCCGCCGAACGTCGACCCGTGCTCACCGGGCCGCAGCACGCCCAGCACGGCGTGGCTGCCGACCACCGCCGACACCGGCACGATGCCGCCGCCCAGCGCCTTGCCCAGCGTGTACAGGTCGGCCCGCACGCCCTCGTGGTCCAGCGCCAGCAGGTCGCCGGTGCGGCCCAGGCCGGACTGGATCTCGTCCGCGATCAGCAGCACGTCGTGCTCGTCGCACAGCGCCCGCACGCCCGCCAGGTAGCCCGCGGGCGGCACGACCACGCCCGCCTCGCCCTGGATCGGCTCCAGCAGCACCGCCGCGGTCCGCTCGGTGATCGCGTCGCGCAGCGCGTCCAGCGACCCGTACCCGACCACCTTGAACCCCGGCGTGAACGGCCCGAAGTCGCCGCGCGCGGTGTCGTCGGTGGAGAACGAGACGATCGTGGTGGTGCGGCCGTGGAAGTTCGACCCGGCGACGACGATCTCCGCGGCCCCGTCCGGCACGCCCTTGACCCGGTACGCCCACTTCCGGGCCACCTTGATCGCCGACTCGACCGCCTCCGCGCCGGAGTTCATCGCGAGCACCACCTCGGTGCCGGTCAGCTCGGCCAGCTCGCGGCAGAACGGGCCGAACTGGTCGTGGTGGAACGCGCGGCTGGTGAGCGTGACCCGGCCCAGCTGCTCGACGGCGGCGGCGACCAGGTCGGGGTGGCGGTGGCCGAAGTTCAGCGACGAGTAGCCGGACAGGAAGTCGAGGTAGCGGCGGCCGTCGACGTCGGTCACCCACGAGCCCTCGCCGTGCGAGATCACCACCGGCAGCGGGTGGTAGTTGTGCGTGCTCCACTCCTCGTCGAGCGTGATGAAGTGCGCTGAGTTCGGTGCGTGCCCGGCGACGGGTGAGGCGAGGACGGTCATGTCACCAGGCTAAGGGGCCTGCGCCAGCGATTTCATCCGCCAGGCGTTGCGCGTCCGGTGTGTTCGTTGCGCAATCGGGCGATTTCGCGGCGATCCGTTGCACAGCGGGTACGGTCAAGATCAGCGGGATACCCTGCGACGATGGCCGACAAATCCGCGCAGGTCCAGCCGATATCGGACGCCTTCCGGGTGGACCCGGACCACTTCGAGCTGGCGGGCGTCGACCCCTCCGGCACGCCGGTCGGGCCGCGGTCGAAAGCCGCCGCCGTCGTCGACATGGCGAAGATCGGCGACGAGCTGGACGGGCTGCAGGAACGGCTCTACGCCGAGGGCACGGGTGGTGGCCACCGGCGGGTGCTGCTGGTCCTCCAGGGCATGGACACCTCCGGCAAGGGCGGCACGATCCGGCACGTCGCGGGCCTGGTCAACCCGCAGGGCCTGCGCATCGCGTCGTTCAAGAAGCCGACCCGGGCCGAGCTGCGGCACGACTTCCTGTGGCGGATCCGCCGCCAGGTGCCGCCGCCCGGCTACATCGGCGTGTTCGACCGCTCGCACTACGAGGACGTGCTGATCGCGCGGGTGGACAACCTGGTGCCGTCGACCGAGTGGCGGCGCCGGTACCGGCAGATCAACGCCTTCGAGGCGGAGCTGGCCGGCCAGGGTGTGACGATCGTCAAGTGCTTCCTGCACATCTCGCCGGAGCGGCAGCGGGAACGGCTCATCGCCCGGCTGGAGGACCCCCTCAAGCTCTGGAAGTACAACCCGGGCGACCTGGAGGTGCGCTCGAAGTTCTCCCGCTACCAGCTCGCCTACCAGGACGCGCTGGTCAAGTGCTCGACGCCGGCCGCGCCGTGGTTCGCCGTCCCGTCGGACCGCAAGTGGTACCGCAACTGGGTGGTGGCGCGGCTGCTGCTGGAGGCGCTGCGGGACCTGGCGCCCGCGTACCCCGAACCCTCGTACGATCCGGCGGTCGAGTTGGCACGGCTCCGGGACGCCGACCCGTTGCGCTAGACGCAATCTTCATTGCGCCTCTTGCTTGTTCAGGGTGGTCCAGGCCACTGTGGGATCGCCGCGGGCGGTCGAGCGGAGGTTCGGTGTGGTGGTGGACAGGCGGCGGTTCCTGGGTGCCGTTGGCGTGGGAGCGGGGTTGCTGATGACCGAGGGCGTATCCGGGGCCGAGGAGCTGCTGGGGCGGGCGGAGGTCCGCGCCTACCTGGGCACCTACACCTCCTGGCCGGGAGGTGGCACGGGCCTCGGCCTGGGCGCGTACGACCCGTCGACCGGCCGGTTGCGCGTCACCGGCGTGGTGCCGGACGTGGTCAACCCGTCGTTCGTGATCGACGCGGGGCGGCACGTGTACGTGGTCAACGAGAAGTCCGACGGTGAGGTGACCGCCTTGGCGGTCGGCCCGGACGGCGTGCCGAAGGTGGTCGGCAGCCGGAGCACCGGCGGCGCGGACCCGTGCCACCTGGCGCTGCACAGGGGGTTCCTGCTGTCGGCCAACTACAGCTCGGGCAGCGTGGCCGTGCACCCGGTGCTGCCCGACGGCTCGCTGGGCGAGCGCACCGACCTGGTCGAGCACCGGGGCGCCGGACCGGACCCGGACCGGCAGGAGGGGCCGCACGCGCACCAGGTGCTGCCCGACCCGACCGGCGAGTTCGTGCTGGCCGTAGACCTGGGCACCGACTCGGTCCACAGCTACCGCCTCGGTGACGAGGGCAAGCTGACCCTGACCGGCACGGCCCGCGTGCACGCCGGCGCGGGGCCGAGGCACCTGGCGTTCCACCCCTCGGGCCGGTTCGCCTACATCGCCAACGAACTCGACTCCACCGTCGTGGTGGCGAGCTACGACCGCGGCGTGCTCAAGCCGGGCCCGAAGCTGAGCACCCTCCCGGCCGGCGCGCCGACCACGCCGCGCAACTACCCGGCCGAGGTGCTGGTGTCGGCGGACGGGCGGTTCGTCTACCTGTCCAACCGGGGCCACGACAGCGTGGCCGTGTTCGCCGTGGAACGCGGCGGCGCGGCGCTGCGGCTGGTCGAGGCGACGCCGGTCGGCGGGAAGTTCCCCCGGCACTTGGAGCTGGACGCGTCCGGCCGGTTCCTGCTGGCGGCCAACCAGAACTCCGACTCGGTCACCGCGTTCGCGGTCGACCGGCGGACCGGCGGGTTGCGGCTCGCGCACACCACCGCCGCGCCCATCCCGGTGTGCGTCGCCCTGAAGGGTTAACTTCCGCCGGCGGCACCATCCACAGTGGTAGGCCGGGGACATGAAGGTGATGGCGTTCGCGCTGCTCGTGTCCATGGTCCCCGCGCCCGCCGCGCCGGAGCTCGTCGCGTTGGGCGACTCCTACGCGGCGGGCCTCGGCGCGGGCGACGAGGCGTCCGACGACTGCCGGCAGAGCCCGCACGCGTACCCGAGGCTGTGGGGCGAGCGCACCGGCGCGTCCGTGGTGCTGGCGGCGTGCGCGGGGGCCCGGACCGGCGAGGTGGCGGAGCAGGCCGAGCGCATCACGGCCGCGACCACGCTGGTGACGATCACGGCGGGCGGCAACGACGCGGGGTTCAGCGACGTCATGACGACGTGCACGCTGGGCAGCGACGAGGAGTGCGCGGCGCGGACCGGCGAGGCGGAGCGGTTCATCCGCGACGAGCTGCCCGGCCGGCTGGACGGGCTGTACGGCGCGGTGCGCGACCGCACGTCGGCCGACGTCGTCGTGCTGGGCTACCCGCGGCTGTTCTCGTTCGAGTCGTGGTGCCTGATGAGCGAGGCGAAGCGCCGTTCGGTGAACCGGGCGGCCGACGCGCTGGCCGAGGTGACCGCGGACCGGACGGCCGCGGTCGGGTTCGCGTACGCCGACGTGCGGGAGGCGTTCGCGGGCCACGGCGTGTGCGCCGACGACTCGTGGCTGAACGGCCTGGTCCTGGTCCCGGTCGACCGCTCCTACCACCCGAACCGGGCGGGCCAGGAGTCCGGCTACCTCACCGCCCTGACCAAAGCCACCTCACCCAACTAACCCCCCACTCGCCCCCGCCCCTCACCTCCCACCCAACTGCTCCTTCCCCTTCCCCTTCCCCCCTCCCCCTGCCCCCTTCCCCCTGCCCCCTTGCCCCACCCGCGAGGTCGCGTCGACCGTTCACTCCTCATTTCCCGACGATCACGCCCTTCGATCGTCGGGAAATGAGGAGTGAACGGTCGACTTCCAGGCGACCGAGCCGCCGCCTGCGAAGCAGCGGCAAAATAAACACCGTGAACCCCACGAACGGGCTGCGCAGAGTCGCGGCCACGCGTTACGTCACGCCCTTCCGGGAGGGCGGTTCCCTGCCCGGCCTGGTCGAAGCCGACGACCTCGGCATGTACGTGCTCAAGTTCCGCGGCGCGGGCCAGGGCGTGAAGGCGCTGATCGCCGAGATCGTCGTCGGCGAGCTGGCTCGCCGCCTCGGCTTCCGGGTGCCCGAGATCGTGCTGGTCGAGCTGGACCCGGAGCTGGGCCGCGCCGAGCCCGACCAGGAGGTCCAGGAGCTGCTGAAGGCCAGCGGCGGGCTCAACCTCGGGCTGGACTACCTGCCCGGCTCGTTCGACTACAACCCGGTGGTGCGGGAGCCGGGCGCCGACCTCGCCACCCGGCTGCTGTGGCTGGACGCCCTCACGCTCAACGTCGACCGCAGCTGGCGCAACCCGAACACGCTGCTCTGGCACCGCGAGCTGTGGCTGATCGACCACGGCGCCTCGCTGTACTTCCACCACTCCTGGCGGCCGGAGAAGTTCCCGGCGGCGAGCTACCGGTTCGACGTCGCCGACCACCTCGTGCTGCCGTTCGCCGGTCCCCTGGCCGACGTGGACGCGGAGCTGACCGCCCGCGTCACGCCCGAGCTGGTGCGCGAGGTGCTGGCGCTGGTGCCCGACCAGTGGCTGGCGCAGGACGAGTCGTTCGGCACGCCGCAGGCCGTGCGCGAGGCGTACGAGTCGTTCTTCACCGCCCGCCTGGCCGCGCCGCGGACCTGGGTCGACGCTCTGGAGGCCGCCCGTGCCGCACGTGTTTGAGTACGCGCTGCTGCGCGCCGTGCCCCGGCAGGAGCGCGGCGAGTCGGTCAACGTCGGCGTGCTGGTCTACTGCAAGGAGCTGGACTTCCTCGGCGCGCGCGTGCACGTCGACGAGCGGCGGGTGCTGGCGCTGGACCCGTTCCTGGACGTCGAGGTGCTGCGGGCGAGCCTGGAGCACCTGGGGCTGTCGTGCGACGGGGCGCCGACGGCGGGACCGGTGTCGCGCACGTCGGCGGGCCAGCGCTTCCGCTGGCTGACCGCGCCGCGCAGCACCATCATCCAGACCTCGCCCGCGCACACCGGCCTGACCGACGACCCGGAGGCCGAGCTGGACCGCCTGCTGGCGGCGCTCGTGCTGCCGCCCGACCACTAGGGTGGGCAACCTCTTGCGCCGCACCGCGTCTATAGGTGCGAGCAGTGACCGACACACGGACGGGGTCGCGTGATGAACGCCGGATACCAGCAGGGCGGGTATCAGCAGGGCGGGTACCGACAGGGCAGGCCGCAGCAACCGCCGCGCAGGCCGCAGCCGGGCGGGTACCAGCAGCAGCCGCGCCCGACAGCCGCCTACGCGCAAGCCCGGCCACGCCCGGCGGCCAAGCGCCGCAAGCCGAGGATCGGTCGCGCCATCGGCGTCGTGCTGGTGCTGCTGCTGGCGTTCGGGATCGGCCTGTGGTTCTACGTCGACGGGTCGCTGCGCCGGATCGACGCGCTGGCCGACTACCCGGACCGGCCCGCCGACACGCCCGGCACCAACTGGCTGCTGGTCGGATCGGACGCGCGCGACGACCTGACCGAGGAGCAGAAGGCCGACCTGGCCACCGGTGACGCGGGCGGCCGGCGCACGGACACCATCATGCTGCTGCACATCCCGGAGGGCTCCGGGAAGTCGACGTTGGTGAGCGTGCCCCGGGACTCCTATGTGGACATCCCCGGCAACGGCAAGAACAAGATCAACGCGGCGTTCGCGTTCGGCGGGCCGTCGTTGCTGGTGCAGACCGTCGAGGGCGCCACGGGCATCCACGTCGACCACTACATGGAGATCGGCTTCGGCGGGTTCGCCGGCATCGTGGACGCGGTCGGCGGCGTGGACATGTGCATCGACGAGCCGATGCAGGACCCGTTGGCGGGCCTGGACCTCCAGCCCGGCTGCCAGGAGCTGGACGGCGCCCAGGCGCTGGGCTTCGTCCGCACCAGGGCGTTCGCCACGGCCGACCTCCAGCGGGTGGAGAACCAGCGCAAGTTCCTCGCCGCCCTGACCGACAAGGCGACGAGCTTCGGCACGCTGGCCAACCCGTTCCGGGCGTTCCCGCTGCTGTTCGCGGGCACCGACTCGATCTCGGTGAACTCCGACGACCACCTGCACCACCTCGCGGGCATGGCGTTCGCCATGGGCGGGGGAGTGGACACGGTGACCGTGCCGGTGGGCGGCACGCCGACCGTGCCGGGCGCGGGCTCGGTCGTGCAGTGGGACCGGGAGAACGCGCTGCGCCTGTTCGGCGCGCTGGAGAAGGACGAGCCGGTGCCGGCCGACCTGCTCCCGGCGCCGAAGTAGCGGATGCGCACCGCGATCGGGCCGTCGGGGATCGCTCCCCGGCGGCCCGATCGCTTTCACGCGGTCGTGACCGGGACGTCCGGGACGCCGAGCAGCCGCACCGCCCGCGGCACGACGACCGCGCCCGCGAGGATCATCCCGCCGGCCACCACGCACGCCACCCACCAGTGCGCCCCGTCGTGCAGCGCTCCCGCCACCAGGCTGCCGACCGCCGCGCCGCAGGCGAGAGGTGCGCTCTCCGCCAGCGCGTACCCCGCGCACGACACCGCGTAGAGCAGCGCGCCGGTGGCGGCGGTGAGGCGTCGTTCCCACCGGTCGGCCAGCACGCCCGCCAACGGCCGCGCGACCACCGACAGCGCCATCTCGCGGCGGCGAGTGCTGGAACTGCTCTGGCGGGACGACCGCAGACCGGCCCGCGGCCCGCGCCGCGGGCTGACGGCGGAACGGATCGTGGCCGCCGCGATCGAGGTCGTGGAGGTCGAGGGGCTGGGCGCGCTGTCCATGCGCCGGGCGGCGGAGGAGCTGGGCGTCGGCACGGCGTCGCTCTACACCTACCTGCCGGGCAAGGCGGAGCCGGCGGCCCTGATGGCGGACTCGGTCGCGGCCGAGGACCCGCTGCCGGACGCCGGCCCGGCGACTGGCGGGCCGAGGTGGAGGCGTGAGCCCGCGCCGACCACGAGGGCTTCCGCAGGCGCCCGTGGGTGCTGCACCTGGTCTCCGCCGGGCTCGCGCCGGGGCCGAACCTGCTGCGGTGGCTGGACTCGGCGCTGCGGGTGCTGGACGGCACCGGCCCGACCGGGGCGGAGGGCGTGGCGGTGGTCGAGTCGGTCGACGCGTACGTGCGCGGCCAGGCGCGGCTGAGCCTCGACGCCCGCGAGCAGAGCCCCGAGGAGGCGCGCGAGCGCGACGCCGCGCTCGGCGAGCTGGTGGACTTCTCGGCCTACCCGGCGCCGGCGCGGGTGGTGCGGGCCGGTGTCGGGCCGTACTCGGAGGACGGGTTCGAGTTCGGCCTCCGGTTGCTGCTGGACGGCGTCGAAGCCCTCATCGGCTCGAAGAGCGCGTCGACGCCGTGACCCCTCAGCTCTCGGCCGGCGTGTCCGGGGTGTCCGTCGCGGTCGGTGCGGCGGGCGCGGTGGGTGCGGCGGGCGCGGTGGGTGCGGTGGGTGCGGCGGGCGCGGTCGGCTCGTCGGTGGTGGCGTCGGCGGCGGCCTGGACCGCCTCGGCGGCCTCGCTGACGAGGATGATGCCCTCGAACTCGCGCAGCAGGTCGTCGTAGATCGGCGTGAGTGACACTTCGTAACCCCCAAGACGTCTTTCGTCCCCCGAACGGGCCAAAGCAGCCTACATACGAGTCCTGTCCGCTTCACCCCGTATGTGACAACCCGATCATTTCCCCGCTAACTGTTGGCTAAACACATCCACCGCCCACGGGTTGTGGGGCTTGGTCACATGTCCGCTGAACCGCAGGTCACCTAGCGTTTCGGCCCATGACGAGTGTCCCCGGTCACAGCGACGACCTGTCCGGTCGCACCGCCCTGGTCACCGGCGCCGGCAGCGGCATCGGGCGGGCCTGCGCGGTCGCCCTCGCCCGAGCCGGGGCGAAGGTGCTCCTGGTCGACCGCGACGGCGACGCGGTCGCCGAGGTGGCCCGCGAGACCGGCGGCGCGGAGCACGTGGTCGACCTGTCCGACGTCGACCCCGCCCGCGACCTGCCGACCGAGGTCGACGTCCTGGTCAACAACGCGGGGCTGCAGCACGTCGCGCCGGTGCACGAGTTCCCGCCCGACCGGTTCGAGCTGCTGCAGCGGGTGATGGTGACCGCGCCGTTCCTGCTGGCCCGGCACGTGCTGCCGCACATGTACCAGCGCGGCTGGGGCCGGGTGGTGAACGTCTCCAGCGTGCACGGCTCGCGGGCCAGCGCGTTCAAGTCGGCCTACGTCGCCGCCAAGCACGGCCTGGAAGGGCTGAGCAAGGTCATCGCGCTGGAGGGCGCGCCGCACGGCGTGACCAGCAACTGCGTCAGCCCCGGCTACGTGCGCACGCCGCTGGTGGAGAACCAGGTCGCCGACCAGGCCCGCGCGCACGGCATCGGACCCGAGCAGGTGCTGACCGACGTGATGCTCACCCGGCACGCCATCAAGCAGCTCATCGAACCGGCCGAGGTGGCCTCCGTCGTGCTGTGGCTGTGCGGCGCGCACTCCGGCCACGTCACCGGTTCGTCTTTCACGATCGACGGCGGCTGGACCGCCCAGTGAAGCCCCCACCCCCCTCCCCAACGAAGTGGTGACCGACATGACCAACGCCGCACCGCCGCAGCCGAAACCGTCCTTCGCCAAGGTCGTCGTGGCCAGCCTGATCGGCACGACGATCGAGTGGTACGACTTCTTCCTCTACGGCTCCGCCGCCGCCCTGGTGTTCAACAAGCTGTTCTTCCCCACCGCGGACCCGCTCACCGGCACGCTGCTCGCGTTCACCACCTACGCGATCGGCTTCCTGGCCCGCCCGCTGGGCGGCCTGGTGTTCGGCCACTTCGGCGACAAGCTCGGCCGCAAGAAGCTGCTCGTGCTCAGCCTCGTGCTGATGGGCGGCGCCACGTTCGCCATGGGCCTGCTGCCCACCTACGCCGCCATCGGCGTCGGCGCGCCGCTGCTGCTGACGTTCCTGCGCCTGGTGCAGGGCTTCGCCCTCGGCGGCGAGTGGGGTGGCGCGGTGCTCATCGTGTCCGAGCACGGCAGCGCCGAACGACGCGGCTTCTGGGCCTCCTGGCCGCAGGCGGGCGTCCCCATGGGCAACCTGCTCGCCACCGCCGTCCTCGCCGTGCTGGCCGCCGTGCAGACCGACGAGGCGTTCCTGTCCTGGGGCTGGCGCGTGCCGTTCCTGCTCTCCGGCTTCCTCGTCCTGATCGGGCTCTGGATCCGGCTCAGCGTGTCGGAGTCGCCCGTCTTCCTGGAGGCGCAGCGCAAGGCCGAGCTGAGCAAGGCCCCCGAGAAGCCGCCGATCGTGGCCGTCGTGCGCCACCACTGGCGCGAGGTGCTGATCGCGATGGGCGCGCGCATGGCGGAGAACGTGTCCTACTACGTGATCACCGCGTTCATCCTGGTCTACATCACCACGGAGCTGGGCATGCCGCGCTCGACGGGGCTCAACGCGGTGCTGATCGCGTCGTTCGCGCACCTGGTGACGATCCCGATGTGGGGCGCGCTGTCGGACCGGATCGGCCGCCGCACCACGTACCTGATCGGCACGGTCGGCATCGGCCTGTGGATGTTCGCGTTCTTCGCCCTGCTGGACACCCGGTCGTTCGTCCCGATGACGCTGGCCGTCACCGTCGGCCTGGTGCTGCACGGCGCGATGTACGGCCCGCAGGCCGCGTTCTTCTCCGAGCTGTTCGGCACGAAGGTCCGCTACTCGGGCGCGTCCATCGGCTACCAGCTGGCGTCGATCGCGGCGGGCGCGGTGGCGCCGCTCATCGCGACCGCGCTGCTCGCGGCCTACGACAGCACCTTCCCGGTGGTGCTCTACGTGCTCGGGATGTGCGTGCTGACGGTGATCGCGGTGCTGGCGGCCAAGGAGACCAGGGGCAGCTCGCTGAACCGCACCGACGACGCCCGGACGTCGGTGCGAGCATGAGGGCATGAGTGAGGCGGACGCGGTGGAGCACCTGCTGGAACTGCTCGACCTGCTCGCGACCGACGCGGGCAGCGAGCGGCTGGCGGCGGTGCTCCCCGCGGCCCGCGCGGCGGGCGTGCCGGACGCCGAGCTGGACCGCGTCGCCCGCGCCACCGAGTGGGCGCTGCGGATCCGCCGCACGCTCACCGCGCACCGCCGCCGCGAGGCCGAGCTGGAAGCGCTGTTCGACACGGCCAACGACCTGGCGGGCGTGCGCGACCCGGACGCCGTGCTGCGGTCCATCGTGCGGCGGGCCCGCCTGCTGCTCGGCGCGGACATCGCCTACCTGAGCATGAACGAGCCCGGCCGCGGCACGTACATGCGGGTCACCGACGGCTCGATCTCGGCGCTGTTCCAACAGGTCCGGCTCGGCATGGGCGAGGGCCTGGGCGGGCTGGTGGCGCAGACCGCGCGGCCGTACGTCACCGCCGACTACTTCGCCGACGACCGGTTCGACCACACCGGTCCCATCGACGCCGCCGTGCGCGACGAGGGCCTGGTCGCGATCCTCGGCGTGCCGCTCAAGCTGGACCGCCGGGTGATCGGCGTGCTCTACGCGGCCAACCGCTCGCCGCGCCAGTTCCCGCCGGACGAGGTCGCGCTGCTGTCGTCGCTGGCCGACCACGTGGCGATCGCGCTGGACACCGCGCACCTGCTGGAGGAGACGCGGTCGGCGGGCGAGACGATCCGCGCGCACAACGAGGCCATGCGCCGCGCCGAGGACGCCCACGACCGGCTCACCGACCTGGTGCTGCGCGGCGCGGACGTGCCCGAGGTGGCCGCCGCCGTGGCCAAGGTGCTCGACGGCGGGATCGTGGTGCACGACAGCGACGGCGTCGAGCTGGCCCGCATCGGCGCCACCCGCGCCCCCGAGCCCCGCGCGGCGGTCAACGCGTCCCGGGCCAGCGGTCGGGCCATCCCGCAGGACGGCACGTGGGTGTGCGCCGTGCTGGCCGGCCGGGAGCTGCTGGGCAGCATCACCCTCACCGACCGCCCGGACCTCGGCGACGCCGACCGCAGGCTGTTCGAGCGCGCGGGCGTGGTGACCGCCCTGCTGCTGCTCCTGCGCCGCACGGTCGCCGAGGCGGAGAACAAGGTCCGCGGCGAGCTGATCACCGACCTGCTGACCGCCGTCGTCGACCCGGTCGCGCTGCGCGCCCGGGCCCGCCGGGTTGGAGTGGAGCTGGTGTCCGACCACGTCGTGCTGGTCGCCGACGGCCCCCGGGACCGGCTCCTCGCCGCCGCCGCGCACCACGCGTCGTCGTGCCGCGGGCTGGCGGGCGCGCACGGCGAGCACGTGGTGCTGGTGCTGCCCGGCGCGGACCTGGCGTGCGCGGCGAAGGACGCGGCCAGGGTGCTGGGGCAGGCGGTCGGCCTGCCGGTGACCGTCGGCTCGGGCGGCCCGGCGCACGGCCCGGCCGAGGTCGCCGCCGCGCACGCCGAGGCCGTGCGGTGCCTCAAGGCGTTGCTCCAACTGGGCCGCGAGGGCACCGGCGGCACCCTCGCCGACCTCGGTTTCGTCGGCGTCCTGCTCGGCGACCGCGCCGACATCGCGGGCTACGTGCGGTCCACCCTCGGCCCGCTGCTGGACTACGACTCCAGCCGGGGCACCGAGCTGGTCCGGACGGTGACGGCGTACTTCGCCTGCGGCGCGAACCTGAGCCGGGCCAAGGACGAGCTGCACGTGCACGTGAACACGGTGGTGCAGCGGCTGGACCGGGTGGCGAGCCTGCTGGGCGACGACTGGCAGTCGCCGGAACGGGTGCTGGAGGTCCAGCTGGCGCTCAAGCTGATGAAGGTGCTGGGCGGGTAGGGTCCCGCCGCTCGGCGCCCCCAGTGCGCACCGAGCGGCGGGGGGTCGGGTCACGACAGCGCGCACTCCGTGGTGTTCACCGCCGCCGGACGCGGGACGGTCGCCGACGCGGGCGGCAGAGCGCCCGACGACAGCCAGGACTCCAGCGCGGTGAACGCCGAGCGGTGGCAGGGCGTCAGCGGGCGCAGGCGGTCCGGGAACGCGTCGAACAGCGAGTCCACGTGGGTGCCGCCCTCGATCCGGTAGTAGCGGAACAACGCGCCGCGACCCGCGCGGCGCACCATGTCCGCGTACACGTCGGAGTCGCGGGAGATGGGCAGCAGCACGTCCAGCGTGCCGTGCAGGGTCAGCATCGGCTTGCCGATCCGGCCGGTCAGCGCGATCCGCTGCACCGCCCGCTGCGCCTGCGGCCGTGCCGCGTAGTCGTAGTCGGCGTCGCACAGCGGCGTGCCGGGCGCGCAGAACGGCGTGCCCGCCTCCGCGCCGCCGTCCCACCCCGGGTCCAGCTCCTCGCGGTAGATCCGCTGCGTCAGGTCCCAGTAGTACTGGTGGTGGAACGGCCACAGGAACTCCGACTCGGCGGGGAAGCCGGCCGCCACCACCGCCTCCCGGTCACCGGCCGGGTAAGCCGCCAGCGCGGGCGGCAGGAACGTCAGCAGGTTCGGACCGGCCGCGGACCACAGCGTGCCCTCCCAGTCCACGCCGCCGTCGTACAGCTCCGGCCGGTTCTCCAGCTGCCACCGCACCAGGTAGCCGCCGTTGGACATGCCGGTGGCCAGCGTGCGCGACGGCGGCCGGCAGTAGCGCTGCGCCGCCACCACCTTCGCCGCCCTGGTCAGCTGGGTGACCCGGTGGTTCCACTCGGCGATCGCGTCGCCGGGCCGCTTGCCGTCGCGGTAGAAGGTCGCGCCGGTGTTGCCCTTGTCGGTCGCCGCGAACGCGTACCCGCGGGCCAGCACGAAGTCGCTGATCGCGCGGTCGTTGGCGTACTGCTCGCGCACGCCGGGGGAGCCCGCCACGACGAGCCCGCCGTTCCAGCGCTCCGGCAGCCGGATGACGAACTGCGAGTCGTGCGCCCAGCCGTTGTTGGTGTTGCCGGTGGAGGTGTCGGGGAAGTAGCCGTCCACCTGCGTGCCGGGCACCGGCGTCGGCGCGGGCAGGCCGGCGGGGGTGAGGCCCGCCCAGTCGGCCGGGTCGGTGCGCCCGCCCGCGGTGGACAGGTCGGCGAGCCGGGTCAGTTCCTGGTGCTCGGCACCGGGCACGCGCAGGGGCCCGCATCCTTGGGCGGACGCGGGAACGGCCTGCGCCGTCGTCGCGAGGAGCGTCAGCGCTGCGATCAGCGGAACGGCTTTGTTCACCCCAGGCACGGTAAAACCGCGGGCCCGGCCGCGGAATGGCGTCGACCGCCATGGCCGGTGGGGCGGATGTGGTGCGTGGAGCCATCAGTGGCATACCGGCGAGTGACCCTCACTCAGGGGAACGGCCCAACAGCGCGTCACAGCTGAGCGTGGCCGGAGTTTTCACCGCATCGGGCGACGCCGATCGGTGCGTCCTGGTAACCGGCTCTGGCGAAATCGACGCCTGAACGGCCCTTTTCTCGACGTCCCGCGCGTGCGTGGCGTGGCGCCTCGCCCGGCGGTGGCTCCTTGAGTCCCGCGATCGGGGTGTTTCGACCGCCCCCGCAGGGGTAGCTGAGTTGACCCAGCGAAGTTCGCACTGCCAGGTGATTTACGTTCACCCGGCGTGAGGTGTCTGCTTCCGGGGTGACTGAGCAACGGCGCTCTACGCGCACAGACCAGGAGTGGGACCTGATCCGGCGCCTCCAGAACCTGGCCCACCGGGCCGAACGCACCGCGTTCGACCACTCGAACCTCGTCGGCCCGCCACCGTCCCAGCACCACCTGGACATCCTGGCGGAGATCCGCGCGCTCACCGAGCAGGCGGTGGCCCAGCGGATCCCGAGACCGACCACCCTGCCCCGGCAGGCGGAGCCGGTCGAGGACGGCAAGGTCTCGGCGCCCGTCCGCTGACGCGGGCGCGGGCTGGGCCTGACCCCAGCCCGCGCGCACGCGCGACCGGACCGGCTAGCGGCGCCGGACGAGCTTGACCAACCCCTTGAACGTCTCCTCCAGGCCGGAGGAGAACGGGTTGTCGTTGACCAGGTACGTCCAGGTGGTGTTCGGGCGCTGCACGCCCGCCTCGGCCAGGTGCGCGCCGTCGGCGTCGATGAGCACCTTCGCGAAGGTCTCCTCGGCCTCGTCCCAGGCGTCCGGGATGATCTTGTGGTAGGCCGGGATGGCCTCCCGGTGGAACTCGTCCAGCGGGTTCTGCCGCGCCAGCGCCCGCAGGTGGATGCCCTCCCGCAGGTCGGTGAGGAACGTCAGGTGGTCGCTCCACCGCTGGTCGAGGTGGTGCAGCCCGATCAGCCTGGCCGCCTTCACCCTGACCGCCTCGTCCAGGTCCTTCAGCTCGTGCGCCTTGTCCGGCTTGCGCTCGGACAGCTCCTCCCACGCCAGGTCGGTGCGCAGCAGCTTGTCCCGGTACTCCAGCAGCAGCTGGCGCTGGTGCTCGATCAGCTTGTTGTACCGCCAGGTGTTGCGGTGGATCTCCAGGTGCACGCCCTCGGCCACGCGCTGCCCGTGCTCCACGGTGTGCAGCGTGCCCGCGTCGGTGACGCGGCCGTCCTCGTCCACCTCGGCCGGCTCGTCGTGGTCCGGCACGTACTGCGTGATCAGGTCGTCCTGCAGCGAGGAGAAGAACACCGACCCGCCCGGGTCGCCCTGCCGCCCCGCGCGACCGCGCAGCTGGTCGTCCAACCGGCTGCTGGAGTGCCGCCCGGTGCCGATCACGTAGAGCCCGCCCAGCTCGGCGATGCGCTCCCGGTCGGTCGAGTCGTGCCCGCCGAGCCGGATGTCCGTGCCGCGGCCCGCCATCTGGGTGGACACGGTGACCCGCTCGAACGAGCCCGCGTCGGCGATGATCGAGGCTTCCTCGGCGTCGTTCTTCGCGTTGAGCACGACGCACTCCACGCCCGCCTCGGCCAGCTTGCGGGACAGCCGCTCGGACTCGGCCACGTCCAGCGTGCCGACCAGGATCGGCCTGCCGGTCTCGTGCGCCTGCTTGATCTCGGCGACGACGGCGGCTTCCTTCTGCTCCAGCGTCGCGTACAGCCGGGGCTCCTCGTCCTCCCGGATCGTCTCCACGTTCGGCGGGATGACCAGCACTTCCAGCTGGTAGAAGTCGCGCAGCTGCTCGGCGACGGCCACCGCCGTGCCGGTCATGCCGCACACCGTCGGGTAGCGGCTGAGCAGCGCCTGGACGGTGATCGAGTCCAGCACCTCGCCCGCGTCCGTGGTGGCCACGTTCTCCTTGGCCTCGACCGCCGCCTGGAGGCCGTCGGGCCAGCGCTGGAGCTTCGCGATCCGGCCGCGGGTGTCGTTGATCAGGTGCACCTTGCCGTCGCGGACGATGTAGTCCACGTCGCGGTGCAGCAGGACCTGCGCGTGCAGGGCCACGTTGACCTTGCTCAGCGTGGTCGACACGTGCTCGTCGGAGTACAGGTCGATGCCGCCGAGCGCCCGTTCCACCAGCTCGCTGCCCGCGCCGGTGAGGTAGACGTTGCGCTCCTCGTCGTCGATCTCGAAGTGCAGGTCGCGGCGCAGCCGCTTGACCAGGTCGGCCAGCGCCGGGTCGACCGCCGGGCCCGCCGTGGAGCCCGCCAGGACCAGCGGCACGCGCGCCTCGTCCACCAGGACGGAGTCCGCCTCGTCCACCAACGCGACGCGCGGCCGGGGGACGATGAGGTCGCCCTCGTCGGTGGCCAGCCGGTCGCGCAGCACGTCGAAGCCGATCTCCGAGACCGACGCGTAGACGACCTCGGCCTGGTAGGCGGCGCGGCGCTCCTCGGGCTTGGAGCTCTGGTTGATCCATCCGACGTCCACGCCGAGCAGGTCGTACAGCGGGCTCATCCACTCGGCGTCGCGCTGGGCCAGGTAGTCGTTGACCGAGACCACGTGCACCTGGTCGCCGCGCAGCGCGAAGCCGGCGGCGGCGATGGCCCCGGAGAGCGTCTTGCCCTCACCGGTGGCCATCTCGACCACGTGGCCCTCCAGGAGGCCCAGGGCGCCGAGGACCTGCACGTCGAACGGGCGCAGGCCGAGGGCCCGGTCGGCGGCCTCCCGGCCGAGCGCGCACACCTCCACCAGCTCGGGCCTGCCGAAGCCGGATTTGTCGCGCAGTGCGGCCGCCGCGGCGGTCAGTTCCTCGTCGCTGAGCTTCTTCACGCGCTCGGCCTGCTCGTTGACCTCTTCGAGCAGCTTCCGGTAGGGCGTGAGGTCGGCGGAGCCGGGCTTCTGCGCGAACCGACGCAGCCGCTGCTTGAACCGTCCCAGGAGAGTGGTCACGGCACGGCAACGTACGGCAAGCGCGCAACGTTCCGCACGTCACCCGGTTGACAGTTCACTCCCCGGGTGCGTCGGCGCGGCGGCCGTCGCCTCTGTACTGCGACTGACAGGACGAATTTCGGTTCCCGCCCGATTGCGCCCCGACGGTGACTACGTTCCGTTACGCTTCAGTGCTCGTTCGTAGCCGAGTTTTCCCAGGAGGCGGGATGCTCACTCGGTTCATCATCTGGTTGGACGACATCCTCGCGGACGAGGGCAGTCCCGCGATCGTCAAGGCCGCGCTCGGCATCCTGTCCTTCGCCGTGCTCCTCGGAGCGTTGTTGGGCAACACCGCGGTCAAGGCCGGAGCCCTGGTCGTGGCGCTCCTGGTGCTGCTCTCGGCCGGCTTGGTGCTGTTGGCCGACCGCAGAGCGACCCTGCGACGGCTGGAGACCCAGTGGCAGCTCGTCGCGCACTACACGAAGCTCGCATCGGACGGCAGCCCGCCGGAGTACCGGGTAGTCGACTGGGACGAGTTCCTCACCGTCGAACCCAACGGCGACACGCGCAAGCGGCTCACGATGCGGGCCCAGGTGCTCGTCGACGGCCTGTGGTCGATCCGCCAGGTGCACGGCTGCGGCTGGCCCCAGCCGGCCAGGTTCCGGCGCAGGGTCGTGGTCGTGGTGCGGAAACTGCTGGTGGACGGTGCGCCGGGGCCGAGGATGTCCAGCACCTCAGCGTGGGATGCCGAGGGCAGGTTCGTGCTCATCACCCACTTCCGCTCGGCGCTGCCGCGGGGGAGTTCGTTCGGCATCGTCGTGGAGTGCGACTGGCCCGGTATGTGCGCGCCGCTCATGCGCGATCGCAGGCCGGACGACTTCACGTTGAGCTTCCGCACCCCGGTCGTCCGCGCCCGGTACCTGGTCGCCCTCCCGCCGGGGTCCGACGCGTACCTGGAACCCGTGGGCTTCAGCGAGGAGGAGGACGGGTTCGGGATCGTTCGAACGGTGGACCCGGGCGGCCGACCGGTGTTCGGCATCGAGTCGACCGCGGTGCCGCTCCACACGCGGGTGGGCATGCGCATCGAGGTGAAGCGCGGGGGTGCGCCCGCTTGAGCGCACCCCCGCATCAGCAATCGTTGCCGCTCTCACTGCCACGTCGGACGGTGTTCGGGCGGGCTTCAGACCCGGTGCGTTTCCCGCAACCCGAGCACCGACCCCAGCGTCACCACGCCCATCACCAGCAGGAACGCCGACACCGACAGCGACGTCCCGGTGGCCGCCAGCAGCGCCGTCATGATGAACGGTGTGCCGCCGCTGACCAGGATCGACGCCAGCTGGTACGCCAGCGACGCCCCCGAGTACCGCACCTGCGGCTCGAACAGCTCGGCCAGGTAGGCCGCCACCGGTCCGTAGACCAGGCTCGACCCGATCCCCGACACGGCCAGCGCCACGAAGATCAGCCCCAGCGACGCCGTGTCCACCAGCCAGAAGTACGGGAACGCCCACGCGATCATCGCCACCGCGCCCACCACGATCAGCGGACGCCTGCCGTGCCGGTCCGACCACCGCCCGGCCAGCAGGATCACCGGCACGCTGAGCAGGGACGACAGCAGCGTCACCACCAGCACCGAGTTGCGCGCCAGCCCCAGCTCGCGGGTCGCGTAGTCGAGCACCCCGGCGATGCTGACGTAGAACACCGCGTTCGACGCGAACATCAGCCCCGCGCCGAGCAGCACGGGCTTGCGGTGGGTCCGCAGCACCTCCCGCAGCGGCGCCGGCGGCGGTCCCGCCGGGCGGCGCGCCTTGATCTCCCGGAACACCGGGCTGTCCTCCACCTTCAGCTGGATGAACAGCACCACCGGGAACAGCAGCGCGCTCGCCAGGAACGGCAGCCGCCAGCCCCACGTGGCGAACGACGCGGCGGGCATCACGGCGCCGACCACCAGGAACGCCACGTTGCCCAGGATCACCCCCAGCGGCACGCCGGCCTGCCCGAACGTCCCGGCGAACCCGCGCCGCTCCGGCCCGGCGGTCTCGGTCAGCAGCAGCACGACGCCACCCCACTGCCCGCCCACCGCGATGCCCTGCAGGAACCGCAGCAGCACCAGCAGCACGGGCGCCAGCACGCCGACCGTCGCGCTGGTCGGCAGCAGCCCGATCAGGAACGTCGCCGCGGCCATCAGCGCCAGGCACGTCACCAGCGCGGGCTTGCGGCCGAACCGGTCGCCGACGTGCCCGAACACCAGCCCGCCGACCGGCCGGGCGACGAAGCCCGCCCAGAACGTGCTGAACGACAGCAGCAACCCGACCAGCGGCGACGCCTCGGGGAAGAACAACTTCGGGAACACCAGCGCCGCGGCCGTCGCGTAGATGAAGAAGTCGTACCACTCGAGCGAGGAGCCGACCAGGCCGGCGGCCATGAGCTTGCGCAACGTGCGCCGCTCGGGAGGAGCGGTCGTGACCATGCTGTTCCCTTTCACCAGGTGTCCACGTACGGACGTTTCTTGCCGACCCGGGCCGGCGCGCCCGGACCGGTGAGCAGGGTGGCGATCCAGCGCCGGGTGTCGGCCGGGTCGACCACGTCGTCGATCTCGAAGGCGGACGCCACGTTGAGCGCCTTGCCGTGCTCGTGGGCGGCGGCGACCATCGCCTCGAACACCTCCTTGCGCTGCACGGGGTCCTCGACGGCGTCCAGCTCGCGCCGGTAGCCCAGCCGCACCGCGCCCTCCAGCCCCATCGGGCCGAACTCGCCGCTCGGCCAGGACACGGCGAACAGCGGCACCTTCAGGCTGCCCGCCGCCATCGCCTGCGCGCCCAGCCCGTACGCCTTGCGCAGCGCCACGAACCCGAACGGCACGTCGAGGTTCGCGCCGGCCACGAGCATCCGGGTCAGGTGCCGCACGGTCGCGGTGCGCTCGGCGTCCGGCCCGACCATGAACCCCGGCGTGTCGCACAGCGACACCACCGGCAGGTCGAACGCGTCGCACAGCTGGAGGAACCGCGCCGCCTTGTCCGCCGAGTCGGCGTCGATCGCGCCGCCGAGGTGACCGGGGTCGTTCGCGATCAGCCCCAGCGGCCTGCCCTCGACCCGGACCAGCGCGGTGACGATCCCGCGCCCGAACGCCGGCCGCAGCTCCAGCACCGACCCGGTGTCGGCGACGGTCTCCACCACGGTCCGCACGTCGTAGGCGCGCACCCGGTCCTCGGGCACGAGGTGCCGCAGCAGCCGCTGGTCGGCGCACTCCCAGCCCTCGGCGCCCGCCCCCTCGGCGCCCCCCTGGAAGTAGGACAGGTACTTCCTGGCCACCGCGACGGCCTCGGCCTCGTCGGACACCAGCACGTCGATGACGCCGTTGGGCTCCTGCACGTCGACCGGCCCGACCTCCTCGGGCCGGAACACGCCGAGCCCGCCGCCCTCGATCATCGCCGGGCCGCCCATGCCGATGGTCGCGTCCCGGGTCGCGATCACCACGTCGCACGTGCCCAGCAGCACCGCGTTGCCCGCGAAGCAGCGGCCGGACGCGATGCCGACCAGCGGCACCAGCCCGGACAGCTTGGCGAACAGGTGGAACGCCATGCAGTCCAGCCCGCTGACGCCGGCGTGGTCGGTGTCGCCAGGTCGCCCGCCGCCGCCCTCCGCGAACAGCACCACGGGCAGCCGCCGCTGCTCGGCCAGCGCGAACATCCGGTCCTTCTTGGCGTGGTTGCGCAGCCCCTGCGTGCCCGCCAGGACCGTGTAGTCGTAGGACATCGCGACGACCTGGCCGCCGTTCACCGTGCCGACGCCCGCCACCAGCCCGTCCGCGGGCGTGCGCTCGACCAGCTCGTCCAGCGACCGCCGGCGGCGTTGCGCGGCGATGGCCAGCCCGCCGTACTCCACGAAGTCCGAGCACAGGTCGTCGATGTTCTCCCGGACCGTGCGCCGACCGGCCGCGTGCCGCTTCGCCTCCGCCCCGGGCCGGGAGAAGTCGTGCCGCGCCAGCGCTTCCGCCAGGTCCGGCCGCACGTCGTCCAGGTCGACCTCGACGGCCTTCTCCTCGACCTCCACGTCCACGCCCTCGGCCAGCAGCGCGCCTTCCGCGACCGTGTCGCCGACCTCGACCAGCACCCGCGCGTCGCCGACCGGCACGACGTGCTGCATCTTCATCGCTTCCACGACGACCGTGCCGGACTCGATCGCGACGACCGTCCCCTGCACGGGAGCGCGCGCTCCGGTGTCCTCACGGGGCAGTGAATCCACCAGGCCCGTGTGCGCTTTGAGGACGTCCGGGTGCTCCAGAAGCCCCCGGAGGAAACCGATGTTCGTCCTCGCACCGTCCACTGTGAACTCGTCCAGCGCACGGCGGGCGCGGCGCAGCGCGGTGTCCAGGTCGTCGGCGTGCACCACGACCTTCGCCAGCAGCGGGTCGAAGTCCAGCCCGGCGCGGTAGCCGGCGGACGCGTGCGTGTCGACCCGGACGCCGGGACCGGTCGGCGGCGTGAACGCCGACAGCCGCCCGGTCGACGTCAGGTTCACCCGCAGTTGCAGCGCCGCGCCACGCGGCGTGTGGGCCAGGTCCGGCTCGACCTCGGTGGCCAGCAGCAGTTGCGCCCGCACCAGGTCCAGCCCGGTGACCTGCTCGGTCACCGTGTGCTCGACCTGCAACCGCGGGTTGGCCTCCAGGAAAGCGAACCGGCCGTCCGGCGCGACCAGGAACTCCACCGTGCCCAGCCCGGTGTACCGGACGGCCCGCGCGATCGTCGTCGCCGCCCCGTGCAGCGCGGACCGCAGCGCGGGGGAGAGGTCGGGCGCGGGCGCGATCTCGACCAGCTTCTGGTGCCGCGACTGCAACGAGCAGTCCCGGTCGCCCAGAACGGTGGCGCCGACCAGCTGCACCTCGACGTGCCGGGCCGGTTCGAGCAGTTCCTCGACGAACACGGCGTCGTCGCCGAACGCGGCCAGCGCCTCGGCCCGGCACCGCTGCACGGCGGCGGCGAGGTCGGCGAGCCGCCGCACCACCCGCACGCCCTTGCCGCCACCGCCGGCGACGGCCTTCACCACCACCGCGCCGTGCGCGCGGAAGAAGTCCTCGAAGCCGTCCTCGGCGCCCGCGAGCACCGGCACGCCCACCTCAACGGCCAGCGCCCGCGCCCGGCCCTTGTCGCCGAGCAGTTCCAGCACCTCGGGCGGTGGGCCGACGAACCTCAGCCCGGCCTCGGCGCAGCGGCGGGCGAAACCGGCGTTCTCGGCCAGGAACCCGTAGCCGGGGTGCACCAGGTCGCAGCCGTCGGCGGCGGCGAGCACGGCGTCCACGTCCAGGTAGGAGCCTTGCAGTCGGACCGCGCGGTCGGCGAACCGACCGTGCGCGTCGTCGGAGTCGGTCACCAGGGCGACGGTCCGCCAGCCGAGGTCGGCGGCGGCGCGCAGCACCCGGACGGCGATCTCCCCCCGGTTGGCGACGAGCAGCGTGGGCACTTCAACCTCCTGAGCGACCGCTTAGTATGTGACCGCGGTCGCATACTGGCACCTGTGATTGGCGTTCGTCCAGAGGGAACCGATGGACCAGGCAAGGCGTCCTTGGAGAAACCCCAGCTCAAGGGCGTGACCCAGAGCAGTGCAGGAGGCACCCACCGTGGTTTTCAAGAGGATGTTGCGCGCGTTCGGAGTCGGCGGTCCCTCGGTGGACACGGTGCTGGCCAACCCCAACACCCGGCCGGGCGAGCTGCTGACCGGTGAGGTGCGCATCGCGGGCGGCGACCACCCCGCCGAGATCGACCAGGTCAAGCTCTCGCTCGTGACCAGGGTCGAGGTGGAGAGCGGCGACAACGAGCACAACCGCAACGTCGAGTTCGCCCGCGTCGTGGTCGGGCAGCGGATCACCGTCGCGCCGGGCCAGAACCTGGTGCTGCCGTTCCAGTTCCCGGTGCCGCTGGAGACGCCGCTGACCGTCGTGCACGGGCAGCACCTGCACGGCATGACGATGGGCCTGCGCACCGAGCTGGAGGTGCGCGGCGCGGTCGACCCCGGCGACCTCGACCCGGTGGCCGTGCACCCGCTCCACTCCCAGGAGCACGTGCTGAACGCGTTCGGCGCCCTCGGGTTCCGGTTCCAGCGCGCCGACAACGAGTCCGGGCGCATCCACGGCGTGCCGCAGCAGCTGCCGTTCTACCAGGAGATCGAGTTCCTGCCGCCGGGCCAGTTCCTGGCCAGGATCAGCCAGCTGGAGCTGACCTTCGTGACCGACCGGAACCACCTGTACGTGGTGCTGGAGGCGGACCGCCGCGGCGGGCTGTTCCGCCAGGGCGGCGACTCGTTCGGGCACTTCGCCATGTCCCACGATGAGGTGATCCGCACGGACTGGGCGGCGCTGCTGCACCAGTGGACGGACCAGGTGGCGGGCAGGCGGTCCGGTGGTGGTCACGGCCTCCGCGGCGCCTTCTGACCCCGTCACCGCGCCGGGGGAATCCCCGTCGACGCCACCCTTTTCGGGGCTGCGGACGGCGTGTTCGGTGGGATGATGGCGCGTGAGGCCCTCGACCGATCGGGGACTTCTTCGAAGCGACTACCCCGCAGGAGGCATCGTGGGCATCGGCGGTGTGATCAGCGCTCTGATCGTGGGTCTCATCATCGGACTGCTCGGCAAGCTCGTCGCACCCGGCAAGCAGGCCATCCCCATCTGGCTGACGATCATCGTCGGCGTCGTGGCGGCGTTCCTGGGCACGTTCATCGCCCGCGCCCTGGGCGTGGAGGACACGCCGAGGATCGACTGGATCGAGATCATTATCCAGGTCGTGATCGCGGCCATCGGCGTGAGCCTGGTGGCCGGGTTCTACGGCAAGAAGTCCGTCCGGTAGCCCGGCCGGCCCGCCCGACCGAGCAGGGGTCCCCGTCGTGGGGCCCCTGCTCCTCTGCCCGGCCGGTCCGCCGCGTCGGCCCGCCGCGTCAGCCCGCCGCGTCCGTCGCGTCAGTCCGTCGCGCCGACCATGCGCAGCACCAGGTCCGCGTAGAGGTCGCCGATCTCCGCCGGCGTGCGGCGACCGCCGGGCTGGTACCAGCGGGCCACGTCGATGCACAGCGACAGCACCGCCAGGGTCGCCCCGCGCACCTCCGGCACGTCGAACGCCCCCGCCGCCACGCCCGCCTCGACCATCTCGCGCACCGACGCCTCGATCCGCCGCCGCAGCTCGACCACCTCGACCAGGTGCTCCGGCGTCAACGCGCTCAGCTCGTACTGCACCACCCGCGCCGTCGTGTGGTACTCGGCGTGCCACGACGCGAACGCCCGCACGGCCGCCGCCAGCCGGGCCGCCGGGTCGACCTCGGGCACGCCGGTCAGCAACGACAACGACGTCGCGTGCCCGATCCGCGAGATCTGGAACAGCAGCTCCTCTTTGGACCGGTAGTGGATGTAGACCGCGGCCGGCGACATGCCCGCCTGCGCCGCGATGTCCCGGGTCGTCGTCGCGTGGTACCCGCGCACCGAGAACGCGGCGGCGGCGGCGATCAGCATCCGCCGGGCCGCCGGCGGTGTGACCGAGGACCACGTCTCATCCAGGAGCGCGAACTCACCACTGGCCGTCGTCACAGGGGCCCTCCTTGACACGAAGCCGAACGATACCGCAGGCTAAGCACACGCGATGACCTAAGCAACCGCTTAGTATGGAGGGCCTGAGAGTGCGCCGCACGCTGTTCGAACCCGACCACGAAGCGTTCCGCGAGACCGCGTTGGCGTTCTGCGACCGCACCCTCAGGCCGAACTACGAGCGGTTCGTCGAGCAGCGCCACATCGACCGCGACGTGTGGCTCGAAGCGGGCAAGCAGGGCCTGCTCGGCCTGGAGGTCCCGGAGGAGTACGGCGGCAGCGGCGCGGGGGACTACCGGTTCAACGCCGTGCTCGGCGAGGAGCTGTCGAAGGTCAGCGCGGGCATGGCCTCGTGCCTCGGCATCCACGGCGACGTCGTCGCGCCCTACCTGGTCGACCTGTGCACCGAGGAGCAGAAGCAGCGCTGGCTGCCCCGGTTCTGCTCGGGCGAGATGACCACCGGCATCGGCATGACCGAGCCCTCCGGCGGCTCCGACCTCGCCGCGCTCAAGAGCACCGCCGTGCGCGACGGCAGCGACTGGGTCCTCAACGGCTCGAAGACGTTCATCACCAACGGCTTCTCCGCCGACATGGTCGTGGTCGCCGCCCGCACCAGCCCGGAGAAGAGGGCCAGGGGCATCACGCTGTTCGCGGTCGAGACCGGCATGGAGGGCTTCGAGCGCGGCCGCAAGCTGGACAAGGTCGGCCAGCCCGAGTCCGACACCGCCGAGCTGTTCTTCGACGACGTGCGCGTGCCCGCCGAGAACGTCATCGGCGAGGTCGACCAGGGCTTCATCCACATGATGGAGCGCCTGCCGCAGGAACGCCTCGGCGGCGCGATCTCCAACCTGGCGCACGCCAGGCAGATCCTGGTGGAGACGATCGGGTACACCAAGGAGCGCAAGGCGTTCGGCCAGTCCATCGGCTCGTTCCAGCACAACAAGTTCACCCTCGCCGAGCTCGTCACCAAGGTCGACGTGACGCAGGCGTTCCTGGACCAGTGCACCGACGCGCACACCCGGCGCGAGCTGACCGCCGTCGACGCGGCGAAGGCCAAGTACTGGAGCGCGGACGTGCAGAACGACGTCATCGACGCGTGCGTGCAGCTGCACGGCGGGTACGGCTACATGACCGAGTACCGGGTGGCCCGCGCCTGGATGGACGCCCGCGTGACCCGGATCTGGGCCGGCTCCAACGAGATCATGAAGGAACTCATCGGCCGCGATCTCGGCCTCCAGTGAGGAGAAGCGCCATGCCCGAGGCTGTCGTCGTCGCCACCTCCCGCTCCCCGATCGGCCGGGCCCGCAAGGGGTCGCTGGTAGACCTGCGCCCGGACGACCTGGCCGCGCAGGTCGTCGCCGCCGCGCTGGCGAAGGTGCCGGAGCTGGACCCCGGCGAGCTCACCGACCTGCACCTGGGCTGCGCCGAGCCGCAGGACGAGCACGGCCAGAACGCGGCCCGCCGCATCGCCGTCCAGCTCGGCCTGGACGGCCTGCCCGGCACCACGGTCAACCGGTTCTGCGCCTCGTCGGCGCAGACCGCGCGGATGGCGTTCCACGCGATCAAGGCGGGCGAGGGCCACGCGTTCATCAGCGCGGGCGTGGAGTGCGTCTCCCGCTACCGGCACGGCGACCCGCACCTCAACCCGCTGTTCGACGAGGCGCGCGCCCGCACCCAGCGCACCGCCGAGACCAACGAGCCGTGGCACGACCCGCGCGCGGACGGCGAGCTGCCCGACTACTACATCTCGATGGGACAGACCGCCGAGAACGTCGCCACCCTGCTCGGCATCGGCAGGCGCGACCAGGACGAGTTCGGCGTCCGCTCGCACAACCTGGCCGAGAAGGCCATCGCGGACGGCTTCTACGACCGCGAGATCACCCCGGTCACCCTCCCGGACGGCACGGTGGTCTCCACCGACGACGGCCCGCGCCGCGGCGTCACCTACGACGCGGTGTCCGCGCTCAAGCCGTCGTTCCGCCCCGACGGGACGGTCACGCCCGGCAACTGCTGCCCCCTCAACGACGGCGCGGCGGCCGTGATCGTGATGAGCGACGTGCGCGCCAAGGAACTCGGCGTGACCCCGTTGGCGCGCATCGTGTCCACCGGTGTGTCCGGCCTGTCGCCGGAGATCATGGGCCTCGGCCCGGTCGAGGCCACCGAGCAGGCGCTCGTGCACGCGAACCTGCGCATCGAGGACATCGACCTGGTCGAGATCAACGAGGCGTTCGCGGTGCAGGTGCTGGGCAGCCAGCGCGCGCTCGGCATCGACATGGACAAGCTGAACGTGCACGGCGGCGCCATCGCGCTCGGCCACCCGTTCGGCTCGACCGGCGCGCGCATCATGACCACCCTGATCAACGGCATGCGCGCCCGCGACGCCCAGTTCGGGCTGGAGACGATGTGCGTCGGCGGCGGTCAGGGCATGGCGATCATCCTGGAGAGGTTGAGCTGACGTGGGAATCCTGGACAAGTTCCGGTTGGACGGGCAGGTCGCGATCGTCACCGGCGCGTCCTCCGGGCTCGGCGTGGCGTTCGCCAAGGGCCTGGCCGAGGCGGGCGCGGACGTCGTGCTCGCCGCCAGGCGGGTGGACCGGCTGAAGGACACCGCGCGGCTGGTCGAGGACGCCGGTCGGCGCGCGCTGGTCGTGCGGGCCGACGTGGCGCAGCCGGACGACTGCCGCGAGGTGGCGCGGGCCGCCGCCGAGTTCGGCCCGGTGCGCGTGCTGGTGAACAACGCCGGTGTGGCGTCGGCGGTGCCCGCGTCCCGGGAGGCGCCCGAGCAGTTCCTCGGCGTCATGGACGTCAACCTCAACGGCGCGTACTGGATGGCGCAGGCGGCGGCGGCCGTGATGACCGGCGGCGGGTCGATCGTCAACGTCTCCAGCGTCCTCGGCCTGGTGTCCGGCGGCCTGCCGCAGGCGGCGTACTCGGCGTCGAAGGCGGGCCTGCTCGGCCTGACCCGCGACCTGGCGCAGCAGTGGACCGGCCGCAAGGGCATCCGGGTCAACGCGCTCGCGCCCGGCTACTTCGCCTCCGAGATGACCGACCAGTACCCCGAGGGCTACCTGGAGTCGCACATCTCCCGGCTGCCGCTCGGCCGGGTCGGCGACCCCGAGGAACTGGCCGCCGCGGTCGTGTTCCTCGCCTCCGCGGCGGGCGGCTACACCACCGGCGCGACGTTCGTGGTGGACGGCGGCGTGACGCTCGGCGGCTGACCGGTCGTGCGATGCTTGCCCCATGGCATCGGTACCGGAGCGGCTGATCGACGCCGCCACGCGGTTGTTCGCCGCCAAGGGCTTCGACCGGGTCGCGGTGCAGGAGGTCGTGGACCTGGCCGGCGTCACCAAAGGCGCCATGTACCACTACTTCGGGTCCAAGGACGACCTGCTGCACGAGATCTACGGCAGCCTGCTGCGGATGCAGACCGAGCGGCTGGACCACTTCGCGTCCGGTTCCGCGCCGGTGGCCGAGCGGCTGCACGCGGCGGCGGTGGACGTCGTGGTGACGTCGGTGGACAACTTCGACCAGGCCCGGGTCTACTTCCGCTCGGCCGACCACCTCGCCGAGGACAAGCGGCGGGAGATGCGGGTCGGGCGGCGGCGCTACCACGAGCGGTTCCGGTCGCTGGTGGAGGAGGGGCAGGCCGAGGGCGTGTTCCGCGCGGACGTGCCCGCCGACCTGACCGTGCACTACTTCTTCGGCACGGTCCACCACCTCGGCCAGTGGTACAGCGCCGACGGCCCGCTGTCCGCCGAGCAGGTCGGCCGCCACTTCGCCGACCTGCTGCTCGCGTCCCTGCGCCCCCGGGAGGGCTCGTCGTGAAGTCCGACCTGCACCGGTACCTCCGGGTGGCGCGCGAGGCGCTGCTGTGGAAGCTCGACGGGCTGTCGCCCTACGACGCGCGGCGGCCGTTGACGCCGACCGGCACGAACCTGCTGGGCCTGGTCAAGCACCTGGCGGGGGTCGAGGTCGGCTACTTCGGCGACACGTTCGGCCGGCCGTTCCCCGAACCGCTGCCGTGGGCGGCGGAGGACGCCGAGTCGAACGCGGACATGTGGGCGACGGCCGACGAGTCCCGCGAGGACGTCATCGGCCTGTACCAGCGGGCCTGCGCCCACTCCGACGCGACGATCGACGCGCTGGACCTGGGATCGACGGGCACCGTGCCGTGGTGGCCCGCCGACCGCAACCCGGTCACCCTGCACCTGGTCCTGGTGCACATGATCGCCGAGACCAACCGCCACGCCGGTCACGCCGACATCGTCCGCGAGCTGGTCGACGGCGCCGCCGGCCTGCGCCGGGGCAACGACAACCTCGGCCGGGTGGACTGGGAGACCTACCGCGCGAACCTGGAGCGCGTGGCCCGCGAAGCCTGACCGCCACCGGACGTCCGGACGACGGGCACGGCGCCAGTCGGGGGGTGGCGCCGTGCCCGTCGCGTCAGGGGGCCGCCGGGACCAGCAGGACGACGGTCTCGGCCACGCAGGCGGGCTTCGGGTTGCCGTCGATGTCGACCGTCACCCGCACCACGGCCTGCTTGCCCTGCGCCACGTCGGTCATCCCGACCAGCTCGGCGCCGGCCCGCACCCGCGACCCCACGACGACCGGGCTCGGGAAGCGGACCTTGTTCAGCCCGTAGTTCACGCCCATCGCCAGCCCCTCCACGGTGTAGACGTCCCGCACCAGCAGCGGGATCAGGGACAGCGTGAGGTAGCCGTGCGCGACCGGCGCGCCGAACGGCCCGGCCGCCGCCTTCTCCAGGTCGACGTGGATCCACTGGTGGTCGCCGGTGGCGTCGGCGAACAGGTTGATCTCGG
This sequence comes from Saccharothrix sp. HUAS TT1, assembly GCF_040744945.1. Taxonomy (NCBI): domain Bacteria; kingdom Bacillati; phylum Actinomycetota; class Actinomycetes; order Pseudonocardiales; family Pseudonocardiaceae; genus Saccharothrix; species Saccharothrix camelliae. The sequence continues at coordinate 8,031,725 of NZ_CP160453.1, read as the reverse complement.
CCTGGGTGATCTCGTGCCACTCGCCGTGGCCCAGGTGCTCGCCCCTGGCGGCGGCCAGCTCTTCGAGGTTCGCGAATACCCGCATGTCAGTCCTTCGGTCCGCCGGCGACGTAGACGACCTGCCCGGACACGAACCCGGCACCCTCGCTGACCAGGAAGGAAGCGGTGTGCGCGATGTCATCGGGCGTGCCGACGCGCCCGACCGGGATCATGGCGGCGGCGCCCTTCTTGAAGTCCTCGAAGTCCACGCCGACCCGGGCCGCCGTGGCGGCGGTCATGTCGGTCGCGATGAACCCCGGCGCGATGGCGTTGACGGTCACGCCGAACTTGCCCAGCTCGATCGCCAGCGTCTTGGTGAAGCCCTGCAGGCCCGCCTTGGCCGCCGAGTAGTTCGCCTGGCCCCGGTTGCCCAGCGCCGACGTGCTGGACAGGTTCACGATGCGGCCCCAGCCGACCGCCGTCTGGAACTTCTGCACCGCCCGGCTCATCAGGAACGAGCCGCGCAGGTGCACGTTGATCACCGCGTCCCAGTCGTCGTCGGTCATCTTGAAGAGCAGGTTGTCCCGCAGGATGCCGGCGTTGTTGACCAGGACGGTCGGGGCGCCCAGCTCGTCGGCGACCCGCTGCACGGCCGCGTCGACCGCCGCGCTGTCGCTGACGTCCACGCCGACCGCGATGGCCGTGCCACCGGCCGCCCTGATCCCGTCCACGGCGTCGGCGCAGCTGTCCTCGTCCAGGTCGAGGAGCGCGACGGCCATGCCGTCCTGCGCGAGCCGCGTGGCTACGGCGGCGCCGATGCCGCGTGCGGCACCGGTGACGATGGCCACCCGTGCGTCCGTCTCGGCCACGGTTGATCCTCCTTGATCTGCGAGCCTAAGCAACCGCTTAGTAACCTAGTGACGACGTCGCCTTGACGCCAGGGCCTGTCGGGAGAACCATACCGACTGGTCGGAATGCCAGCCAGAGGAGGCGCGGTGGAGTTCTCGGGCAAGGTCGCACTGGTCACCGGTGCCGCGAACGGCATCGGGGCGGGGGTGGCGCGCCGACTGGCCGCCGCCGGGGCGTCCGTCGTCGTCGCGGACGTGGACGACGACCGCGGCCGGGCCGTGGCCGACGAGATCGGCGGCGTGTTCACGCACTGCGACGTCAGCGACCCCCGGCAGGACGAGGCCGCGGTGGCCGTGGCGGTGGAGCGGTTCGGCGGGCTCGACATCGCCGTGCTCAACGCGGGCGTCGGCACCGGCTTCGGCCTCGGCGACGACTTCGACCCCGAGCGCTACCGCAAGGTGATGGGGATCAACCTCGACGGCGTCGTCTACGGCGTGCACGCGGCGTTGCCCGAGCTGAAGAAGCGCGGCGGGCGCGTCGTCGCCACCGCCAGCATGGCCGGCCTGATGGCGATGCCCCTGGACCCCCTCTACGGCGCGAACAAGGCCGCCGTCGTCGGGCTCGTCCGCGGCCTGGGCCCGGTGCTCGCCGGTGACGGCGTCACGGTCAGCGCGGTGTGCCCGTCGTTCGCCGACACCGCGATCATCACCGACTTCAAGTCCGCTCTGGAGTCCACCGGGATGCCGGTGATGGCCGTGGACGACGTGGTCGACGCGTTCATGTCCGTGTTGCGCGACGGCCGACCCGGTGAATGCTGGTTCGTGCAGGCCGGTCGTCCCAGCGCGCCGTTCACCTTCCCCAACCCGCCCGGCCCGCGCACCGCGTCCGGCGAGCGCGTCCGGCTCGCCGACCCCACCGCCACCGCCACCGACCCCACCGGCGTCGAACCGCCGACCACCGAGGAGAGCTGACACCCGTGCGCGCCATCCAGATCACCGAGTTCGGCGGACCCGAAGTCCTCGACGAGGTCGAGCTGCCCGACCCCGTCGCGGGCGCGGGCGAACTGCTCGTCCGCGTCAGCCGCGCGGGCCTGAACTACGCCGACACCCACCAGTCGGAGAACTCCTACCTGTCCAAGATGGAGCTGCCGCTGGTGCCCGGCGGCGAGGTCGTCGGCACGGCGGGCGACCGGCGGGTGGTCGGGCTGACCAACTTCGGCGGCTACGCGGAGAAGGCCGTGGTGCCCGAGGCGACCGCGTTCGACGTGCCGGACGGCGTGGACGACCTGACGGCGCTGAGCCTGGTCGTGCAGGGCGCGACCGCCTGGCTGCTGCTGCGCAGGAGCGCGCACCTGGAGCCGGGGGAGACCGTCGTCGTCCACGCGGCCGCCGGTGGCGTCGGTTCGCTGGCCGTGCAGCTGGCCAAGAAGTGGGGCGCGGGCCGCGTCATCGCCACCGCGAGCACGGAGGCCAAGCGGGAGCTGGCGCTGGAGCTGGGCGCGGACGTCGCGGTCGACTCCACCGCCGAGGACATGACCGACGTGCTGCGCGAGGCCAACGGCGGCCGGCGCGTCGACGTCGTCCTGGACATGACCGGCGGCTCGGTGACCGACCAGAGCATCGCCGCCCTGGCCCCGTTCGGCCGGCTGGCGTTCTACGGCATGGCGAGCAGGGAGCAGCCGACCCCGGTCGCGCCGGCCAAGCTGCTGGTCCGCTCGACCACCGTCGCGGGCATGTGGCTGCCGCACGCGTTCAAGCTGCCGGGCCGGGTCGTGCACCGCGCCATGGCCGAGCTGTTCGACCTGGTCCTGGCGGGCGAGCTGCGCGCCGTGCCGGGCGGCGAGTACGGCCTGTCCGAGGTCCGCCGGGCGCACGAGGACCTGCGGGCCCGCCGCACCACCGGCAAGCTGGTCCTGGACCCGTCCCGCTGAGCGGAACGGGGGCCGCCGCCCGCGGTCGGGCGACGGCCCCCGGCGTCCGGGTGGGCGTCAGTCGTTCAGCTCGGCCAGCGCGGCCTTGACCTTCGCGAGCTCCGCCTCCAGCTCCTCCATCCGCGTGCGGTGCTGGGCGCGGGCCGCTTCGACGACCTCGTCGATCCCGCCCGCGATGTCCTCGTGCAGCTCCTTGGCCGCGCGCGACACGGCCGCGGCCGAGATGGCCAGGCCCTGGACGACCCGCTTGGTGCCGTGCACCAGGTCGGCCTGCCACTCGCCGTCGGCGGTGCCGGTGACGGTCAGCGTCAGCTCGACCGTGCGGGTCTTCTTGGCCGTCGACTTGGGCCGCTTGACGGGCTTCGCCTCGGGCTCAGCGGACTTGGCCTGCGCCTCCGCGGGCTTGGCCGCCGGCTCTGCGGGCTTGGCCGCCGGCTCCGCCGACCGCTCGTCCGACTGCTCAGCCACGGGGGCGACCTCCTGCTGCACGGGTGCGGCGGGCGCCTCGGCGTCCACCGTCTCTTCCTGCTCCACGAGCGTGTCCGCCTGCACGTTCTCGTTTCCTCTCTGCATCCGGCTCGACCCGGCGTGATGATAGAACACGTGTTCGATGATGGGTCGATTGCCCCGCACAGCGTAGGGTGTCGGCCTCCCGACCTGTTGGAGGGACTTCCCCTCACGCCGGTTGTCGGACCGGTCAGGTGACGTGATCCGGCGAGCACTGATCCCGATTCGCCGCACGAGAAAAGCAGGGGCCCTCCCGGTAGGAGAGGACCCCCGCGGTCGTGCCGGAGTTCCGCCTAGGGCGCCTGGACCATCCCCGCGCCCGCGTCCGTGGACGGCAGGGCCAGCCGGCGCGCGGTCTGCGCCAACCTGGCCCACAGCTCCCACCCGCGGGCGCCGTGCTTCTCCGCGATGAGCGCCGCGACGCCGGCGACGTGCGGCGTGGCCATGCTCGTGCCCTGGATGCGCCGGTGCATCCCGATGCCGCTGTTCTCGGCGTTCCAGCTGGAGTAGACGTCCACCCCGGGCCCGACCACGTCGACCTGGCCGACGGTGTCGACCGTCCCGCAGGAGAACGGCGCGATCGCCCGGTGCACGTCCACCGCGCCGACCGACAGGATCGACGGGCAGTTGGCCGGGTGGCCGACCGGCGCGACCCGGCCCGGCCTGCTGCTCTCGTTGCCCGCAGCGGCGATGATCAGCGTGCCCTTCGCGATCGCCCGCGTGGCGGCCTGCTCGAAGATCTGCGAGTGCGGGGTGCCCGGCCGCACGGCCGCGCCGAGCGACATCGAGACGACCGCGCAGCCGTTGGCGATGGCCCACTCGATGCCCGCCAGGATGCCGCTGTCGGAGCCGCTGCCCCGGTTGGACAGCACCTTGCCCGCGTAGATCTCGGCCTCGTGCGCGACGCCGTAGCCCGGACCGCCGCTCGCGGCCGAACGGGGGCCGGCGGCGGAGCCGATGCAGTGCGTGCCGTGGCCGTGCGCGTCGTCCACGGACTCGCCGGTGATGAACGACTGCGTCATCACGACGCGCCCCGCGAAGTCCGGGTGCGCCACGGTGAACCCGGTGTCGAGCACGGCGACCCGCACGCCCTTGCCGGTGGCCGAGCTGATGTTCGCGCCGACCGCCTGCAGGCCCCAGGTGAACACGGACTCGTCCACGGCGGGCGCGGCGACCTCGTCGGTGCCCGGCGGCGCGGTGTAGGCGTGCACGATCCGCTCGGCCTCGACCACCGCGATCGGGCCGGGCGCCTCGGCGGCCCGCGTCAGCCTCGTGACCTGGTCCGGCGTCGCGTTGACCACCGCGATGCCCAGGTCCTGGAAGATGACGCCGTCGGCCGCGGCCAGCTCGGCGCTGGTGGCGGAGTCCGCGGTGCTGGCGGCGCTGATCCCGGCGACCCGGTTCATCTCCCGCGCGCCCGCCGCGACCGACCGGTCGTCGAGCAGGACGAGGTAGCGACCAGTCGTCTCGGCGCCCGTTGGCTGTGACATGACGAGACCCCCTTCGGGGTTGGACGGCAGTCAGGTGTAACCCCGGAGCGCGCCCGTGCTCAATCAGCCGTAAGTGTTGCCCCGGCGCGACCGTGGTTCGTCTGCCGTAGTGGAGCGCCGGGGCCGCCGAGAGATACCTGGTCAGGCCACCGCGGGCGCGTCACCACGCTTTCGGGTGAACTTCTTCGCCAACGGTTCCACCACCCGCGCCGCGACCGGCCCGAGCACGGCCATCAGCAGCACGTACGCCGTCGCGAGCGCCGCCAGCTCGCCGTCCACGGCGCCGGACGCCACGGTCAGCGACGCGATCACGATCGAGAACTCGCCGCGCGCCACCAGCGCCGCGCCCGCCCGGGCCCGGCCCATCCGCCCGATGCCCTGCTGCCGCGCGGCCCACCACCCGGTGGCCACCTTCGTCAAGGTGGTGACCACGGCCAGCGCCACCGCGAGCGCCAGCACCGGCGGGATCGACGCCGGGTCGGTGTTCAGCCCGAACACCACGAAGAACATCGCCGCGAACAGGTCGCGCAGCGGCTCCAGCATCCGCGTCGCGTTCTCCGCCGTCGACCCCGAGATCGCGATGCCGAGCAGGAACGCGCCGACCGCCGCCGACACCTGCAGCTGCGACGCCAGGCCCGCCACCAGCAGCGCCGCGCCCAGCACCTTGAGCAGGAACACCTCCGGGTCGGGGCTGTCCACCACCGCCGAGACGTACCGGCCGAACTTCAGCGCGATCACCAGCACCACCGTGATCGCGGCCAGCGAGATGCCCACCGCGGTCAACCCGCCGACGAAGCTCACGCCCGCCAGCACGGCCGTCAGGATCGGCAGGTAGACCGCCATCGCCAGGTCCTCGAACACCAGCACCGACAGCACCACCGGGGTCTCCCGGTTGCCCAGCCGGCCCAGGTCGCCGAGCACCTTGGCGATGATCCCGGACGACGAGATGTAGGTGACGCCGCCCATCGCCAGCGCGCCGACCGGGCCCCAGCCCAGGATCAGCGCGGCGATCACGCCCGGCGTCGCGTTCAGCGCGATGTCGAGCAGGCCCGCCGTCCACGACCGCTTGAGGCCCGTCATCAGCTCGGCGGCCGAGTACTCCAGGCCGAGCAGGAGGAGCAGGAGGATGACGCCGATCTCGCTGGAGAGGTGCGTGAAGTCCTCGATGCCGTGCAACGGCACCAGGCCGCCCTGCCCGAAGGCCAGGCCGCCGATCAGGTAGAGCGGGATCGGCGAGATGCCGACCCGCCACGCCATCTTGCCGAGCAGGCCCAGCCCGAAGAAGACCGCGCCCAGTTGGATCAGAGCGATTGCGGTGCTGTGCAAGGTGCTCAGCCACCGCCCAGCAGCTCGCCGGCGGCGTTGAGGCCGTCGGCGGTGCCCACGACGACGACCAGGTCGCCGCCCTCGAACCCGAAGTCGGGGCGCGGCGACGGGTGCACCGAGCCCGAGCGCACGACGGCCACGATGGACGCGCCGGTGCGGGTGCGCAGCTCGGTCTCGGCCAGCGGGCTGCCGTCGAACCGGGAGCCGGGCACGATCGGGAACTGCTTGGTCGAGATGCCCGCGACCTCGCGGTGCTGCTCCTGGAGGTGCGCCACCAGCTGCGGCGAGCCGAGCAGCCCGGCCAGGGTGCTCGCCTCCGCGGCCGTGAGCGCTATCGACGCCGCGCACCCGTCCGGGTCGTCCCGGTGTGACACGATCAGCTCGAACTTGCCGTCACGGTGGGTTATCACCCCGATCCGACGGCCCGCGCGGATCATGAAGTCCTGACGGGTGCCGATCCCCGGAAGCGGCGTCACCTCGACGTTCACACCATGTGATGCTAGTCGAGTGACGGGACGTGTTCGGTCGATCGACCGTGGATGGGTCGTGCGCGACCGGGTGCCGGGACCGGACGTCGACGAGTTCGCCGAGCCGGAGCGGGTCGTCGCCGCCCTGGCCCGCGCCCGCCCGGGCACGCTGCTCGCCGTGCAGCACCCGCACCGCACGCCCGCCGCGCTGGCCGCCGGGTCGAGCCTGCTCGACGCCCTCCCGCACGCCGCCGCCGAGCTGGCCCACCTGCGCCGCACCGCGTACCGCGAGGTGCGCGACGTGGTCGCGCCGTACCGGGTGGACGGCCCGGACGGCACCGCGCACGGGCTGCTGTGCATGGTCGACCCGGCGGTGGCCGGCCACACCGAGGACGTCTACCCGGACGTGGTCGCCGAACGGGCGCGCGTGCTGTCCGGCCTCGGCTGCGTCACCAGCGCCGCGATGCTCGTGCCGGTGGCCCGCGGTGAGGTCCGGCTGACCCGGCTGGTGGCCGAGGTGGACGACGAGCCCGCGGTGTCCGTGGTCGACCCCGGCGGACGGCGGCACTGGTTGTGGCTGGTCGGTCCCGGGGAGCGCCAGGACGCCCTGCTGGCCGCCGCCGGCGAGCACCCGCTGATGGTGGCCGACGGCAACCACCGGGTGGCCGCGTCGGCCGGGTTACCGGGGTTGCTCGCCCTGGTCACGGCCGGTCCGGACGTCCGGGTCGGGCCGATCCACCGGGCCGTGGCCGGCGCCGGGCTGTCGCTGGCCGACATGGCCTCCGCGTGGCGGGCGCTCGGGCTCGCCGTCACGCCGGTCGACGCGGCGTCACGACCGTCACCCGGCGTGGTGATCGCGGTGGCCGGGTCGTACGCGGTGCGCGTCGACCTGCCGTCGACGGGCGTGGACCACGCGTTCGTCGAGGCCGTGCTGCTGGCCGAGGCGCTGGGGCTGGACCCGGAGAGCCCGCACGTGCGGCCGGTGACCGGTGAGCCGCCCGGCGCGGGCGAGGCGGACGTCGTCCTGCTGATCGCGCCCGTGCCGCTGGACGAGGTGCTGGCCGTGCACGCGGCGGGCGGTCGGATGCCGCGCAAGAGCACCTACTTCACCCCCAAGCCGCGCAGTGGCCTGCTGCTGGCCGACCTGTAAGTGGCCTGATGCGGGTGTGACGCGCCACACCGGGCACAATTGGCGGTTGACGACCGTCGTCGCGTTGAGGAGGAAAACCCCGTGGTACACGGTGAGCTGCGTGGCGTGGTGGCCCTCGACGGGCCGTCCGGCACCGGCAAGTCCTCCGCGGCGCGCCGGCTCGCGGCGGCGCTGGGCGCCCGCTACCTGGACACCGGCGCGATGTACCGCGCGGTCACGCTGGCCGTGCTGCGCGCCGGCGCCGACCCCGCCGACCAGGCCGCGGTGGCCGGGGTCGCGGCCGCGGCGCGGCTCGTGCAGGGCACGAACCCGGACCGCTCGACCACGACCCTCGACGGCGACGACGTCGGCGCGGAGATCCGCGGCCCCGAGGTGACGCTGGCCGTGTCGCCGGTGTCGGCCGTGCCCGCGGTGCGCGAGCTGCTGGTCGCCGAGCAGCGCCGGATCATCGCGGCGGCGCTGGACGAGGTGGGCGGCATCGTGGTGGAGGGCCGGGACATCGGCACCGCCGTCGCGCCCGACGCGCCGCTGAAGGTCTACCTGACCGCCGACGCCGAGGCCCGCGCCCAGCGCCGCGCCAAGCAGGACAGCGCGTCCGGCCGGGCGGCCACGCTGGACGCCACGCTCGCCGACGTGCGGCGCCGGGACACCTACGACTCCACCCGCGCGGCGTCGCCGCTGCGCGCCGCGGACGACGCGGTCGTGCTCGACACGACGTCGCTCGACCTGGCCGGCACGCTGGCCGCGCTGCTGGAACTGGTGGACGCCAAGGGACTGCTGGCCCAGCCGAGCGGACGGGTGCGCGGGTGACCGACCAGCTCCCCGAGGGCTCGACGCCCTGGTTGCACGACGTCGGCCGGTGGATCTCGCGCGTGCCCTTCCGCGTGCCGTTCCGGGTCCGGGTGCACGGCGCCTCGCGGATGCCGTCGACCGGCCCCGTGGTCGTCGTGGCCAACCACAGCTCGATGGCGGACGGGCCGATACTGTTCGGCCGGCTGTCCCGGCGCGTGGTCTTCCTGATCAAGCAGGAGATGTTCAAGGGCGTGGCGGGCACGCTGCTGCGCAGGATCGGCCAACTGGCCGTGCGGCGCGGCGAACCCGACCGCGGACCGCTGCTCGCGGCGCAGCAGGTGCTGCGGGCGGGCGGCGTGGTCGGCGTGTTCCCCGAGGGCACCCGCGGCGCGGGCGACGTGGCCGAGGCGCAGAAGGGCGCGGCCTGGTTGGCCCGCTCGACCGGCGCCCTCGTCGTGCCCGTCGCGTGCCGCGGCACCCTGCGCCCGGCCGGGACCCGACGGCGGTTCCGGCCCGTGGTGGACGTGCTCGTGGGTGAGCCGTTCGAGCTGTCGGACGACAAGGGTCGCCAGGCGCTCGTGAAGGCCACCGAGCAGGTCCGCGACCGCTTGGCCACGCTGGTGGCCGAGCTCGACAGCCAGCGAGGAGAAGCACGATGACGGACTTGGACGGCACCTGGGCGGACGAGTCCGACTGGACCGCGTTCGACGAGGCGGTGGAGGGCGAGGAGGCCGGCGCGCCGCCGATGCCGGTGCTGGCCGTGGTCGGCCGGCCGAACGTGGGCAAGTCGACGCTGGTCAACCGCATCATCGGCCGCCGCGAGGCGGTCGTGCAGGACGTGCCGGGCGTGACCCGCGACCGGGTCGCCTACGACGCGCTGTGGAACGGCCGCAAGTTCACCGTGGTCGACACCGGCGGCTGGGAGCCCGACGCCACCGGCATGATGGCCTCCGTCGCCGCCCAGGCCGAGCTGGCCATGGCCACCGCCGACGCGATCCTGTTCGTGGTCGACGCCACCGTCGGCGCGACCACCACCGACGAGGCCGCCGTGAAGCTGCTGCGCCGGTCCAAGCGGCCCGTGCTGGTGGTGGCCAACAAGGTGGACGACGAGCGGCTGATGGCCGAGGTCGCCTCCCTGTGGTCGCTCGGCCTCGGCGAGCCCATCCCGGTGTCCGGCCTGCACGGCCGCGGCTCCGGCGACATGCTCGACGCGATCCTGAAGGCGCTGCCCGAGACGCCCCGCGAGACCTACGAGGCCGTCCGCGGCGGCCCGCGCCGGGTCGCCCTCGTCGGCCGGCCGAACGTCGGCAAGTCGTCCCTGCTCAACCGGCTGACCGGGGAGAACCGGTCGGTCGTGCACGACGTCGCCGGCACCACCGTCGACCCGGTCGACTCGCTGGTCGAGCTGGACGAGGAGCTGTGGCGGTTCGTGGACACCGCCGGCCTGCGCAAGCGGGTGAACTTCGCGTCCGGCGCCGAGTACTACGCGTCGCTGCGCACCAAGGCCGCGATCGAGTCCGCCGAGGTCGCGATCGTGCTGCTGGACGCGTCCGAGCCGATCAGCGAGCAGGACCTGCGGGTGCTGACCATGGTCGTGGAGTCCGGCCGGGCGTGCGTGCTGGCGTTCAACAAGTGGGACCTGGTGGACGAGGACCGGCGCAACGCGATGGTGCGCGAGCTGGAACGCGGGCTGGTCCGGGTGCCGTGGGCGGAGAAGGTGAACATCTCGGCGCTGACCGGGCGCGCCGTGCGCAAGCTCGCGCCCGCGCTGCGGACCGCGTTGAACTCGTGGGACACCCGGGTGCCGACCGGCAGGCTCAACTCGTGGCTGACCGACCTGATCGCCGCCACCCCGCCGCCGGTGCGCAGCGGCAAGCAGCCGAAGGTGCTGTTCGCGACCCAGGCCGCCACCCGGCCGCCGACGTTCGTGCTGTTCACGACCGGCTTCCTGGAGGCGGGCTACCGGCGGTTCATCGAGCGGAAGCTGCGCGAGGAGTTCGGCTTCCAGGGCAGCCCGGTGCGGATCTCGGTGCGGGTGCGGGAGAAGCGCCCGAAGAAGTGATCCGGTTGCTCCGGCAGGCCGAATGGGGTTGCCTGGCACCGTGCCGGTGCGATTGGTCCTCGCTGACGACGAAGCGCTGCTCCGCCAGGGGCTGAGGGTGCTGCTCGAAGCGGACGGGCGGGTCGAGGTCGTGGCGGAAGCCGCGGACGGCGCCGGCCTGCTCGACGTCGTCCGCCGGTGCCGGCCGGACGTGGCGCTGGTGGACGTGCAGATGCCGGGGATGGACGGGCTGGCGGCGTTGAAGGCGCTGCTGGCCTGGCCCGACCCGCCCGCGCTCGCCGTGCTGACCACGTTCGACCTGGACGACTACGTGGCCAGGGCGTTGGAGCTCGGCGCGCAGGGCTTCCTGCTCAAGGACGCCGAACCGGACGCCCTGGTCCGCGCCGTGCTCGACCTGGCAGCCGGGGGAGCGGTGCTCGACCCCCGGATCACCGCCCGCCTGCTGCCCAAGCTGCGGACCGCCACCCTCCGGCAGGACGCCCAAATCGACGGACTGAGCGCCCGGGAGCGCCAGGTGCTCGGGCTGCTGGCGAACGGCCAACCGAACAGCGCCAGCGCCGCGTCGCTCGGCCTGAGCGAGGCGACGGTCAAGAGCTACGTCTCCACCGTGCTGACCAAGCTCGGGGTCGAGAACCGGGTCCAGGCCGCCCTGGTCGCCCACCGGGTGGGCACGTGGTGATCCTCCTCGAACTCCTGGTCGTCGCGGCGCCCGCCGCGATGGTCCTGCTCGCCGACCACGTCCCGTACGCGTGGTCCCTCCCCACCGCCCTGGCCGCGTGCCTAGTGCTCCCCGTGCGCCGCCGGCGGCCGTGGGTCGCGGCCCTGGCGTGCCTGCCGGGCCTCGTCGGAGGTCTGGGCTGGCCGCCCGCCGTGGTGGCGCTGTACCGGATCGGCCGCAAGTCCACCGTGCCGGTGATGATCGCCTGGGTGGCCGCGGCCACCGTCCTCCCGTCCGCCCTGGTGGTCACCACCCAACGCCTGCCACCGGGACCGGCCCTCCTCACGGTCACCTTCGCCCTGTTCATGGCAGGCGCGCCGACGGCCCTGGGCGCCCTGGTCACCACCAGACACCACCTGACCGCGAGCCTGGCCGAAGCCTCCCGGGCGCGGACCGCGGAACTGGAAGCCCGCGAAGCCGGCGCCCGTGCGTCGGAACGGGCCAGGATCGCCCGCGAGATCCACGACGCCGTCGGCCACCACGCCACGCTCATCGCTGTGGAGTCGGCAGCCCTGGCCACCACCACCGATGATGCCAAGACCCGCGAGACCGCGTTGCGCCTCCGTGCGTCGGCGAAGGAGGCCCTGGCCGAGATGCGCGCCGCCCTCGGCCTGCTCAACACCGAGCCCACTCCGGGCTTCGAAGGCGTCCAAGCCCTGATCGACCGAGCAGCATCAGCCGGGATGGCGGTGCACTACGAAGACCGAAGCGGCCCCCCACCCCCACCCTCCACCGGCCGCGCGGTCTACCGGGTGGTGCAGGAAGCGCTGACCAACGTGACCAAGCACGCCCCGGGGGCCGAGGTCCACGTGCGACTGTCCCGGCAAGACGGGCGGCTGCACGTGACGATCTCCAACGGCCCGAGCCCGACTGCGGGGTTCCCGTCACCGGACCGAGGCGGCCAGGGGCTGCACGGCCTGACGGAACGCGTGATCCAAGCGGGCGGCGGCCTGACCACCAGGAAGGGTGCGGACGGGAGCTTCGTCCTGGACGTGAACCTACCCTCGGGTCCGTCGAAAGTTGACACAGATGACTCAACTTTTGGCGGTAGTGCACGAAACCGCGCGAACGCATAGTGAGCGGGCGTCGATCCGGGGGGAACGGTTGATGGCCGAGGGGGAGCGCGGAGGCCCGTCTTGCCGACGGGCCTCCACCATCTCCCCAGGTAGACCGCTTGATCGGCCGATGAGGGGGGTCGCGTCGGGGGCCGTTGTGGGGTGCGCTAAGCTATGCGCGCACCCCACAACGGGATGCGGCCGGGACGTGGCGCAGCTTGGTAGCGCACTTGACTGGGGGTCAAGGGGTCGCAGGTTCAAATCCTGTCGTCCCGACGGTCTGAAGAAGCCCGCTGATCTGGGATCTGCCCAGGTCAGCGGGCTTCTTCTGTAGGCAGATGAGATGTGAAGAGGCCTTGCGTTAGCGGGGGCTGGGGACCACGCGGGGACCACCGGTCCGTGTCCAGGTGCACCCGGAACCTTGCTGGGTGGCCACTGTATGAAGGGCTGATCGGGCGTGGACAGGGACGCGGTGCCTCGTGGCGGAGACGACGTCACCATCCAGGATTGCTGGAAGCGGGCCCGTGAGGCGTTCGGCACGTCTTTCGTCTTCGAAAAGCGCTCTCAGCGACTGGCGACTTTTCTTCGTGTCCTAGGGTTCATGGGGCTCGTCGTTCCGGTGGTGATCGGTGGCCTTGTCGGCGGATTTGGTATCGGTTTTGGCGCTCTGCCTGTAGCGGTCACTATTGGTGCCGCAATCGCTGTACTGCAAGCTGTTTTTTCACTATGGTCATTGGCGGCGACATGGGTCGAATCCTATGCCTATGCAATTGAGTCCATGGTCGAGAATCGTAACCTGTACGCTAAGTTCAAGGAATTGGCGGAGAGCCCGCCGAACTCGGCAGTCGAGTTGCAGCTTCGTTACGAAATACTAAAGGCGGAGGACAAGGCACGCCGCGAACAGGACTTGCGCCGTGGTATCAAGCCGCATGAGACGCGCCTGGGCATGCGTGCAGGCCTCCGCGAACTGGGGCAGACATGCGTGGCATGCGGTGTGCAGCCGTATAGTATGGAGTCCACGGCCTGTTCGGTCTGTGGATCTTTTGACAGGAAGAGTCGATCTAAGAAGTAAGGGCTACCATGGATGCCGCCACCGCTCGCGTTATTCGCGGATTCATCAGTTTGAATAGCTCTCAGCAGGCCGAGTTTGTGGAAAGGGTTAACAGGTACATCAACGGCACGGAGACTAAAGACGCACTTGAGAAGTTCTCGAACCGTTATCTTGAAGTAGACCTAGGTCCAAGTGGAAGGGTATGTGGTTGCTGCGGTCGATAAAGAGCCTTAAAGGGCTAGGTAACGCGTCAGCAATCTTCCTGCTTCGGTGACCGACTTCGATCCCAGGTGCAGGTAGCGCTGAGTAGTGGCCAACGAACCATGACCGGCGATGCGCTGAAGATGGTGCACGGGCACCCCAGCATCGGCCAGCCAAGTGAGTCCGGTATGTCTGAGGTCGTGCCGCCGCAAGTACTCGTAGCCGAGCTTGGTCACGACCTCGTCCCAGTGGGTCGCGTCCCGCAGTACCGCCGTCGAGATGCGCCCGCCACGTGGCCCGGTGAACAGCCGCGCGTCGGGCCTGCCGTTGACCTTGTCGATCCGCCGTTGGACGAGCGGCCGAACCTCTTCGATCAACGGCACCGTCCGGGCACGCTTGCCTTTGGTGCCCTTGTCCACCAAACCGCCGGGTGCGGTCGTGGTCTGACGTCGAATCCGCCACGTCCAATCGGTGGTGTCGATATCACCGACGCGGCAGCCGGACACTTCACCGATCCTGGCCGCCGTGCACGCGGCGAAGATCACCACGTCGCCCCAGCCCGAGTAGTTCTCGTGCGACCGCTCGACCAGAGCGTCGGCGAGCCGGGTGAGCGTCTGCCAGTCCGGCAGCGCCAGCGACCGGGGATCGTCCAGCTCATCCTCCGCCCGCAGGTACTCGCGCTGCCAGCCGGTGATCCGTGCCGGGTTCCGGTCGATGATCCCGTCACGCAACGCCTGTTCCATGATTCGCACCAGGACGGCGATACTGTTCTTGACCACCGACCGGCCGCACTCGTCGGCGATCCAGCCGTGCACTGCCCTGTCCACCACGCCGTTGGTGATCATGCGCACGGGCAGGTGACCGAGCGTCGGCACGACCCGCTTGCGCCAGCCCGCAAGGTAGGGGTCCATCGTCTTAGCTTCCAGGCCGCGCATGGCCAACGTCATGTTGTCGTTGCCGTAGTCCACCAGAGGCATCGTCGCGGCCGAGGGATCGACGCCACGGGCAGCGGCACCTTTGATCATCTCGATCCAGGCGTCGGCTTCGTCCGACGTGGCGAAGGACTCCGACTTGGAAGGGCGGTTCTTGGTGACGGGATCGACCCTGTGCTTGCCGAAAATGTCGTCCGTGCAGGTCAGGCTGCGTAGTGGTATTCGTTGAGGATGCCGCCCAGTCGGTGCCGTCTGCGGATGTCGAGCTGGGTGACGGCTGCTTGGTCGGCCGCTGGTTGTGGCAGTGGTTGTAGCGGTCGGGCGTTGTCGATGCCTTGGTGGGGTCGGTGGGTGTTGTAGAAGTGCTCGTACTCGCGCAGGGCGTGCAGCAGGTGCTGTTGGTTCCAGATCAGCGTTCGGTCGAGAAGTTCCCGGCGGCAGCTTTGAATCCAGCGTTCCATGATCGCGTTCATGCGCGGGATGCGGACGCCGCTGAGGACGACCCGGATGCCCGCGTCGGCGAGGACGGCGTCGAACAGTGCTGGGCACTTCCCGTCCCGGTCGCGGATCACGAACCGCGCGTGTTTGCCCGAGTCTTCGAGGTCCATGACGAGGTTCCTGGCGGCTTGGGTGACCCAGGATGCGGTGGGGTGTGCGGTGGTGCCGAGGACTCTGATTCGGCGGCTGGTGTGCTCGATGACCGCGAGTACGTACTGGCGGGTGCCGCTCAACGTGGAGGTCTCGAAGAAGTCGCAGGCCAGTAGCGCCTCGGCCTGGGAGCGGAGGAAGGCCGGCCAGGTCGTCGAGGTGCGCTCGGGAGCAGGGTCGATCCCTGTATCCTTGAGGATTTGCCAGACGGTGGATGCTGCGACCTTGACGCCGAGCACGAGGAGTTCGCCGTGGATGCGGCGGTAGCCCCAGGTGGGATTCTCCCGTGCCAGGCGCAGCACCAGGAGCCGGATCGAGCGGACGGTCCGTGGACGGCCAGGCCGCCTGGGACGGGATCTGGCTGCATGGCGGCGTGCGAGGAGGTCGCGGTGCCACCGAAGCACTGTTTCTGGACGGACCAGTAGTCGGAGCCGACGAAGCGCATCGGCCGGGAGTCGGTGCAGCAGTGCCGCGAGGAATGCCCGATCGCTGGGGAGAACCGTGGACGGGCGTCACCGAGTTGGCGTTCCAGGAGGGTGATCTGGTGCCGTAGCGCCAGGATTTCCGTGTCCTTGTCCCGGTCGCTCAGGAGCAGCAGGCGCAGCAGGGTGAACGCGTTGGTCACACCGAGGTAGGCCAGTCGGAGCAGCACAGCCGCTCATCATGCCGCGTCAGCGGCTGGCGCTGTGGACCTGTGGCCGCACCCACAAGCACCTTGGCCCTTCAAGCTACGCACGGCTTCAACCTGCATGGATGGAGTTATCGGCAGACACAACGTCGGATGCGTGCCCTGTCACCAGGTACGTGCGCCGGACGTTCCCGGAGCAGGTACCGGGTGTGATCGAGCGATACCGGCGACGCACTGTCCGGCTCGATGAGCACTGGCCGACCAGTGCCCTCCGGCCGCTCGTCCGTGTCGCCATGGTAGCGGCAGGGTGTGGAGCAACCCGCGACTCGACCTGCACGCACGGGAGTCTCGGCAAGTACAACGTTGATGAAGAGCTACCCGCAGATTTGCGAGCAAGTGACTGCCCAACGGGTGAATCTGGTCGGCTGACCTTTCCGTCACCAAGAATTGATGGATAATGACCGGGCACATGACGCTTGTGGTTGACGGAGGCACCTCTATGCCAACATCGTCCGAGAAACCAAGAAGTGCAGACCCTCAAGACTACCTTGAAGCACCAGTGCTCAACCAAGTCAATGCCTATCAAGCTGGAACTATTCTGCAGGCGGGAAAAATCTATGGGGGCATCCACCTGGAGCAGACTTCAACCATTGTCGCACCTATTCCGCAGCAACTCCCTGCAGTGTCGAGCCAATTCGTCGGTCGCGCCGCAAAATTAGCAGCACTCGACCGGGCAGCCTCCGGCTCATCAGTCCTGATCTCAGCCATTGGAGGATCTGGCGGGATTGGCAAGACCTGGCTAGCGATACGATGGGCACATGAGCACATTGACGCTTTCCCGGATGGACAACTATTTGTCGACCTTCGTGGATTCAGTCCAGATGGCGAGCCCATGAGTCCTTCCGTGGCAATAAAAGGATTCCTTGCGGCACTCAACGTTGATCCTAATTGCATACCCGTTGAGCTTCATTCCCAAGTGGCGCTGTATCGCAGTATTGTTGCGAAAAGACGAATGCTCATTATTCTGGACAATGCGGTGAGTTCTGCCCAGGTGGACCCCCTACTTCCCGGCGGAGATTCTTGCGTGACTGTGGTGACCAGCCGTCGAGTACTAAACGCAATAATCTCACGACATGGCGCACACCATGTACCCCTTGACACGCTAGATGATAGCGATGCGCACGCTTTGCTTGCTCTACGGTTGGGAACGGATCGCATCGCGGAGGACGTTGAAGCTGTTGCGGGGTTGATCAAACTATGTAAAGGCCTTCCCATCGCACTTAGTGTCATCGCAGGCCGAGCAGTAGCACGACCACATGTCCCGCTTGCGGATTTCGCAATCGAACTACGCGATTTTGGACTCGCAGCACTTGAGGACGATGATCCGACAGTTAGCTTGCCTGCTATACTTTCTTGGTCATACAGTGAATTGCCCCATAATCAGCAGATTGCATTTGGACTCCTTGGCATCGCGCCTGGCCCGTCGATCTCCCTGTCCGCCGCAGCGAACCTACTGGATATGCCGCTGACACTGTGTCACAAAGTGCTGCGCGCGCTCGAAGATGCTTCATTGTTACATAGAGGGTCGAATGGTCGGTACTCGATGCATGATCTAGTGCGCAGCTACGCAAGCAACACCACCCATCACTTGGACGAGAAATTAGTAGACGTCTCACTGCAGCGACTGGTCGACTTCTATCTACTAACCGCATACCTCGGCGAAAGGTTACTGGATCCACATCGGCCGCCGATCACAATTCGCCCGCTTTCGTCCGGTTGTCGTCCGGCTGCAATACTGGACTATACCGCCGCCATGACCTGGTTCGACGTTGAGCACATGTGCCTTCTGGCGTCACAGCATGTGTGCGTTGTCCGCAACTGGCACCAGCCAGTATGGCAATTAGCATGGACCTTGCATACGTTCCATATTCGCCGAGGACATCGACAGGATCACCTGGATGTCTGGCAAGCAGGGCTCACGGCAGCCGAAAAATCCCGACACGCTCCTGCGCGAATTCGCGCTTACCATAATTTAGGGCACGCCATTGCGCAGGAAGGGCAATATGTCATCGCGATCGAGTACATCGCTCAAGCCCTTGGTCTTGCTCGCTCAATTGGCGATCATGCCAACGAAGCTCGTGCTCACCGGGCTCTCGCAATGGTGGTAGGAAAACACGGTAATGCTAGGCGCGCACTAGAACACGCTACCTCTGCGCTGAGCATATATCGCACACTAGGTAATCCTGTCTGGGAAGCAAGTGCACTCGACAGCGTTGGTGTGAATTCTGCACAACTTGGACTGTATGATTCGGCCCGCCAACATTGCGAAGCCGCGCTCGCCTTGTACCGAAAATTCGATCGCAGCGATGGGGAGGCAGACGCCCTGAGCAGTCTTGCGGGAATCTGTTATCAAACAGGTAACTATCGCGATTCCGTGAATCTGTACCAACAAGCTCTGTCGCTATATCGAAGACTTGGCCACAGTCGCCCTAGCGCCGATGTTTTGAACAGGCTCGGTCAGTCTTATATCGCTATTGGCGAGGTCCGTGGAGCCCATACTGCCTGGTCAGAATCTTTGCGCATGTATGGCCGGCAAGGTCGAAATGGCGATGCCGCTCAGGTGCAGCGGCAACTCGACAAACTAGGCTCCAAGTAGCCGTTTTCGAGCTACTGGTGTTGGATGAGTCGGTGACTGGTGATGCGGATCATGCACCAGCGGACCACGGCCTCGTGGTGGTGAGGTAGTCGTTCGTAGTCGCGGACGCAGCGGCGGTGTCCGGTGATCCAGGCCGATAGGTGGGCCACGCAGCGAGGTGTCAGCGATGGGCTGATCCTTTTCCGTGCGGCCTCCCGCCGAGTGAAGTAGGCCTGTGCCGCTCGAAAAGTCGGGTCTGCTGCACGAGTAGGTGACAGTTGTAGTCACGCAGCCTGGCTGGCTGACGTGGTCATGATTGCTTCGTATTCGATGGGGGTCAACCGGCCGAGGCGGGCTTGGCGTCGGCGGCGGTGGTAGGTGTGTTCGATCCAGGTGACGATCGCGGTCCGGAGCTCGTCGCGGGTGTGCCAGGCGCGCCGGTCGAGAACGTTGTTCTGCAGCAACGCGAAGAAGCTCTCCATGGCGGCGTTGTCACCCGCCGCGCCCACCCTGCCCATCGAGCCTGCCAGCCCGTGGCGAGCGAGGACACGGACGAATTTCCTTGATCGAAATTGCGATCCGCGGTCGGTGTGCACCACGCAGCCGGCGACGTCACCGCGTCGGGCGATGGCGTTGGTGAGCGCGGTGACGGCGAGGCGGGACTTCATCCGGGAGGCGATGGAGTAGCCCACGATCCGGTTGGAGCAGACGTCCTTGACCGCGCACAGATACAGCTTTCCTTCGGTGGTGCGGTGTTCGGTGATGTCGGCCAGCCACAGCCGGTTCGGTGCGGTGGCGGTGAAATCGCGGTGGACCAGGTCGTCGTGGACCGGCGGACCGGCCTTCGCGCCGTTGCGGCCGCGTTCCTGCCGAACGCGCTCCACCAGCCCATGGACGAGCAGATCCGCCACGCGGTCCGATCCGCCATCGACAGGCCGACGTCGCGCGCCTTGTCGGCCAGGAACCGGTATCCGAACTCCGGATCGTCGCGGTGGGCGTCGAACAACGCGTTCGCCCGATACGCCTTGACCAGTTCGGCATCGGCGACCGGTCGGGCACGCCACGGTAGTACGGCTGTCGAGCGATGTTCAGGACCCGGCACGTCACCGCGACGGGAATCCCGTCCGCGGCGAACTCGCTCACGAGCGGGTAGAGCCTTTTCCCGGCAGGTTCGCCTGCGACAAGTACGCGGTCGCCCGCCGCAGGACCTCGTTCTCCTGCTCGAGCAGCTTGATCCGCTTGCGCGCCTCGCGCAGCTCGGCCGAGTCGTTCCTGCTCACACCGGGTTTGACGCCCTCGTCGGTGTCGGCTTGGCGCAGCCACTTGAACAAGGTCATCGGATAGACCCCGAAGTCCTTCGCGACCTGCTCGACCGTCACGCCGGGCTCACGGTCACGGGCGACCCGCACGACATCGTCGCGGAACTCCCGGGGGTAGGGCTTGGGCACAGCGACATCCTCCCAGCTCGCCATCACGGCAAGCCAACTCAGATGTCACCAATCCGTGCAGCAGACCCTCGACAGGTGCTGCACATGCAGGGGACAAGTGCGGCACGATGTTGCCGAGGGCCGTCCGCGGGGTGGCTCCTGGGTGCGATGCTCCTGCCGGAGCTAGGCGGTCAGGCCCTTCTTCAGGGCGCGGGCGATGCGCACGGCTCGACGGGTTTGGAAGGTCACCGCGTCCAGTTCCACCTGGCCGGGTGGGGTCTGGCCGTTGTTGGAGACGTGGCTCGTGCCGTAGGGATTACCGGCCTGGAACTGGATGGGGTCGGCGTAGCCGGGTGGCACGATGACGCAGCCCCAGTGGTAGAAGGTGTTGTTCAGCGCGGTGATGGTGGTTTCCTGGCCGCCGTGCGCGGTGCCCGCCGAGGTGAACGAGGTCGCCACCTTGTCGACCAGCTTGCCCTGCGCCCAGAGCGGGCCGGTGGAGTCGATGAACTGCTTCAGCTGCGCCGTCGGCAGGCCGTAACGGGTGGGCGTGCCGAAGATGAGCAGGTCGGCCCACTCCAGGTCGTCCAAGGTCGCCTCGGGGACGTCCTGGGTCTGCTTGACGTGGGCAGCCCAGCCCTCGTTGCTGGCGATGGCCTCGTCCGGCGCCAGCTCGCGCACCTTCCGCAGCCGCACCTCCCCCTCGGCCGCCTCGGCCGCGGCTCGGGCCATCGCGTGCACGCTGCCTGTGGCGGAGTAGTAGATGACGGCGATCTTGAGGTCGGACATCGAGCTCTCCTGTGCTGTCGACGGCTATCGCGGTGGTGTACCCAATCGGCGTCGATGTGTGCACCGACATCACCCCTTGGTGGTCCGACACCCCCGGAGCGGGTGGGTCGCCAGGGTCGGACACGCGGTCTGACCTGCGCTTCAGGTGGCCGAGGGTCCGGTAGGGCAATTTCTTCATGACGGACGCCGACGCCACCGCGGCGAGCAGCGCGCGATCGGCCCGCTCGACCGCGGACGTGGGACGGTCCGGGCGCGGCACGGTGGAGTCGCGGTCCGGCAGCCGGGTGGCGAGCGGGCGGTTCGGTCGGGTGGCCCGCTCGCCGGTCCGGGTCAGGGGGAGGACGGGAGCAGGACTTCGTAGGGCAGGGTCACGCCCGTTCGGCCGCGGTTGCGGGCCAGGGTGAAGGCGCCGTGGGAGTTCGTGCCCCGGGCGTCGCGCCACTCGACGAAGCGCAGCTCGTCCACGTCCACCCATGCGGGTTGCGCCGAGGAGCCCGAGACCTTGAGGTACGGCATCACCATGTTGCCCGTCGTCGGTCCACTGTCCAGTTCGGACACCGCCAGGTCGACGACCACCTGGTGCCACTGCCCGTCCGCGGGGACGTCCACCGCCTTGGTGTAGGTCGCGACGACCTCCGAGGTCGGGTCCTCGGCCGGGTTGCTGTCGTCGAAGTGGTAGACGTCGAAGCGGGCCTCCGCGGCAGCGGTCGAGGAGCGGCGCACCCGGGCGACCAGCGAGTACGACGGGGTGGGGTCGGTGGGGACGGCCCGGCCGTCCTCGTCCCGGTACGCCCGGTGGCGCGGCAGGGGGATGCGGGCGATCGGCCTGCTCTGCACCGAGTCGCCGTCGCGCACCTCCAGCCGGAGGGCGCGCAGGCCCTGCGCGGCGTTGCCGGAGCGGACGCCCTCACGTCTGCTGTTCACGCTCCAGTGCACGGCCTCGCTGATCGACGCGTCGGCGGTCTCGTCCTCGAAGTGCCCCCAGCCGTACAGGTCGCGCCCGATGTCCACTCCGTCGCCGCCGGTCGGCTTGACGAGCGCCGACGCGGCCACCGGGAGGTCGACCACCGCGCCGGGCCCCACCGCCTGGTCCTGGGCGCGGCCGGCGGTGGGCTCGGCGACCAGGCGGGCGGTGTGCCGCTCCAGGACCACGTGCGCCGGCGTCCCCTTCTCGCGGGGACGGGTGCGGACGTCGCCTTCGTCGTCCCGGTAGGACTCCAGTGGCAACGTGCTGCGCTCCCACACGCGCGCCAGGACGCGTTCGGCCGCCGTGTCGGTGACGGGCACGGGCTTGTAGTCCACCAGCTCCAGCGGGTAGAGCCTGGCTTCCAGCAGGGTGTCGCCCTCCCACACGGTGCGCAGGAACGCGCTGGCGAAGGTGGCCAGGAAGTTCTGCTCGAACACGAAGTTGCCCAGGCTGTAGGCGATCAGCTTGCCCTTGTACCACTCCAGTCCTTGCAGCACGTGCGGGTGGTGGGCGACCACGATGTCCGCGCCCGCGTCGATCGCCTCGCGGGCGATGTCGCGGATGTTGTCCGACGCCGCCTCCTGGAACTGGAAGCCGGCGTGCACCTGGACCATCACCAGCGGGGACGACTTCGCGACCTGCTCGATCTGAGCGGTGGACGTTTCGCCGTCCCACCGGGCCGCGCCGCCGTGACCGCGTCGCGCCACCCAGTCCTGCATCTCCGGGTAGACGGCTGCCAGCGACGCCCACATGCCCGCCACCTGGTCGTCCGAGGCGTTCTTCTCGGCGGCGCTGAACCGTTCCCACGCCTCGCGGATGCGGCGCGGCGCGGACGGCACGCCCGCCGCCGGGTAGCCCCAGGTCCTGTTCTCGTACTGCCACCGGTCGGGCTCGGCGACGTCGCCGGGTTGCCGCGCGGTCGCCGGGGGGAAGCTCTCGTTGACGAAAGAACCGTCCACGCTGGTGTACGCGAGCACGCCGACGCCCGTGCTGGCGACCTCGCGCAGGTGCGCCCGGGCGGCCTCGGCGGCGTTCGCGCCTGCTCCCACGGTCGCGATGCCCGCGCCGGACAGCGCGGCGCGCGTGTCGGCCACGCCGGCGTCGAGGAGGTCGCGGGAGTGGTTGTTGGCCAGCACCGCGAGGTCCGCGGACAGCGCGCGGAGACCTGCCACGGTCGGTCCGGCGGACTGGAGGATGTAGCGCTTGCCCGGGTAGGCGGCGTCCGCGGGCTTGTCGCTGATGACCGTCTCCACGTTGACGGTGCGGAAGTCGGCGGCGGCGAACGCGGGTGCGATGGCGGCCACCACGTCCTGCGCGCCCGCGGCGGCGTCGTCGGCGGGGATCAGGGGCTCCGAGCGCCCGCTGGACTCCTCCTGGGTGGGCGTCGCGTAGCGCCTGCCGAACATCACGTCCCCCGCCGAGTGGACGGCGAACCTGTCGTCCCCGCGGGCGAACAGCTTCACGTCGACCTGCTTGCCGGAGTCCGACCAGCCCAGCGGGACGGGTTCGGCGAGGTACCCGTCCGCGGTCACGACGGTCATGGCCGGACCGGGCAGTTCGGGCACCTCGACCACACCGTCGTCGTCGGAGGTCAGCGGGACCGGGCTGCCCAGCGGCGAGTGCACGGTGACGGTGGCGCCCTCCAGCGGTTCACCGGACTCGCCGGCGACCTTGAGCCGCACCGCGATGCTGTCGCCGCCGGCCGGCCGCAGGCAGTCGTCGCAGTCGCCGTCGCCGATCGCGTAGACCACCGCTCCCACCGCCGTCACCACGACCAGGGGAATGGCTACCCACGGCCACCGGTGTCTCAACGTGCTGATGATGCCCACAACAGAACCCTTTCGTGGTAATGGTGACGCTTCACGTGCCGGGACCGTTTTCCGGCGTCCGCCGGACCGGGCGCCCGCCGGTTCGGCCGCGCGCCGGCTCAGCCGCCCAGTGCTTTTTCCAGCGCGCGGACGACGGGTTCCCACTCCTCGGGGGAAACCCGGGTGGTGCGGTTGAGCTCCACGTGCGCGAAGAAGGCGCCGTGCTCCGCCGCGACGGCTCCCTGCCGATTCCGCCTGCCCTCCAGATCGCCGCAGTCGCGCGCCCACGCCCGGCACACGCGCAGCAGCCCTTCGAGGTCGTCGGCGACCCGGGTGATCGACGGGTCCTCCCGCGCCGCGCCGGGGGAGAGCACCAGGTCCGCGGACGGGAGGCTGTCGTCGTCGAAGCCGTGCAGCTGCACCTGTGGCACGCGGTCGCGCGAGTGCCGTTCGGCCGCCGCGTGGAACAGCGAGTCCGTGCGGTGGGCGGCGTCACCCGCGCCGGCGGCCACGCGGCGGTGCGTGCCCGCCACGGAGAGCACGGCGCCGGGAACCCGGCGGAACAGGTCGAGCCCGATCTCGGCGGTGCGCAGGTCGTTGGCGGGGTGCGGGACCTGCACCGCGACCCGCACCGGTCGGGACAGGTCCACCACGTACAGGCCCCAGCTGTGCTCGGTGCCGGCCTCCGCGGCCGCGAGCGCGTAGGGGCGGCCGGTCTCCTCGTCCACCGTGCGCCGCACGGCGAAGCCGAGGGAGCGCAGGTCGTCGTCCCCCGTCGCCGGGGTGGGGCCCAGCGCGGCGAACGCCTCGGTGAACGCCCGGCGCTGTTCGGCGGTGGGTGGTCGGTAGGGCGCGTCCTCGCGCAGCGCCGCCACGAAAGCGGCGACCCGTTCCGCGAGGGCCACCGCCGGGTCGGAGGGCGGTGGCGGATCGTCGGAAGGGCCCTTTCCGTAACACCCGACGAAGGAGATGCTGATCACGGCGAGAAACAACACAAAAGTACGCCGTAAACGAATATAGATCACCGATGTAAATCGGATTCACTCGTTCGGCACATCAGTAGTCCCCTCTTGGCTAGGCGTTGGCGACTTTGTGGTGCACAATCTACGGGTTGCATCAACCGGGGTAGCGCGTTCGGGGGCGCGCCCCTCTCCTTATGGGTGACGGGGTCGGAGAAATTTCGTGCGCCACAAAACGGTTACAGACCGTGACGTCCGGCTGGGACGCTTGCAGGACCAATTACCGGAAACGTCCTTTCCGGCCACGGTGCGCCTACTGCCCACGGCACTGCTCGTCCTGCTCCTGGCCCTGGCCGGGACCACGGGCCTGCTGCTGAGCGGCGACGGCGACGAAGAGGTGCCCGCCGCCTTCCGCGAGTCCCAGCAGGAGATCGCGCTCGGAGTGGCCCGTTCCATCGGCGCGACGGCGAACCAGGGTTCGAGCGAGTTGCGGAACGCCGCCACCGGCGCCACCGGCGAACCGGACCGGCTGCTGGACGACCTGGTGCGCAACCGCAAGTGGCGCGGAGCCGCGGTGCTCGCCGAACCCGGTCGTTCCCTGCTCGCCGCACGCGGTGAGCAGGTCCCGGTCCAGGTGATCCCGACGGCCGTCGACGACGCCGCGGTCACCTCGGCGGTCACCGCCGGCGGCGAACCGGTGCTGCTCATCACCGCCAGGCTGCCCGACGGCCGACTGCTCACCGCGACGACGGCCCTGCGACTGCCCGAGCCGGCCGCGGATGACGTGCTCGGCCAGTCCTACCTGCTCACCACCCTGTCCGGCCAGGTCGTCGCCGCCACGGGGCCGCTGGCCCGCGACCGCGCCCCCGACGTCGAGCGCTTCCTCGCCGAGGCCGCCCGCGCCGCCGCCGCCGGCCCCGGTGTGCTGCTCGGGATGCCGGACGACCGCGTCCAGCGCACCTACGCCCACGTGCGGGTCGTGCCGTCGGGCAGCCCCGACGGCCTCGACCTCGCCGTGGTCGCGGTCGCCGCGGGTCCGCTGCACAGCGGCGCGGCCGGCACCTCGGGCATCGTTCCCGCCGCGCTGCTGGCGCTGCTCGCCGTCGTCGGGTTCGTGGTCGTGCGCCGCGTCGTCACCGGTCCCGTCCTCACCGCCCGCGCCGACCTGCTCTCCCTCGCCTCCGGCGACCTGGGCACCACCGTCCGCCCCACCGGGACGGCCGAGGTGGCCCGCGTCGTCGCCGCGGCCCGGCTGTGCCTGGACCGCCTGACCGGCGGGAGCGGCGACGTCGAGCCGGTCACCGGCCGCCGCGTCACCGCGCGCGCCACCTGCTGCGTCCTCGCGCTCTCGGTCTTCGCCTGGTCGGGCGGGGTGCTCGTGGCCTTCCGCCCGGCCGAGGTCGACATCCCCGCCGGTGTCGTCGCCGGGGTCCGCGCCCAGACCGCCAGGGCGACGGACGCCCTGCGCCGCAGCATGAACGACGGCCTGGCCGACCTCTCCGCCGTCGCCGCCGGCGCGGGGTCGCCCGACGCCCTGCGGTCCGCGCTGGAGCGGATGATGGTCGACCAGACCCGTTACCGCAGCCTCTACGCGGTGGACCGCTCCGGCCGGGCCGGTGAGCCCGTCGGCCGCCCCCCGCTGCGCATCGGCGAACCCCCGGCGGCGGTGGCCGGCCTGCGCCAGCAGAACCAGGAGGGCCGCGTCCCGGTGATCTTCGCCGAGGTCCCCGTGGCAGGGGGCTCCACCGTGGTCGGGGAGTTCGACCTGGAGCACCTCGGCTCCCTGCTGGGCCACGTGCCCGGCCACGCGCGCCTGGTCGACGGGGACTTCCGCACCATCAGCGCGACGGACGGCTTCATCGCCTTCGAGCAGGTCACCGACCCGGCACTGCGCGACGGCGCCACCCGCGCCCAGCGCGGCGACCCCGTCGGCGACGTCCAACCCGGCGAGGACGGCCCCGGCATCGTCTCCGCCGCGGCCGTGGTCGGCGGCGAGGTCGGCCGGCTCGGCTGGACGGTGGTCTCGGAGAAGCCCGGCGCCGAACTCGCCCTGCCCGTCAACGACGTCCGCCGCTACGCGCAACTGGTCGCGCTGATCGTCGCGCTGGTCGCGCTGTTCGGCTACGGCTGGTTGCTGTTCTCCGTGCTCGGCCCGCTGCGCCGGGTCTCCCGCGCCGCGGACGCCCTGGTCCGCGGCGACCTCAAGTCGGTCATCTACCCCCAGCGGCACGACGAGGTCGGCACCATCGCCTCGTGCCTGGAGATCTGCCGACAGGCGGTGACCCAGGGCCCCGACCGACTCGGCGAGGTGCGCCGGCCACGGGGTGCGGCCACCGACCCCACCCAGTTCCTCAAACCGGTGGACAAGCCCGCGGCGCACGCACCGCAGTCCCGCCCGCCGGTCCGCCGCGCCGCCGCCCGCGCGTCCCGCGCCCGAGTCGGGAAGGGCTCGGCGTGACCTACCTCTACGTCGTCTTCGTCCTGCTCACGGCCGGCACGTTCGCCGCGGGCGTGGTCGAGCAGCGCAGGCACCTCGGCCAGCTCGGCAGCATCGAGCACCGGGTCCTGGTCAACGGCATCCGCGGCAAGAGCTCCATCACCCGGCTGTGCGCGGGGGCCCTGCGCGGCGGGGGACTGGTCACCACGGCCAAGACCACCGGCACGGCCGCCCGGTTCATCCACCCCGACGGCAGCGAGGAACCGGTCTACCGCAAGTGGGGCATCGCGAACGTCGTCGAGCAGATCGGCATCGTGCGCCGTGCCGCCGCTTACCGGTCCGACGCGCTGGTGATCGAGTGCATGGCGGTCATGCCCGACCTGCAGGAGATCAACCAGAGCAAGCTGATCCGCTCCACCATCGGCGTGCTGTGCAACGTCCGCGAGGACCACCTCGCCGAGATGGGCCCCACCCTCGACGACGTGGCCCGGTCGTTGAGCCGGTCCATGCCGGTGGGCGGGGTGTGCGTGACGGCCGAGGTGGACCGGCTGCACATCCTGGAGGCGGAGGCGGCCAAGCGGGACTGCGAGCTGATCGCGGTCGACCCCGAGTCGGTCACCGACGACGACATGGCGGGCTTCACCTGGATCACGTTCAAGGAGAACGTCGCCATCGCGCTCAAGGTGGCCGACCTGCTGGGCGTGAACCGGCGTTCGGCGCTGGCGGGCATGTGGTCCGCGCCGCCGGACCCGGGCGTGCTGTCGGTGCACACCCGGATCGCGGGCGACAAGCGGATCAAGCTGGCCAACGTCTTCGCGGCCAACGACCCCGAGTCCACCCTGATGAACATCGAACGGCTGCTGGAGCAGGGGTCCATCGGCCGCCCCCTGCACGTGGTCATCAACTGCCGACCGGACCGCGTGGAGCGCAACCAGCAGATGGGCGCCCTGGTGGCGCGGATCGACCCCGACCGGGTGGTGCTCATCGGGGAACCGACCCGCAGCGCCCTGTCCGCGGTGGACGAGCGGTGGCGCGACCGGGTGACCGACCTCGGCGCCGCGCGCAGCGGTCGGGAAATCCTCGACGCCGTCCTGGCCGGGGTCGAGTCGACCGCGTCGCTCGTGGCCATCGGCAACATCCACGGCCAGGGCGAGATGTTCCTGGAAGCCGTCGAGCACCTGGAGGAACCGCCGCCGGCGGAGCAGGCCGCCCCCGCGGACGCGCGGGTGGGGAAGGCCGCGCGGATCGAACCGGGTGCGCGCGTCGAGCCGCCCGCGCGCCCGGCCCGGCCCGCACCCGCCGGGGACGTCCCCTCCGGCCGCACCCCGCGACCCACCCCACCCCGGGGCGCCGCACCAGGACCGGACGCCGGGGGGCGGCCGCGTCCCCTCCCGCCGCGCGGGACGGACGACGGCCGGTTCCCCTCGCCGCTGCCGGACGCCCGCCACGAGCCACCGCGCGCACCGGGTGAGCGGTTGCCGGTCCACCCCCGCCCGCACGAGCACCGGCGGCACCCTGCCGGGTCCTGGCGGTCGGCGGAGACGTCCCGCGACGCGTCGGCGGAGACGTCCCGCGACGCGTCGGCGGAGACGCGGTTCGTCAACCCGGTGGCTCCGCCCTCCCGAGGTCGGCTGCCCGTCGGGGACCCCCACCGGGCGCAGGACCCGCGACGTCCGGCGCCCGACCGCGCCCACCCGGACCCGGTCCGGCAGCGCTACGACCCCGGGACCGGGCTCCGGGCCGAACACCCCGGCGGCGTGACGCCCCGCCCGGCGCACCGGGCGCAGGCCGACGGCGCGGCGCGGGGGGACCTCTTCGACAGCCCGGGACACGAGACCCCCGACCGCGACGCGTCACCGCACCCCGACCACCGCACCACTCCCAGACCCCGGAAGCAGTCGTGACCAACGGATCCCTCCTCCTGCCGGAGGTCGCCACCCTCGGCCTGGCCATCGGCCTCGTGTTCTCCCTGGCGTGCTACCTCACCACCAACCTCTCGCCCGGCGGCATGATCACGCCGGGCTGGCTGGCCCTGACCCTCGTGGAGGACTACCGGCGCGCGCTGCTCGTGGTGGTCATGAGCGGTGTCACGTTCGGCGCGGTGAAGTTGTTGCAGCGCGTGGTCATCCTCTACGGCAAGCGGCTCTTCGCCGCCGTCGTGCTCACCGGCGTGCTGCTGCAGACAACGCTGTTCATGCTGATCCAGAGCGACTACCCGCTGCTGTTCGCGCACCAGACGCTGGGGTTCGTGGTGCCCGGTCTCATCGCCTACCAGCTCGTCCGCCAACCACCGCTGGTCACCGCGATAGCGACGGGTACCGTCAGCGCGGCCGGATACGGTGTACTGGCGAGCGGCGTGCTCATCGGGCTGGTGCCCACGGTCTGAAGCGGTTGGTGCGAGAGGGATGAAGGCGGAACGGCGACTCACGTGGCTGCCGCGGGCGGGGGTGGCGGCGCTGGTGGTCGCCGCTCTCGCGGTCGCGCTGGTCGTCCGGTGGCCGGACGTCCCCACCGGCGGGTCGGGCGGCGACCGGGCCGTCGAGCCGGGATCGGTGAGCCCGCAGGCCGATCAGCTGGTCTACGAACGGCTCGACGCGCCCGCCCGCACCGTCGTGCGCGACAAGGCGGGCGGAGTGGTCGTCGCGGTGTTCACCGACGGTGCGCGCACGGCCCAGCTCGTCGGCCCGCGCCGGTCCTTCAGCGAGCCCAAGGCGACCACCGCGACCGTCACCACCTCCTCGTGGGTGCGGTTGCTGCCGCAGCCGTGGCGGGTCGGCGCCGAGGTCGAGGGCTGGTTCACCGACTGGTTCGCGCGAGCACGCGGTGACACCGGTCCCGACGTGCTCGCCGTCGCCACCGAGTACCTGATCGACATGCCGGACGAGACCGACGCCAACGGTGTGCGCTTCCGGGGGGACGCCTCGTTCGGCCCGGTCAAGTCCTCCGGCGCGGGCCGGCAGGAGCAGTCGGACTTCTACGACTACCTGGGTCTGCCCTGGGACTTCGTCAACGGCACCAGCGCGCAGCCCGAGCGCAGCCGCTACGGCGCCGTGGACTGCTCGGGCTACGTGCGCCTGGTGTTCGGCTACCGCCTCGGCATGCCGCTGCTGGGCGTCAACGCCCCGGGACCGGGCCTGCCCCGGCGCGCCTACGCCATCTCGGAGTTCGGCCCCGGCGTGCAGCTCGTCGCCAACGAACGCCGCCGCGCCACCGACTACAGCCGGCTCCAGCCGGGCGACCTGGTGTTCTTCGAGGTCGAGGACGACCCGGACACCCTGGACCACGTCGGCATCTACCTCGGCCTCGACGACGGCGGCCACCACCGCTTCATCTCCAGCAGGGAGCGCATCAACGGGCCCACGCTGGGCGACGTGGGCGGCACCTCGCTCTTGGACGACGGCGGCTTCTACTCGACTTCGTGGCGGTCGGCCAGGCGGCTGTGATCTCCCGCGGAGCCGTCGTCACCTGATGCGCGCGGTCGACCCGAGGGGCTTCAGGGCGGTGCGAGTGTGCGCCCCGGCGGGCCTCCAGCCCACGGCGGGGGTGCCCGGACCGAGCCGGTGCGGTCTCGTCGGTCGGCGCGGCACCGGGACCTCGTGCCGCAGACCGGCACAGGTTCCGGTGCCGCATCCGCCGCTAGGGAACGCGTCCTCGATGAGGGCAGTGGCATAGTCTTCGAGCGCTGGAGCGCATCATGGATACGGCCAGTCCGGGTGCCGGTGGGATCGTGCCAAGGATGTTGGACCATGCGGAGTTAACGCTGTAGGTCGGCACGGGCCGGGAACCGGTCGAATGGGAAGGGTTCACGTGCGAGGAGCCCTCCAAGGTCTGGAGCCACGTCCGCTGAACCGCTTATCGGCGGTGATCATGCTGCGTACGGCGTGGCACAGCCGGAGGTCGGATTCGCTCGTGTGCTGGCCCGACGTCGCAAGGGCGTACCGCTACCGGGTGAATTCGCGGTGTGCGGGTCGGTTCGGGCCCTGACTGGCTGGGCGCGGCCCGGGGCCGGCTCTATGGTCTGGTGGCATGGTCTTGCTCGAACCCGAGCACCGCGCGTTGTTCGCGGTGGACATCGAGCGGTCCGCTGACCCTCATCGGCACAACGCGGCGTCGGTCGCGATGCGGCGGGCGCTCCGGGAGTGCTTGGCCGGGGCGTTCGCCCAGGCGGGTATCGACTGGGGCTCGTGCCACGACCACGATCGTGGTGACGGGCTGGTTGTGGCGGTCCCCGCCCGGTATCCCAAGCGGTTGTTGCTGCACCCGGTCCTGGGTGTGCTGGTCGATGCCCTGCGCGCGCACAACGAGCGTGCGCCGGAGTCGGAGCGGATGCGCGTGCGGGTGGCGGTGCACGACGCCGACGTGGTGCTGGACGACTTCGGCTACACGGGCAGGCCGATGGTCCTGCTGGCGCGCCTGCTGGACTCGACCCCGCTGCGTGGCGCCCTGGCCGCCGCCCCGCAGGCGGCGCCGGTCGCTGTGATCGTCTCCGAGCGGTTCCACGAGGACGTGGTGAGCCAGGGGCACTCGGACATCGACCCCGAGAGCTACCAACGGGTCGAGGCGCAGGTGAAGGAGAGCCGGGTCGTGGGGTGGCTCCACGTGCCCGGCCAACCCGAGGTGAGCGCCCCGGACGGCGGCTGGCGCGACCGAGCGGCGGTCAACCACGAACGCGACGGGCTCTTCGGCGTCGAAACGACCACCGCGCGGGTGCGCGAGGCGCTGGCCAATCCGACGGGCTCGTGGATCCTCGCCGTGCGCGGCACGGGCGGGATCGGCAAGACGACGGTCACGTTCGAGGCGGTCGACCGGGCGCACCGCGACGGGCTGGTGGACCGGGTGCTGTGGACGACCGTGCGCGGCGACGGGCCGGAAGCCGACTTCTCGCCCGACGCGCGGAGCTGGTGGATGGAGACCGTGGTCGACCTCGCCGACCAGCTCGGCATCGTGCTCGGTCCCGATCCGCGTCAGTGGGGCGAGGGTTTCCGCGACAGCCTGGCGACGGCGAACGGCCGCGTGGTCACGGTCGTGGACAACGTGGAGACGCCGCGCCAGGCCACCGTTCTGGTCGACCGGCTCGACGGCTTCGGCCTGGCCCGGCCGAACAAGCTCGTGGTCGCCAGCCGCAGCCGGGTCGAGGGGCCGTTCGGGCTGGTGCAGCAGCACATGATCCGAGGGCTGTCCGAGGATGACGCCGTGGCGCTCGTGCGGCACATCGGGCGCGACGACGAGCAGTTGGTGACGGCGCCCCGAGAGTTGCTGTCCCCCGTCGTCGGGATCACGGAGGGCAACCCGTACTTGCTCAAGCTCGTCGTCGGCCGCTACCTGTCGACCGGGCTGCCCCTGGGGCGGGTCGCCGAGGAGCTGACCGACGCGGCGACGCACACCCGCGGTCGCCTCGGCCGGCAGGTGAAGGACTACCTGTTCGACCGGTCGCTCGCGGAGCTGGAGCTGGTCGCGAGCCCGGACAACGCGCAGGCGCTGATCGCGGCGTTCTGCGTCAAGCGGCGCGGCGACGAGATCAGCCGCGAGGAGCTGCGGGAGCTCGCCGGGCTGGGGTCGGACGCGTTCGACACCACGTTGCAGGCCGCTTTCGACCTGGGCCTGGTGCAGGCGTCCCGGCTCAACTCCCGGTACTCGATCCACAGCCTGCTCTACGAGTACACCCGCCCGCAGGCCGATGACCTCGGCTGAGCGGACCTTCCGCGGCTACGGTGGCGCCAACCGCGCCACGTGGCACGACGTGGTGCACCGGTCGTTCGAGCGGTCCGCCCGCGGCGCGGACGACGACTCGCCGGAGGACGTCCTGCGGACGATGGTCAAGGACCTGGACAACGTCAGCCGGTACCGGATCCCGGTCGACGGCGTCGTGCTGTCGCGGTTCCTGGACCGGTTCGTGGAGCTGGCGGTCAGCGCGATCGAGCAGGGCGACCGGCCCGGGGTGGCGGACTTCCCGGACGTGGTGCAGGCGGCGGCCTCGGTGTTCGCGGCGGCGGGGCTCGCGGGCTGGCCGGTGCACCTGGCCAAGGCGTCTTACTACGCCCGGGTGACGGAGGGCGACGAAGCCCGCAGGCGGGAGCTGGCGCTGGCCCTCCGGGCGTGCCGCACGGCGCTGGACCGCGTGGAAGTCGACCTCGCCACCGCCCAGTTCGCGATCGACCTGACCGAGTACCAGTCGGCAGCCCGGTTGCTGGACCGGTGCCTGACCGTGTGCTCGACCGATCCGACGTGCGCACACCGGCTGCCCGAGGTGCGCGTGTGCCTTGGGAACCTCCACTACACGCAGGGCGGCCTGCGCACGGCGTTGACCCACTACCAGGCGGCGCTCACGGCCGACGTGCCGTCGGACAGCCACCGGGCCATGCGGGCATTGGCCAGGGCGCACCACTACAGCGGTCGCGTCCTGCACATGCTGGGACGGGAGGAAGAGGCCCTGGTGAGCCTGGTCCGCGCGCTCGACCACCGGTACATGACGCACGCCGAGCACGAGCGCAAGAGCGGCTTCCAGCACATCGCGATCGGCGAAATCCTCCTGCTGGGCGGCGCCTGGGACGAGAGCGAACACCACTTCACCGAGGCCCGCCGGGTGTTCGCGCGCCTGCGCCACAACACCGCCGCGCACGCGATCCTCGACGCGGCCACGTCCCGCCTCGCGGTTCGGCGAGGTCGGTACGACGAAGCCCTTGCCCTGCTGGACAACGCCGTGAGCGGTTCCCGTGCCGGGGGTTACCGCCGCGGCGCCGTGCTGTTCGAACTGCACCGGGCGAACCTGCTGCTACGTCGCCGCGCTTACGGGGCGACCGTGCGCAGCGGGCTGGCGGCAATCGGCGCGTGGTTGCCCTTCCTGCGCCGGGGCAACGGTTTTCGCGCGGTGCGAGGTGCGGTGGAGTACGCGTGGGCGTTCCTGCGGCAGGTGTTGTCACGACGTCGAGCGCCAGTGCGCCGGTTGAGCTGCCCGTGCCCGGTCCACCGTCAGCCCTGAGCCATGCTGAACGTGGTCTACATCAGACATTCTCGGCAATGGCGCGGGTCGGATGTTCACCAGGAACGAGAGCCGGGCGAAGATCGGTTGTGGCATACGAGGGCCACCGCGATGCAGTCCTTCGCATGCGGTGGCCCCCGTATCACGGATCAGGTGATCAGCACGGGTCGCTGGGGCGGACCCACCGGTGGGAGCGCAGGATCACGCCGGTGCTGTTGATCGCCGACGCGCCCTGGGGGACCCAGATCTCGGGTGAGGTGTAGTTGGCCCCTCGGTACAGGCACACGCCGTCGTACGCCGTGCTGGTCCCGCGGTTGTAGATCGCCTTCACCGGCCTGGACGACGACCAGGAGCAGGTGACCGGCGTGGATCGCCAGTCGTTGTCGGCGTTGGACCAGCTGCAGCGGCTGCTGCTGCCGTCCGTGACCGGCCAGACGCAGACGTTCCCGGAGGTGCAGGACAGCGCCTGCGCCGAGACGTCCGAGCCGGCGGACAGCGTCCACCCGGAGGAGGTCGGCCTGGTCGTTGTCGCGCTGCTCGCTGTCGCCGTGCCCACGAGCGATGTCATTGCGGTGGCCAGGATGAACAGCACGGCCAGCATTCGCCGCACACCCCCTGTGCCGCTCACCGACCTCGTCGTGGCCGGCGCGGTCGTGGTGCCGACAGCCGGCGCGGACGCCGTCGTGGATCTCTTCATCGGTTCCCCCTTGGTTCCTGTCGAGTGACCCTCGCACTGGCCGTCAGCTTCCCGGCCGGCGCATCCAGCGGGGTGATCGTGGCAGTGCCCGTGGGTCGTTTCGGTGTCTTTCGAGCACGTTCGAAGGACACCTCGACGTTGCTCTCATCGAGGGATTCGCCCCCTGCCGTGTATCCACGAGCCCGGTCCTCCTACCGGAGCCGAAGGGGCGTCGAGCCGGACGCCGCGAGGACGGGCGACGATCCGGGGGGACGCTGTGCCTGTTTTGCGCATCCACTTCACCGGTGTCGATCTCGGACGCACGAGGGTGAAGATGGAGACGGACCTGATGTGGGAGGTGGTGAGCAGCGTCCAGCTGCTCCAGCACGGTGAGGGTGGGGCGCATTTCGACTGGTGGCGCAGGCACGTGCGCGACCTGGTCGCGCGGGACAGGAAGGTGGGCGCCGCCGTCCGGGCGTTGACCGCGGTGGCTCCGTTCGCGACCTACTTCCCCGACTTCCTCACGCCCGATGTCGACGTGCCCGATCTCGACACCGGTGTGGATGTCGTCCTGTCCACCGCGCCGGCGCGCCTGCTGGACGAGATCGACCGGCTGCGGGCGACGACCGGCACGACGGCCTGGCTCGACGACCTGGCCCGCGGGGACCTCCGGGCGTTGGGGTGGCTGCGGACCGCGCTGCGCACCTACGTCAA
The DNA here is from genome assembly GCF_040744945.1 of Saccharothrix sp. HUAS TT1. NCBI lineage: Bacteria > Bacillati > Actinomycetota > Actinomycetes > Pseudonocardiales > Pseudonocardiaceae > Saccharothrix > Saccharothrix camelliae. Next base: position 7,996,549 of record NZ_CP160453.1, on the reverse strand, counting down.
GGAAGTCATCCAGCCGTACCGGCAGACCGTCGAGCAGGCTCTCGGCGACGAACGCGCCGATCGCCTCCACACCTACCTGCGGCACGGACCGGACGGCCTGCTCGCGGGGTTCGAGCCGCTGATGAGGTGGCGCCCGCCGGTGCTCACCATCGACTACGCCGTCGACCGCGAACTGCACCTCGACGGCCGCGGCCTGCTGCTGGTCCCGTGCTACTTCGGCCTGCACCGCCCGGTGGCCTTGGCGGACCCGGAGATGCGCCCGGTCCTGGTCTTCCCCGTCCGCCCCGAATTCCGCTTCACCGCTCATCACACCGCCGGCAGCGACCTGGGCGCTCTGCTGGGCCCCACCAGGGCCGCCATCCTGCGCTCCACATTGGCCGCCTGCACCACGGCGGGACTCGCGAAGCTCAACGACATCTCGCCCGCCACGGTCAGCCACCACACCGGCGTGCTCCGCAACGCCGGCCTGATCACCACGCACCGCCGCGCGAACGCTGCGAACCACCTCATCACCCCACTGGGCATGCAACTGCTCGACAAGTGCCGCACTGTGCCCCCGCGTCCCGTCGGGAACCGGAGCTGATCGCCCTGCGCCGTTCGGGGAAGTCGACTGCACCGACGTTGCCCCGGGGTGACCGTGATCGCCGGCGGTCGGTGTCGGTCGGTGTCGGCAGGAGCGACAGTTCGCGGCACGCTGATTTGGGCATCCCGAAGCAGAGGAGAGCCCTCGTGGGCAAGGTGGTCATGTACGGCTCGGTGTCGGTGGACGGCTTCATCGCGGACGAGGAGGACCGGCCCGGACCGCTGTTCGACTGGTTGTCCAACGGCGACGTCCCGTTGGACGGGAGCGGCGTGCTGAAGGTGTCGCAGCGGTCCTACGACCACACCCGGCCGTACTGGGACCGGATCGGGGTGACGATCGTCGGCCGCTACGTCTTCGACCTGACGGACGGCTGGGACGGGAAGCCGCCGAGCGGGGTCGACCACGTGGTCGTCGTGACGCACCGGCCGCGGCCGGAGGGCTGGGACGCCGAGGCGCCGTTCCACTTCGTCGGCGACGTCGAGGCGGCTGTGGCCAAGGCGCAGGAGCTCGCGGGCGACCGCGTGGTCGAGGTCGCCGCCGGCGATGTCGGTGGCCAGGTGCTCGCCGCGGGTCTGGTGGACGAGGTGCGCATGGACGTCGTGCCCGTGGTGCTCGGATCCGGCAAGCGCTTTTTCGGGTCGGTCCACGCGCAGCACCTCTTGGAGGACCCGGACTTGGTGATCCAGGGCGACCGGGTACTTCACCTGTGCTACCAGGTGCGCCGCTGACCGCTCCGAGCGTCGCACCCGACAGGGCCACGTCATCGGGTAGCGGGTCGTTGACGTTCGGTCACCCCGGCTGTCCTGACCCGGCGTTACGTGATGATGCCCACTGATGGGGGTATTGCCCGGATCCGCCTGGTTGACGAAGAGTCTGTCCCGTTTGCGGTGGGCGGTCGTCGTCTGCCGGGCGGTTCTGGGGGGCCATGCCATGAATACGGTCGCGCGCGGACGCGTGCGGGTTTGCGCTGTGGGTGCTGTCCTCGCGGTCGCGTTCGGACTGATCGCTCCCGTCGGCGCGGTGGCGGCGCCCGCCGTGCCCCCGGCCGGAGGGCCGGTCGCCATCGAGCAGACGCCGACCGACCCCGCCGACCGCGAGCGCGTGGCGGGCGTGGAGTCGGCGCCGCTGGGCCGGTCCTACACCGACGCCATCGCCGAGGCCGTGCGCACGGGTGAGCCCGTGGAGGTCGCGGACGTCACCACCGAGACCACCCGGGCGATGGCCCAGCCCGACGGGACGATCGAGCACACCACGCACGCGCGGGCGGTGCGCACCCGCAAGTCGGGGTCCTGGCAGGAGATCGACACCACCCTGGAGCGCGGGGCCGACGGCCTCGTGCGCCCGCGGGTGGCCGAGGCCGACGTCGTCCTCTCCGGCGGCGGCGACCGCGTGCCGCTGGCGGTGGTGGGGCACGCGGGCAAGGAGGTCGGCCTGTCGTGGCCGGGCGTGCTGCCCGAGCCGGTGCTGGCGGACGACACGGCCACCTACCCGGAGGTCCTGCCCGGGGTCGACCTGAAGATCACCGCGGACGGCTTCGGGTTCTCCCAGGTCCTGGTGGTCAAGACCCCGCAGGCGGCGGCCGATCCCGCGCTGCGCGAGATCCGCTTCGGCAACCACACCCGCGGCACCCGGGTCACCAAGAGCGACGTGCCGGGCGCGAGGGCGCGCTCCGCGGGTCCCCGGCCCTCACGGCTGGCGGTGGTCGACACCGCCGGGCAGACGCTGTTCACCGGGGACGCCTCGCGCATGTGGGACTCCTCCGGGGAGGGGCCGTCCGCCGACCGGCTGGTCGAGCCCGCCCAGCGCGACCGGGCGGCCGTCATGGGGGTCCGGGTCACCGACACCGAGGTGGCCATCACCCCCGACCAGGCGTTCCTGGCCGACCCGAAGACCACCTACCCGGTCTACATCGACCCGTCGTACTCCTGCGGGTGCGGCCGGGTCAGCCAGGTGGTGCTCTACAAGTACGGCAACTCGGTCGGCGAGACCGCCTGGAACGACACCTACCTCAAGACCGGGTACGTCTACGACTCCACCCAGGGCGTCTACATCACCGCGCGCTCCTACATCACCTTCGACCTCGGGAGCGTGCCGCGCTCGGCGGCCATCCACTGGGCCAAGCTGTACCTGACGGTCAACAACTCCTACTCCAACTGCCCCGGTGTCACCCAGGTGCACGTCACCGGCGGGGTCGGCGGGGGCACGCGGTTCGGCAGCGAGCCCGGCCGGGAGCGGCACGTGGGCAACGTCGGGGCCTACACCGGCTGCCCGGGCGAGGGCGGCTGGTCGACCCCCGGCCACGACGGCAACCGCGGTGACGCGCTGAGCAACTACGTGCGCGAGATCTGGGCCGCGGGCGGGCGCGGCAGCCTCACCTTCGGCCTGTTCGGCGACAGCGAGTCGGTGCAGACGCACTGGCGGCGCTTCCGCACCAACCCCGGCCTCACCGTGCAGTACAACACCGCGCCGAACCGGCCGACCGAGCTCGGCGCGTTCAACGGGCAGGCCGGCCTGGGTTGCACCAACGCCGCCGCCGCCACCCTCGTGGGCCGCGGCGACGTCACCCTGCGCGCCCGGCTGACCGACCCGGACCCCGGCGCGTGGGCGCGGGGCAGCTTCGTGGTCTACCGCGACGGTGTGCGGCAGGGCTTCCTGGACACCGGTGGCCAGCCCTCCGGCGGGATGCACCAGGTCACCGTGCCCGCCGAGTGGATGGGCGGTGGCGGCGTCATCTCCTGGCGGGTGCAGGCGTGGGACGGCGACGGCGGCGACGCCCTGGCCTCGCCGTGGACCGGGCCTCCGGGGGCGCCGGACGACTACTGCCGCTTCACCCGCGACACGGTGAGCCCCGACGCACCCGGCGTGCAGTCGGTGGACGGGGCCTACCCGCCCTACAACTCGCCCGACGCCCCCACCGGCGGAGTCGGGGTGACCGGGCGGTTCAAGCTCACCCCCGGCGCCGCCACCGGCCTGGGCGGCGCGGTGGACGTGGTCCGCTACCTGTGGTCGGTCGGCGTGGACGACTACCGCAACAGCGTCGCGGCCGGACCCGACGGCACCGCTGAGATCTCCTTCACCCCGCTGGCGCAGGGCGACTTCCCGCTGTACGTCAAGTCGGTGGACCGGGCGGGCAACCAGTCGCTGCGCCTGGTCCCGCAGCCCGACCAGGCGCAGGACTACACCAGGTACCTGTTCCGGGTGCCCGAGGGCTCGGCCCCGGTGGCGCACTGGACCTTCGAGAACGGCGGGGAGGACGTCAGCGAGTCCGGCGCCCACCCGCTGACCTTCCACGGCATGACCACCACCGAGGGCACGCAGGGCCACGTCGGGCAGGGCCTGCGGCTGGGTCGCAGCGCGCAGGACGTCGCCGTGGCCACCGGGCCGGTGGTGGACCCGACGAAGTCGCTCTCGTTGTCGGCGTGGGTCTGGTACGACCCGGCCACGACGGCGGACTACACCTCGGTCCCGCTGGCCATCGACGACACCTACGCCTCGCCGGTCATGCTGGCCTACCGCAAGGACGACAAGCCCGCGGCGATGTGGTCGCTCGGCATGTCCTGCAGCACGACCACGGCCTGCCTGCGGGTGGCCTGGAGCGACGCGCCCGCCCAGAAGGGCGAGTGGACCCACCTGGCCTTCACCGTGGACGAGGCCACCGACACCGCGTGCTTCTACGTCAACGGCGTCAAGCAGTCGTCCTGCCTGACCGGCGTCGTCCCGCCCGCCTCGGCCGACGACGTCCTCGTCGGGCTCGGCCGGTGGGAGGCCGCGTTGCGCAACCCCTGGTACGGCCGGGTGGACGACGTGCGGGTGCACAACCGGGTGCTGGCGCCGTCGGAGGTCGCCGCGCTGGCCAACGTCCCGGTCGAACGCGCCCGCTACGCCCTGGCCGAGGACGGGGGAGTCGTCGCCGACGACTCCGTGGGCGCCAACGACGGCGCCCTTTACGGCAGCGGGGTCTCCTGGGCGCCGGACGGTCCGGGTGCGGTGTTCGACGGCCGGTTCACCTACGCCGCGGACCAGTGGGCGGGTTCCGGGAGCGAGATCAAGGCGCGGTGGAAGCTGGACGACGACCTGGTCGACTCCTCGGGGGCCGGCGCCGCCGCCCTGCGGTACTGGCGGGGCGGCGGGGAAGCCCCCGCCCGCTTCGTCCAGGGCCGCATCGGGTCGGGCGTGGCGCTGGACGGCGTGGCCGAGCGGATGATCACCGGCGGCGCCCGCGTCGACACCACCCGCTCCTACTCCGTGGCGGCCTGGGTGCGGATGGACCACACCAACCAGGCGGCGGCGGTGATGGCCCAGGACGGCACGCGGGTCTTCGGGTACTCACTGATGTACTCCAAGGCGGACAACCGGTGGGCCTTCACCGTGCCGCACAGCGACCAGGACAACACCCCGGTCACCCGTGCCCTGTCCTCCTCGCCCCCGGTGGCGAGCCGGTGGACCCACCTGGTGGGGTCCTACGACGCGGCGGCGGGCAAGGTCCGGCTGTTCGTCAACGGCAGGTTGAACAGCGAGGCGCCGTTCACCACGCCCTGGTCGGCCAACGGCACCTTCACCGCGGGCCGGGACCTGTGGAACGGCGTGCAGGGCGACTTCTTCCCCGGCGTGCTCGACGACCTGCGCGTCTACAACCGCGCCATCGACGCCGAGGACGCCCACGGCCTGTGGAACCGGGGCAGCGACGTCAGCGCCCCCCTGGCGCCCGAGGTGAGCGCCGACCGCTCGTTCAGCATCGCGGGCTGGGCCAAGGCCGACGCGCACGACACGTCGGCGCGGTCGGTGTTCTCCCTCGGCGGCTCGGTGTACATGCCGGTGACCGTCGGGTACCGGCCGAGCATCCGGCGGTGGGAGGCGATGGCCGTCAGCGGGTCGCAGGACGCGCCGGTGGCCCACCGCATCTACTCCAACGAGGAAGCCGTGACGGGGGAGTGGGTCCACCTCGCGGTCACCTACGACGCCGGGAACGGGCAGCTGCGCCTCTACGTCAACGGGGTGCCCCAGACCTGGATGCTCAGCAACGAGAACCCGGAAAACCTGCCCTACCGGTCGCTGCCGCAGTCCCTCGCCGCGGACACCGGGCGGCTGCTGATCGGGCGCGGGACCTGGACCGGGCTCAACACCGACCCCTGGTGGGGCCGGATCCGCGACGTCCGGGTGTTCTCCGGGGTGCTCAGCCCGCAAGCCGCGCTCGCCATCGCCAACGGCAGCGACGGCGGGGGCGAAGAGGAGACCTGACCCCGCCACCGGCGGCCTGCCGGGCGCGGTCCTGAACGCGCCCGGCCGCCGGCACCGCTTTCCGCTTTCCCGCAGGGGGGATCCCTCGCACGGGGTCCCCGCCCTGCGGCTCCTTGCCCTGCGACTGTGCGCACTGAGGGGATTTCGTCGATGAGCAGCGAGGACAGAGGCCGGTCCCGGTCGAGGCGCGCGTGGTGGGCGGGCGCCTTCGGCGTGTCGGGCGTCGCCGGGTTCGGCACGGCGGTCAAGGCCGTCGCGGTCGCCACCGCGGTCGCCGTGACCGCCTCGGTGGTGTCCGGCTCCACGCCGCGGCCCGATCCCCGCGACTGGCTCGGCGGCGCGCCGCTGCCCGAGGTGCAGCAGGAGTCGTCCGTGCCGGGCGGCCCCGTGCCGATCGCCCGCGCCCTCGGTGTCGACCACACCGCCGAGCGGGCCATGACCGAACCGGCCCGGCCGAAGTGGCCGGCGGCGGGCTCGGCCGTGGTGGACCTGCCCGAGCGGGCCGCCGGGACGGCGCGGGCCGACGGGCTGCCGGTGCGGGTGGGCCAGGGCGGGGGCGCCGCGGGACCCGAGCGGGTGCGCGTGGAAGTCCTCGACCGGGAGCGTGCGCGGGAGCTCGGCGTGGACGGGGTCGTGTTCACCGTCGCCGACACCGACACCGACACCGGCCGGGGTGAGGGCGGCGAGGTCGAGGTGGAGCTGGACTACGGCGACTTCGCCCGCGCCTACGGCGGTGGATGGGCCTCGCGGCTGGTGCTGGTCGAGCTGCCCGCCTGCGCCCTGACCACCCCGGAGCGCTCGGAGTGCCGCGCGGCCAAGCCGCTGCGGGGCCGCAACGCCCCGGCCCGCGGGCTCCTGTCCGGCACGGTGGCCCTCACCACCCCAGAGAAGTCCGACGCCGAGCAGCCTGACGCCGAACAGCCCTCCACCGAGTCGACCGCGCCGTCGTCCCCCACCACGTCACCGCCTCCCACGTCGCAGGCCCCCACGTCGCAGGCCCCCGAGTCGAGCGCGCCCGGCACGACGAGCCCCGCGCCCACCGGCGAGCCCTCGGCCACCACGGCCCGGGTCGCCGGTTTCGCCCGGACCGCCCTGCTGGGCCAGCCGGCCGGGAACAGCCCGACCGTGCTGGCGGCCGTGGCCGGGGCCAAGGGCTCCGAGGGCGACTTCACCGCCTCCGACCTCTCGTCCACCGGTTCCTGGTCGGCGGGCGGCCCCTCCGGCGACTTCACCTACTCCTACCCCATGCCGGTGCCGCCGGTGCCCGGCGGGCTGGTCCCCGACCTGGCCCTGGCCTACAACTCCGGGTCCGTGGACGGGCGCACCTCGGCCACCAACGCCCAGGCGTCGTGGGTGGGCGACGGGTGGGAGTTCACCCCCGGCGGGTTCGTCGAGCGCCGCTACAAGAGCTGCGCGGAGGACGACGGCGGCAACCAGGGAACGCTCGAATCCGCCGACCTGTGCTGGGCCGGGGAGAACGCCGTCATCTCCGTCGGCGGCGTCACCGGCGAGCTGATCAAGGACGCGACCACCGGCCGCTGGGTGGCCCGCGCCGACAGCGGCGCCAGGATCGAGCTGCGCACCGGCGCCGCCAACGGTGACGACAACGGCGAGCACTGGGTCGTCACCACCACCGACGGCACCCGCTACTTCCTCGGCCTCAACCGCCTCCCGGACGCGCCCGCGGGCGCCCCCGACACCGGGTCCACGTTCACCGCGCCCGTCTTCGGCAACCACGCGAACGAGCCGTGCAACGCGGGGACCTTCGCGGCCTCCTGGTGCCGGCAGGCGTGGCGGTGGAACCTCGACCTGGTCGTCGACGCCCACGGCAACGCCATGGTGTTCCGGTACGCGCAGGAGAAGAACCGCTACACCCGGGGCGGCATCGACGGCGCCGCCACCGAGTACGTGCGCGGCGGCCACCTCACCGCCGTCGACTACGGCCTGCGCGAGGGCGCGCTGTTCGCCGCCCCGCCCGCCAGGGTCGAGTTCGAGGTCGCCGAGCGCTGCCTGCCCGCCGGGGCGGTCACCTGCGCCCCCGAGCAGCGCACCGAGGCCAACGCCGCGCACTGGCCCGACGTGCCGGTGGACCTGGTCTGCCGCGACGGCAGCGACTGCAAGGCCGTCTTCGTCAACCACGAGTGGGACCCCGGCGTGCACACCCCGGCGTTCTTCACCACCAAGCGGCTGACGAAGGTCGTCGCCAAGGTGGACGTCGGCGGCTGGCAGCCGGTGGACTCCTGGGCGCTGACGCACCTGTTCCCCGCCACCACCGACGGCACCGACCCGGCGCTGTGGTTGCGGACCGTGCAGCGCACCGGGCACGTCGACGGCGCCGCGACCACCCCGACCACGACCTTCGCGGGCAGCCCGCTGGACAACCGGGTCGACGCCCGCACCGAGATCCGCCCCCTGTCGCGCTACCGCCTCACCGGCATCGACAACGGCCACGGCGGCAACACCGGGGTGCGCTACCACGACCTCGACTGCGTGGCCGGGCAGCCGCTGCCCGCCCCGGAGGCCAACACCCGACGCTGCTTCCCCACGTGGTGGAAGCCCTACTCCGGCTACGACGACCCGATCCTGGACTGGTTCCACAAGTACGCCGTGGCCGAGGTCGTGGAGCAGGACCTCACCGGCGGCTCACCCGCCGTGCGCACCAACTACGACTACCCCGGCGGCGCGGCCTGGTCCTGGGACGACAACGAGATGGTCCCCGCGGCCGAGCGCACCTGGTCGCGCTGGCGCGGCTTCGGCGCCGTGCGCACCACCCTCGGCGACCCGGGCTCCGGGCAGGTCGTCACCGAGTCGCAGTACCTGCGCGGCATGGACGGCGACCGGCTGCCCGGCGGCGCGAAGCGCGCCGTGTCGGTCCCCGGCACCGATGACGCGGCCACCGACCACGAGGCGCTGGCCGGGTTCCTCCGCGAGGAGCGCAAGCTCCTCGACGGCGCCCTCGTCAGCCTGGTGATCAACGACCCGTGGGTGTCGGACCCGACGGCGACCAAGGGGGACAAGCGCGCCCACAAGGTCAACGTCAAGTCGGTCCGCAAGCGCGACCGCCTCGCCGACAGCACCTGGCGGCGCACCAAGCAGGCCGTCGAGTTCGACACCGCGGGCTTCCCGATCCGGGAGGAGGACTTCGGCGTCGTCTCCACGTGGGACGAGACCAGCGCCTCCGGCGACGAGAAGTGCACCCGCACGACCTACGCGTCCAACGCGGACAAGCACCTCCTCGGGCTGCGCGCGACCACCACCACCCACGCGGGCACCTGCGCCACCGAAGCCGCGCCCGGGACGGTCCTGTCGGCCGGGCAGTTCGCCTACGACGGGCAGGAGGTCGGCGCGGCGCCCCTGCGCGGCGACGTGACCACCGCCCTGGCCCTGGACTCCTGGACCGCGGCGGACGGCCGGAAGTGGTCGCAGACCCAGGCCACCCACGACGCCTACGGCCGCGCGCTGACCTCCGTCGACGTCCTCGGCGCCACCTCCACCACCGAGTACGCGCCCGACACCGGGCTGGTCACCAGCGTGCGCGCCACCAACGCCCTGGGCCACAGCACCCTCACCCGGCTCGACCCGCGCCGGGGCAGGCCGGTGGCCACCACCGACGCCGCCGGCGTGATCACCCAGGGCGAGTTCGACCCGCTGGGCCGCACCGCGCGCGTGTGGGCCGCGGGCGTGGCCGACAAGACCAAGGCCCCCGTCGCGGTGTTCGAGTACACCACCCGCGCCGACGGGCCCTCGGTCATCGCCACCAAGTCCCTCCAGGACAGCGGCGCCTACAAGACCTCCTACACCCTGCTCGACGGGCTGCTGCGCAACCGGCAGTCCCAGACACCGCCCGCCACCAGCGCCGGGCGGATCATCACCGACACGATCTACGACACCCGCGGCCTGGTGGTCAAGTCCAACAACGGGTACTACAACGACGAAGAGCCGTCCACGACCCTCTACGGGGCAGCGGACAACTACGTCCCCAACCAGACCGTCACCGAGTACGACACCATGGGGCGCGCCACGGCTTCGATCTACCGCAAGAAGGCCATCGAGCAGTGGCGCACCACCACCGTCCACCACGGCGCGGACAAGATGAGCACCATCCCGCCCGAGGGCGGCACCGCCACGACCCTGGTAGTCGACGCCTTCGGCCGCCACGTCGAGAAGCGCGACTACAAGGTCCGCGCCCAGGCGGGCAACGACGTGGCCACCGCCTTCCAGGCCACCCGCTACGCCTACGACCGAGGCGGCCAGCTCGCCTCGGTCGTCGACCCGGCCGGCGCCAAGTGGACCTTCGAGCACGACCTGGCGGGCAACAGGGTCCGCGTCACCGACCCGGACGCGGGCGTCTCGACCACGTCCTACGACAAGGCGGGCCGCGCGGTCAGCGCGACCGACGGGCGCGGCTTCACCGTGGCCACCGCCTACGACGTGCTCGGCCGCAAGACCGCGACGCACGAGGACTCGCTGAGCGGCCTCAAGCTCACCGGGTTCACCTACGACACCCTGGGCAACGGCAGGCCCGTGTCCGCCACCCGCTACGTCGGCGAGCACGCCTACCGCACCGAGACCACCGGCTACGACAGCGCGGGCCGCACCACCGGGACCAAGGTCACCATCCCGGCCGTCGAAGGCGCGCTCCAGGGCGAGTACCTCTACGAGCAGACCTACACCGCGACCGGCAAGCTCGCCACGGAGTCCATGCCGGCGGCGGGTGGCCTGGCGCGGGAGGTCGTCCACCACACCTACGACGGCGCCGGCCTGCCGAAGACGTCCTTCGCGTTCAACCCGGTGTCGGGCGCCACCGCGACCTACGTCTCCGACTCCACCTACTCGGTGTACGGGGAGATGCTGCAGGTCGTGCGCGGCGCGGCCACCTCGACCCGCAACGTCGTGACGACGAACTCCTACGACGAGGGCACCCGCAGGTTGATCCAGACCGTGGTCAACCGCGAGACCACCAGCCAGTCCAACGTCGTGGACCGGCGCTACGGCTACGACCAGGCCGGCAACACCACCCGCATCTCCGACGTCCCCGCCGGCGGCCCGCACGACACCCAGTGCTTCGACCACGACTGGCTGGGCCGGTTGGCCTCCGCGTGGACCCCGGCCTCCGGGGACTGCTCGGCCGCCCCGACCACCGCCGCCCTCGGCGGCGCCGCGCCGTACTGGCTGGAGTGGGAGTTCGACGCGGCGGGCAACCGGCTCACCGAGAAGTCCCACGCCGCCGCCGGGACCACGGTCCGCACCTACGGTCACCCGACCGTGGACGCCGCGGGCCTCGGCCAGCCGCACACCACCCGCTCGGTCACCGAGACCGCGCCGGACGGCGTCCAGCGCACCAGCTCCTTCGGCTACGACGCGGCGGGCAACACCCTCACCCGCCAGGTGGACGGCGTCACCCAGGAGCTGCACTGGAACAGCGAGGGCCGCGTCGCCTCGGTCACCGAGGGCACGAAGGTGCTGTCGTCGTACCTCTACGACGCCACCGGCGTGCGGCTCCTCGCCCGGGACTCCGACGCCACCACGCTCTACCTGCCCGGCCAGGAGGTCCGCCTCCCCAAGGGCTCGACCACCGCGAGCTGCGTCCGCTACTACCGCCACGGCGACTCGGTGGCCATGCAGCGCTCCACCGCCGGGGGCCTGGCCTACCTGATCGGCGACCACCAGGGCACCGGCGCGATGGCGTTGCGCACCACCGACCTGTCGGTGACCCGCCGCTACCAGCTGCCCTACGGCGGCGCCCGCGGCGCGCAGCCCCCGTGGCCCAACCAGAAGGGCTTCGTCGGCGGCGACCGCGACCCCACCGGCCTGACCCACGTCGGCGCCCGCGAGTACGACCCGGCGCTGGGCCGGTTCGTCTCGGTCGACCCCGTCGTCGACTTCCACGACCCGCGCCAGATGCACGGCTACGCCTACGCCCACCACAGCCCGGTCACCCTGTCGGACCCCAGCGGCGAGTTCGTCGGCCTGCTGATCCAGGCGATCCAGATGATCGTCACGGCCCTGTCCAACGCCATCGCCGCGATCAGCAAGGGCAAGTCGGGCACGGCCAACACCCGCACGGGCCCCAAGGTCACCCACGTCAGCACGGTCAACGCCATCCCGGCCGGCAAGGGCTGGGGCCCCTACAACCGCCAGCTGGTCCTCAACCGCGAGACCGGCAAGTGGGACGCCTACGACGTCTACAACGACACGTACGCGGTCGAGGGCGAGTGCGGCGCGGCCCCCGGCTTCGTCGGCCCGATGCCGGACTGCACCGGCACCCTCGTGATGCAGCGCACGGTCCTGCACCAGACCGGTCTGGACTGCGGCGCCCACGGCACCCCCAAGTGCCCGAGGATCGAAACCGCCCGCGCCGCCCCCGGCTCGGTCCCCCTGCCCAGCGTCGGGGACGTGGTCGACTTCTTCGTCGGCGACATCATCAACTGCGGCAAGAACCCCGGCCTCACGGCGGCGTGCGGCATGGCCGTCATCGGCTTCACCCCGATGGGCAAGGGCGCCAAGCTCGCCTCGAACGCCGTCGACGCGGGCGTGGACGCCGCGCGTGCCGCCGACGACCTCGGCGCCGCCGCCCGCTCTGCCCGCAACGGCGTGGGCGAGGCCAAGGGGAAGCAGCACGCCGCGTACGCGGGCGGCTACGACCCCAAGACGGGCAAGGTCTACACCGGCTGCAGCGCGAACCCCGTCAACTGCGCCGAAGTGGACATCGAGCGCCAGATCGGCCGCGGCGCCGATGCGCCGGTCTTCACCAAGACCTTCGGCTGGCGCAAGGGCGAGTGGATCGAGATCCCGGTCTGCGTCAACTGCCAGGCTCGGTACACTCCTTCGCAGTTCCCGCCCGACGTCCTGTTCGACAAGGGCGGTCGGTGGTCGCTGAACTCGCAATAGGTGGTCGGAGAGAAGCAATGGGTCTCGTCGATGTCGAGCTGTCCCGCCACGACTGGGTGTCGCTGCCCGTGGCGGGGGACCGGGCGGAGGCCACCCCGCGAAGTCTGGTGGGGTTGCTCTCCGCACACACCGAGGAGGACGCGGACCGGTACTACTGGCGGCTGGAGAACGTCGTCGTCATCCAGGGCCAGCTCTACGAGGCCGCCCCCGCGGTGGTGTCGGTGTTGTTGGCGGGCTTGGCCGGGAAGCTGTCCAAGCCCGCCAAGGAGTGGGTGCTGGAGCTGCTGTTCCAACTGGTGGCCGGCGAGTCCTCGGCGGAAGCTGTCGACCGGGGCCACCCGGACCTGGGCGACCGGTGCAGGCTGGCGGCCCGGGAGGGCCTGTGGCTGCTCTATTCGGAACTGGACGGCCCCTACGACCAGGCCGTGCGCGCCGTCCTGGAGCGCATCGACGAGGAGTCCGGCAGGCTCGCCGCCGCGGGCGCGTGACCACCCGGGTCGGTCCCGCAGACGGACGCAGTGATCGAGGCGTTGTCGGGTGAGCCGGGAGTGCTTCACGGGGGTATCGGGATCGAGAACGCGTTGCCCACTCCGGCTGGACTGGGCGGGGTGAACTGCCGACAGGGGAGGAACCGGTGATCGACCTCGAATTCACCCCCGTCGGCCCGTACTGCCACCTGATGGTCGCCCTGCTCGAACGGCGGATCGCCCCCGCGGAGTTCGAGTCGGTCTACCTGGCGCTCTACAAGTGGCACCCCCGCGGTGAGTTCCCCTCCGAGGTCGCCGCCTGGCTGGGCCGCGTCTTCTCCGCGGTGAACGACTACTCGCCCGACGCCGCCGACGACCCCGACCTCATCGACGAGGATGAACTCCGGCACCGGGTCGAGGCGGCCTTGCGGGGCCTGGAAGCGGTCGGCGTGGTCCGCCGCCTCCCGGCTGGGCGCCGCGGATGCCGGCCGGACGTGGACGAGGTGCCCCCGACGTCTTGAGCGAGGTGGAAGTGGGAGACGGTTACGCGCACCTGTACCAGACCGGCTGGTCGCCCGAGCGGGTCGCCCAGCGGGTCGCGTCCCTCCAGTCGGCCGGGGGGACGTTGGAGAACCCGGACACCGGTCTGATCCTCGTCGGTGAGTTCGACGACCGGAACGAACCGATCCCCGCGGAGCGGGACCAGCTCGTCCGGGCCTTAGAGCTCTCCGACCGGGACAGCCAGTTCGTCACCCTGTGGCTGGGCGCGCCCAACGACCTCTGGTACGTGGTGCGTCGTGTGTCGCCGGACGTCGTGGTCGAGGAGTTCGGGCTGTCCGGCTTCCGGCAGCCCGAGCCGTTCGTGCACTCGGGGGTCGTGCCCGAGATGACCCAGGACGAGGTGATCCACCTGGTGCTCGGCTGGATGGGGGCGCTCGGGTCGGCGGCCCTCGGCCTGCTCGCCGACCGCTGGGGCAGCTCGTTGGAGATCGACCTCGACGACGTGGTCCTGGGCGGTCCGACACCGGTCACGATCCGGCCCGACCTGCTGGTCCTCCAACCGCAGGTGGCCGATCGGCACCCCGAGCTGGCCGACTGGGGCCGGCGCCCGCACGGGCGGTTCACCGCGTTCGACCCGACCGGCATCCTGGACCGGTGACGCGGACCCACGGGCTGGTGGAACCGGGTCAGGGTGTCGGTTTCATCGGCGCGCCGACCGTGGGGTCCTTGGTGTTGACCAGGTTGTCGAACGCCCGGCAGCCGCGCACCACGTTGCCGGCGCCGGAACCCGGTCCGATGGCCAGGCCGTCGGCGTCGCGGCAGTCCCGACCAGCGCTTCACCCGACAACGCGGCTGATCCCGCACCTCGCGGCGGTCCACCGTCCTTCAGGGACGGTCAGGCTCCCGGCTGGTGGGACCGGCGCCACTCGCCCGGGGTGCAGCCGAAGGCCGACCGGAACCTGCGGGTGAAGTGGGTCGGGTCGGCGAAGCCCCAGCGGCGGGCGATGGTGGCGATCGGGGACGTGTCGGTGGCCAGGTCGGACCGCGCGCCCGCCAGCCGTTCGGCGATGATCCACTGCTCCAGGCTGAAACCGGCCCGGCCGCACAGCTTGTAGAGCAGGCGCACCGACACGTTCAGCGCGGCGGCGATCTTCGCCGGGCCCAGGTCCGGTTCGGTCAGGTGCCGGCGGACGTAGGCGCGGACCTGGGTGAGCCGGGTGTCCTCGACCAGGTGCAGGTCGTCGTGCGCGGCGGACGCCAGCAACGCCCGCATCAGGTCCAGGGTCGCGTCGCCGAGCGCTCCCGCCCCCGCGGACGCGGACAGGGGCCGGGCGTTCCCGGCCAGGTGCGCGACGTGGTCGGCCACCAGCCGGTAGAGCGGACTGCCGCGCAACGCCCCGGACGCGCGGCGGATCGTGTCCACGGGCACGTCCAGGACGTCCAGGGGCACCTGCACGCATCCCGCCGCGCCTTCGCCGGACCACCCGAAGTCGTACGAGGAGGACAGGTCCACCAGGTGCATCTCCCCGGCGGGGACCAGTTGGCGCTCGTCCCACTGCTCCGCCCGGCCGATCCCCGACCGCTGCACGGAGAGCGCGATGACGGGCGCGGGGTCCTCGCGGGCCTGCCGCTCCGTGCGCAGCAGCCTCATCCCGGACGACCGGTTGCCGAAGACCTCCACCGGGCCCACCTGCCACAGCTCCACCCGGAAGCGGATCGGGCGGTCGGGGTCCTCGTGGATCACGTGGCAGGGCGCCGACGCCTCCTGGAAGGCGGTGTGGACGGCTTCCACCCGGTCGTCGGGGGCCAGGTGGTCGGTGTCGAGCAGCACCCGCCCGAGTTTAGGGGCGGGCGCGGCCCACCGGCGTGCGCGCACAGCCGGACAACGTGCGCGCACAGCACTTCCCGCGACGTCCCGGCTGCCAAGACTCTTTTCGCGAGGGAGGGTCATGTCAGGGCGACAGGAATCGCAGCACGACTTCGTTCCACTGCTCGGGATGGGTGATCGGCGCGCCGTGCGGGGCACTGGGGATGGTGGTGGTCGGCGCACGTCCGCGGCGCGGCGCGGTGAACGCGTCGCGCTCGCCGTGCACGACCAGCACCGGCACGTCGACGTCGACGAGGTCGGCCTCGGGGTCGGTGCCCGCCCACGCGCGGATGACGTCGACCGTGGCCTTGGGCGACGCGCACGCCGCGACGTGCAGCAGGTGCTGCCGGGAGGCTTCGTCCAGCGCGCTCTCGCCGTCCACGGAGAAGAACCGGCCGAGCACGTCGTCCAGCATCGCGACCCGGTGCCACTCGGCCGCGGCCAGCAGGTCGCGCACCAGCCCGTCGTCCACCGCGAGCGGACCCGCGAGCACGAGCCGGGACACCCGCTCGACGCCGAACCGGGCCACGCAGCGGGCGACGTCGCCGGCGCCCGAGGAGAACCCGACCAGCGCCGCGTCCCGCAGGTCCAGGTGCGCGAGCAGGCGGTGCAGGTCGGTCGCCAGGGTGTCCTGGTCGTACCCGCTCCAGGGGCGGGAGGAGCGGCCGAAGCCGCGCCGGTCGTAGCCGACCACCCGGTGGCCCGCCCCGACGAACGCCGCCACCTGCGACTCCCACGACTGCGCCGTGAACGGCCAGCCCGCCACGAGCACGACCGGCGGGCCGGCGCCGTAGTCCTCGTAGTAGAGGCTCACGTCGGCGCCGTTCTCCGTACCTGCGGGAAGTCGTGGCACGGCCCCAGCGTGCCCGGCGCCGCGACCGGGGCCATCGGTCAGATGACTGCACCCGGCCGGTCGCGGTGATCGGGCGCGCGGAGGAGCTGGCGCGGCTGCGCCGCACGGTCGACCGCGACCCCGGCGTGCCGCCGAACCTGGTGCTGCACGGCGACCCCGGCGTCGGCAAGACGGTGCTGCTCGACGCGGGTGTCGCGTACGCCCGCGAGCGGGGCGTCCGGGTGCTCGGCGGCACCGGCTACGAGAGCGAGGCGCAGCTGGCGTTCGCCGGGCTGCACCAGTTGTTCGCGCCCGTCCTCGGCCACCTGGACCGGGTGGACCCGTTCCACCGGCAGGTGCTGCGCCGGGTGCTCGGCTTCGAACCGGGGCCGGTGCCCGACCGGCTCGCCGTCTCGGTGGCCTCGCTCGCGGTGCTGGCCGAGGTCGCCCGGGAGGGCCCGCTGCTGATCGCGGTCGAGGACGCGCACTGGGTGGACCACCCGACGCGCGAGGTGATGATGTTCCTGCTGCTCCGCCTCGCGCCGCACGACATCCGGGCGCTGTTCGCCCGCCGGCCGCTGATCAGCAGCGAGCGGGTCACGCCGGGCATCGCCATGCTGGAGGTCGGGCCGCTGCCGGACGAGGACGCGGGCGCGCTGCTGGACGAGCTGCACCCCGACCTGCCCGACGCCGCCCGCGGGCGGGTGCTGCTGGAGGCGGCGGGCAACCCGCTGGCGCTGGCCGAGCTGCCGCACGTGGTGGGCACGGACGCGCTGGACCTGCTGCCCGTCGGCGCGCCCCTGCGCACCCGGCTGGAGTCGACGTACGCGACGCGCGTCGTGGCCCTGCCGACACCCGTGCGCACCCTGCTGCTCCAGACCGCGCTGGACGGCGACCGGCTGGAGAACGACGCCCTGCGGCCGAGCGCCCTGTCCCCGCTCGACCTGGTCGAGGTGGAGCGCCTGGGCCTGGTGACCCGCGACTCGACGCCGTCCGGGCTGCGGTTCCGCCACCCGCTGGTGCGGTCGGCGATCGTGAACACCGCCTCGCCGGACGAGGTGCGCGCGGCGCACGCCGAGCTGGCGGAGGCGTACCGGGACGCGCCGGAACGCCGGGTGTGGCACCTGGCGGCGGCAGCGGCCGGTCCGGACGAGGAGGTGGCGGCCGAGATCGAGCGGGCCGCGCTGAGCGCGAGCCTGCGCGGGGGCAGCGGCCTGGCCGTCAACGCGCTGCGGCGGGCCGCCGCCGTCAGCACCACCGCGCCCGCCGCCGCGGGCCGGCTGCACCGGGCCGCCGAACTGGCGGAGGAGTCGGGGCAGCTGCCGCTGGCCCAGGACCTGCTGGAGGAGGCACGGCGGCAGCTCGACGACCCGACCCGCAGCTCCACCACCCGCGCCCGCATCGCGCTGGTGCGCGACGGCGACTTCAGCGGCGCCCGCCGCCTGCTGGAGGGCGCGACCGACGACCGCGCGGTGCTCACCCGCCTCTTCATCGCCACCTACACCGGGGAGGCGCCCGCCGACGACCTCGCGGCGGTCACCCCGCACACCCGGCTCCTGCACGGCGTGTTCAGCGGCGAGGCGGGCGCGGCGGAGCTGCGGTCGGCGGTCGAGGCGCTGCCCGCGGACGCCGCACCCGGCCGCGTCGCCGAGCTGTGCCGCGCCGCCGCCTGGCTGGACGTCCTGCACGAGCACCGGGAGCACGTCCGCGGCCTGGTGCGCCGCGAGGTCGGCCAGGGCGCCGTGACGCACGCCGCGACCGGCTACTGGTTCACCGCGCACGACCACTTCCTGGCGGGGGAGTGGGAGCGGGCGGAGCAGGCGGCGAGCGCGGGCCTGGACCTGTGCGTCCGCCACGACCTCGCGCTGCCCGCGCAGGACCTGCGGTGCGCGCTGGGGTGGCTGGCCGCCGCCCGCGGCGACACCGCCTCCGCGCACGAGTACAGCCGCGCCGTGGAGCAGTGGGCGGAACCGCGCGGCAGCGCCGCGCACCTGGCGTCGTCCGCGCGGAACCTGGTGCTGGCGGCCCTGGGCGAAGGCGATTACGAGGCCGCCCACGCCCACAGCTCCCGTGACCGGGGCACGCCGTGGACGCTCCTGGACGCCGTGGAGGCGGCGGTGCGCGCCGGGCGCCGGGACGAGGCGCGCGACCGGGTCGACGCGGCGGACCGGGCCGGGTTGGCCGACCGCACGCCCCGGCTGCGGCTGCACGTGTTCGCGGCCCGCGCGCTGGTCGCCGACGAGCCCGCCGACACGGCGGCCGGCCTGCGCGCCGCACTGGCGCTGCCGCGCGTGGAGCGCTGGCCGTTCGAGCAGGCCCGGATCAGGCTGATGCTCGGTGAGCTGCACCGCAGGCGCCACCGCCCCGGTGACGCGCGGCCCGAGCTGCGCCGCGCGGGTGACACCTTCCGCCGCGTGGGCGCGACGGCCTGGTTGCGCCGGGCCGAGCAGGAGCTGCGGGCGACGGGGGTGGCCGTGGCCGCCAAGCCGGCGACGGCGGAGCTGACCGCGCAGCAGCTGGAGGTGGCGCACCTGGCCGCCTCCGGCCTGAGCAACAAGGAGATCGGCGAACGCCTGTTCCTGTCGCCGCGCACGGTCAGCGCCCACCTCTACCGGATCTTCCCGAAGCTGGGCATCACGTCCCGGTCGGCGTTGCGGGACGCGCTGGCGGCGCTCGGCTGACGCGCCCTCCCGCGACGGCGTTAGGCGGCCTGGCACGACGACGGGGGAGCGGGTCGTGGTGACCCGCTCCCCTTCGGACGTCGCAGCCCCGTCAGCGGGCGTGGGCGACGGCCCAGGCCAGCACTTCGTCGGCGATCCGCTCCCAGCCCTCCTGCGCGGGCAGCAGGTGCGCGTAACCGGGGTACTCGCGGACCTCGGTCACCGCGGCGGACTTGTAGTGCTTGGCGTTGGACCTCTGCACGCTCGGCGGCATCAGGTGGTCCTCGCCGCCCGAGACGAACAGCAGCGGCGCGCGGTCGTCGTTGTGGTAGTCGACCCACACGTCCTGGTGGCCGGGCTGGAGGTTCGCGAGCAGGCTGCCCCACAGGATGCCCGCCGAGCCGGGGATGTGGTAGCGCTCGTAGAGGGCGCGGGACTCCTCCTCGGTGAACGTGTTGGTGAACGCGTACCGCCACTGCTCGTGCGTGAAGCCGACCGCCTTGTGCCGGTTCGCGGGGTTGCGCAGGATCGGGAACGTGGACTTGAGCTGCGACGGCGGCGCGACCACCACGCCCTCGGTCGGCGCGGAGTTGATCGCCACGCCCACCGCGCCGAAGCCGTGGTCCAGCAGGACCTGGGTGAACGCGCCGCCCGCCGAGTGGCCGATGATGATCGGCGGCGAGTCCAGTTCGCCGACGACCGCCTCCAGGTGGGCGATGATCTGCGGCACGGTCACGTCCGCGATCGGCGACGGGTCGGCG
Organism: Saccharothrix sp. HUAS TT1; assembly: GCF_040744945.1. Taxonomy (NCBI): domain Bacteria; kingdom Bacillati; phylum Actinomycetota; class Actinomycetes; order Pseudonocardiales; family Pseudonocardiaceae; genus Saccharothrix; species Saccharothrix camelliae. The sequence continues at coordinate 7,976,749 of NZ_CP160453.1, read as the reverse complement.
TTCAGCGCCTCCACCTCGACCTCGAAGCCGGGGTAGTTGGGCGCGAGCACCCGGTAGCCCTGCTTCTCGTAGTGGGTCTTCCAGTGCTCCCAGCTCCGCGCGGTCACCCAGAAGCCGTGGACGAGGACGATCGTGTCGGGGGTCATCGGTTCTCCTCGGCGGCGCCGGAGTCGTAGGAGCGGAGGAACGCCAGCAGGTCGTCGCCGAGCTGGTCCTTGTGGGTGTCGGTGATGCCGTGCGGCGCGCCGGGGTACACCGTGAGCAGCGCGCCCTTGATCCGCTCGGCGGACGCCCGGCCGCCGACCTCGAACGGCACGACCTGGTCGTCGTCGCCGTGGATCACCAGCGCGGGCACGTCCACCGCGTCGAGGTCGGCCCGGAAGTCGGTGGCGGAGAACGCGGCGACGCACTCGTAGGCGTTGCGGTGCCCCGACTGCATGCCCTGGAGCCAGAAGGCGTCCCGGATGCCCTGCGACACGTCCGCGCCGGGCCGGTTGTTGCCGAAGAACGGGCCGTCGGCCAGGTCCCGGTAGAGCTGCGAGCGGTCGGCCAGGGAGCTGGCGCGGATGCCGTCGAACACCTCGACCGGGACGCCGCCCGGGTTGTCGTCGGTGCGGAGCATGAACGGCGGCACCGCCGACACCAGCACGACCTGCGCGACCCGGTCCGTGCCGTGGCGGCCGACGTAGCGGGCCACCTCGCCGCCGCCGGTGGAGAAGCCGACCAGGGTCGCCTCCCGCAGGTCGAGCGCGTCGAGCACGGCCGCGAGGTCGTCGGCGTAGGTGTCCATCCCGTTGCCGTGCCAGGTCTGGTCGGACCGGCCGTGCCCGCGCCGGTCGTGCGCCACCACCCGGTAGCCGCGGGAGGCGAGGAACAGCGCCTGCGCGTCCCAGCTGTCGGCGTTGAGCGGCCAGCCGTGGCTGAGCACCACGGGACGCCCGGCGCCCCAGTCCTTGTAGAAGATCCGCGTGCCGTCGTCGGTCGTCGCGTAACCCATGGCAGGTCCTCTCAGCGGTTGCCGGCGGCGTCGACGATCAGGTCGACGGTGGCGGAGGGCTTGGAGATCATCGCGACGTGGGAGGCGTCCACCTCGACCACGCGGGCGTGCGCGCGTTCGGCCATGAACCGCTGCGCGGCGGCCGGGATCAGGTTGTCGTGGCGGGCGACCAGCGTCCAGGAGGGGATCGTCCGCCACGCCGGTTCGCCGGACTGCTGGCCGAGCGTGTGCACGTCGGCGGGGCGCTGCGTGGCCGCGAGGAGGGCGGCCTTGGCGGGCGGCAGGTCCCCGGCGAAGATGTCGCGGAACAACGCGGGCTTGACGTACCCCTCGTGGCCCACGCCGCCGCCCGCCAGCGGGAACTCGCGCACGTCCAGCGCGGCCTGGCCGAGCTTCGTGCCGGGGAACCGCACCTGCAACCCGCCGACCGTGTCACCGGCGTCGGGCGCGAAGGCCGCCACGTAGACCAACGCCCGCACGTTCGCGTTGCCGGTGGCGGCGTTGGTGATCACGACACCGCCGTACGAGTGCCCGACCAGCACGATCGGCCCGCTGATCGTGCTCAGCACGCTGGCGAGGTAGGCGGAGTCGGTGTCGACCCCGCGCAGCGGGTTGGCCGGGGCGAGCACCGGATACCCCTTGCGCTGCAACCGCGGCACCACCTCGGACCAGCTGGAGGCGTCCGCGAAGGCCCCGTGCACCAGCACGACGGTGGGCTTGGGGCGGTGCCCGTGACCCGCCGGGGAGCCCGACGCCGGGATGGCGGTGAAGGCGAGCAGGACCACCGCGAGTCCGGTGACAACGCGGCGCAAGCCTGCGGCAAGACCGGGACGAGACGACATGGGAACCCCTTCGGAGCCGGATCTGATCACCCGCTCACCGTAGGAATCCGGGGGGCCGCCCTGCTTCGGTCGAATGACTGCACCTCGTCCCGACCACCCCGGCCGCACCTGCCGTCATCCGACTGGCGAACCACCTCGGTCGAGGGGGAAGGGCCCGGTCAGCCGCTGTGCGCGCGGCGGGCGTTCGACACGATCGCGTCGATGATCACCGGCCAGGCGCCGGGCGGGAAGTCGTGCCCCAGGCCCGGGACGAGCACGAGTCGTGCGCCGCCGATCGCGGCCGCGGTCGCCTCGCCGCCGCTGTGGTGGCACATGAGGTCGGCCGTCCCGTGGACGACGACGGTGGGCGCCGTGATCCGCGCGAGCTGGTCGGTCCGGTCGCCCGCCGCGCGCACCGCCCGGTGCTGCCGGCGTCGGCCCTCGCGGTGGTCGGGGTCGCGGCGGAACGAGAGCGCGGTGGCCCGCCTGATCTCGTCGACGTCCTGCTCGAAGCCGGAGGAGCCGATGGCGCGGAACAGCCGCACGCGGCGCTCGACGGCCTGCTGCTCGGTGCGGGCGGCGCGGGCGAGCACGTGGCGGAGCAGCCGAGGGGAGGTGCGGCCCTTGCCGCGGCGGCCGGTGGTGGACATGAGCGAGGCCAGGCTCAGCACCCGCGACGGGTGCAGCGCGGCCACGACCTGGGCGATCATCCCGCCCATCGAGGCCCCGACCACGTGGGCGCGCTCGACGCCGAGGGCGTCGAGGAGCCCGACGGCGTCGGCGGCCAGGTCGGTCAGCGCGTAGTCGGTCCCGGGCAGGTGCGTCGAGCGGCCGGCGTCGCGGTTGTCGAACCGGACGACGAAGAAGCCGTTGTCGGCGAGCCGCCGGCAGAACCCGTCGGGCCAGTGGACGTGCTGGAAGCCCATGCCCATGATCAGCAGCAGCGCGGGCCGCCGGGGGTTGCCGAAGGTCTGGTGGCAGAGCTGGATGTCGTTGACCGGCACGATCCGCTCCGCGGCGCCGCTCGGGTGGTCCTGCATGGGTCTTCCCGCCGTTCCAGGATGGGCGCGACAGCGGCGCCGGACGTCCCCTGGGGGTCGCCCGCTCGTCCGGCGCCGGTCAAGCTATCCGGCCGGCCCGGTCGTGGGCGAGGGGATTACCGGCACGGCCCCGGTTCGGCTCACAGCTCCAGGTCGCCCGTGCCCACCCAGATGACGTTGTGCACCCGGAGCTGCCAGGTACCTGGGCGGGACTCGCGGGACAGGTCGACGGTGAACGCGCCGCCGGGGTCGGGCAGGGTGCTCAGGAGCTGGTGCTGGAGGCGGTAGGCCGTGCCGTCCGGGGCGATCAGGTCCGGGGTGACGAGGGAGCCCGTCATGTTCTTGAAGAACACCTCGACGCGCGAGGCGGACCGGGCGTTGCCCTCGCAGCCGGTGACGGTGATCTTCACGGTCACCGGAGGGGTGCGGGTGGCCACGAGCGAGGCGGCGGCGCACAGCAGGGCGAGCCGCGATCAGGTTCGCTTCCAAAGTGGAGGCTGCCCGGGTCGCCCGCTTCCGCCGTGACGTCCCGTCTCGGGAGGTGCTGTGTTCCCGGTCGGTGCCCGAGTCCGAAGTGGACGGGGCGGTGCCCGGGAGCCGCGGCCTGCTCTACCTGTGGATCGCCTGCGGCGGGCCTGACCGCCCTTGGGACGCGGTGGGCATAGGGTCTGCGCATGGCTGTGGGTGGTAGCAGGAGGGCGCGTGCCGCGCGCAAGCGCAAGCGCCGGATGGACAACGCCGAGAACGACCTCTCCGCGGCGGAGTGGGCCGCGCTCAAGGCGGCCTGGGGTGGTTGCGCCTACTGCGGGTCCACCGGCGTGCCACTCCAGAAGGACTGCGTGCAGGCCCTGTCGCGCGGAGGGCGATACACGCTCGACAACATCGTGCCCGCGTGCGGGTCGTGCAATGCGAGCAAGTGCAACGACGAGGTCACCGGCTGGCTGCGGCGGAAGCGGCTGGACGAGCGGGCCTTCCTGCTCCGCCACGTCGAGGTGAACGCCGAGCTGGCGCTGAGCTCCGGGACTCCGGCCACCTCGGCGACCGCCGCGCACGACGAGGTGGACGACTAGGCGGAGCGGCCGAGGCGCAGGGCGGAGACGAGGAAGAAGATCCCGCCGATGGTGGCGTAGCCGGCCAGGGCGCTCAGGGACGGGTTCGGGGCGGACGCCATGGCGATGAACGAAGCACCGGCCAGGACGGAGATGCCGCCGCTGAGGATCATCGGCCACTGGCCGCCCAGTCGGCGGCGGTGGGCGCCGACGGCCAGTTGGACGAGGCCGGAGGCGATGGCCCAGGCGCCCCACACGCGCAGGACGGCCGGGACGCCGGAGGTGGCGGCGAGGGCCACGCCGAGGGCGGCGAGCAGGCTGATCGCGATGTTGGCGTACAACCCGCGGGCCTGGCCGGAGCCGCGGGACGACCTGGCGTCCACGACGGCCGCCGCCACGTCGAACAGCGGGTACAGGACGAGCAGGGTGGCGCTCACCGGGCCCAGGTCGGACTTGGTGGCGAACAGCAGGGCGGCCCAGGCGAGGGCGAAGGCGAACCGCGCGAAGTAGAGGCGGCGCAGGGCGGAGGCGATTCCGCCGGTGGTGGACGAGGCAACCGCGGTCATGGTGTTCCCCAAGGAAGTAGATAGAACGGTCGTTACGTTTTAGAGCTTGCCCAGGCCGTGCCGTCCTGTCAAGACCGAACGTTCTACCTGCTAGGCTCGACGTGTCGAACCGAAGGGGAGAGCAGGTGTCCGAAGCGCGATCCCGGCTGCTGGCCACGGCGAGCCGGCTGTTCTACTCCGAGGGGCTGCACTCCGTCGGCATCGACCGGATCGTCTCCGAGGCGTCCGTCACCCGCGCCACCCTGTACCGGCACTTCCCGGGCAAGGACGACCTGGTGGTCGCCTACCTGACCGAGGCCGACCGGGCGCTCCGGGCCCGGGCCGAGGCCGCCAGGGCCGGTGACCTCGCCCCCGAGGAGGTCGTCCGGGCGGTCGCCGGGGCGATCGCCGACGACATCCGGTCCCCGGGGTTCCGGGGGTGCGCGTTCCTCAACGCCGCAGCCGAGTACCCCGACCCCGAGCACCCCGTGCACCGGGCCGTCGTCGAGCACCGGGAGTGGTTCCTGCGCACCGCCGCGGAACTCCTGGCGCGGATCGGGGAGGCGCCGCCCGAACCGGCGGCCCGGCACTTCGTCATGCTCCGGGACGGCGCGATGGCGGCGGGTTGCCTCTCCGACCCGGCCCCGATCTGCGAGACGTTCCTGCTCGGCGTCGAGGAGCTGCTGGAGCGCCGGGCCTCAGCGGTGCGCGCGGTGCCAGAGGGCCGGCCAGCCGCCCTTCCCCAGTAGCGCCGCCGGGACGAGCAGGCCGTGCTCGGCGACGCGCTCCCGGAACAGCTCCACGGGCGCACCGAGGTCGGCCGCCGCCGCGAGCGCGTCCGGCCACGGGCCCTGCTCGTCGGACAGGTCGGTGGCGGGGAAGCCGGGAACGGCCGTCTGCCGGGCCGCCACGACCTGCACGACCTCCTCCGTCGCGGACCGGGTCGCGCAGGTGGTGGCGATCGCCAGTGCGCACAGCAGCTCGGTCGAGGGTCGCCGCGCCACCGACCGGACCAGCGCGTCGTCGCCGATCAGCTCGCCCAGGGCCGCGCGGACGGATCGCGCCACCACGTCCATGGCGTACGCCGGCGCGATCTCCGGACGGCGCACGAGCGCGCGCAGCGTTCGCGGTAGTGGCGCGGCGTCGGACAACGTCCCGAGCCGGTCGTGGTCGCGCAGCCCTGCGGGGAGCCGCCCCACCGCGGCGGCGAGTGGCCGCACGCGGGTCGCCTGCCACAGGACCCGCGCGCCGAGCCCGGCGGCGAGGGCCGTGCGGAGCAGTTCGACGTGCTCGGCCGGGGTGAGGCGCTTCAGGGCGACCACGGCCGCGTCCGGTTCGAAGTCGGCGGGCCGACCCGGCCGGCCGAGGCCGCGCGCCAGCGCCGCGTAAGCGCGTCGCGCGGCCTCGGCCGGTGTCGAGACCAGCTCCCGCTCCACCGCGGCGGTGAGTTCGGCGGGCAGGCGTCCCGCCGCCGAACGGCGAGCCGAACCGCCCCGCGCCCGCACCGGCGGCACGGGCAGCAGGGGCTCGGGCGCGGACGGCGCGGGCGCGGGAATCCGGTCCACCCACTGCCTGATGTGCTGCTCCAATGCGGGGGCGACGTCGTCGTTGAACCGCGCGCGCAGCTCGCGGACCTGCCAACCGCCGGTGCGCCGCCGGATGTCGAGGTTGGCGACGACGCGGCCCTCGACCGGGTCGCGGAACGCCACCAGCACGCACTGGCCCTTGAACGCCTGGTCGACGTACCACGACTCGCCGATGCAGTTGCCCATGTAGGCCGACCACTGGGCCAGCCGCCTCGGCTCGCGGCCCAGTTCCACGCGCAGGTCGGTGCCCGGGACGACCTGCGCGTCCAGGGCGGAGACCTCGGGCGGGACCGGGAAGGCGCCGACGCCGGCCTCGGCGATCACCGCGTCCGCGCTGGTCCCGGCGGCCAGGTCGGCCCAGCTGCCGCAGCGGGGCGGCGGCGTCGCGCCGAACATGACCAGTTGCGCGACCCCGGCGGCCGCGAGCGGCACGGAGTCGGCTCGTGGTCTGCCGTGCTCGGACCGCGGCGGTGGCGTGGAGTAGTCCAGCCGCGGCGCGAGCCGGTCGTGCTGCACTGCGGCGCGCTCGCCGCCGTGGAAGGGCGCCAGCGCGTCGGCGAGGTCGGCGAACCAGAGCAGGTCGTGCGGCGCTTCGACCGAGGCCGGGTCCACCCGGCCCCCGGCGGCGATCCGCTGCGCCAGCGTGCGCGTCGGGCCCTCGGCGTGCGCGTCGGCCAGCGGTGGCTGCTCCCAGCTGTCCGGCGCCCGCCGGAACCCCGCCGCGGCGCGCCACTGGCGCAGCCGGGGCGCCTCCCACGGCTCGCAGGCGTCCCAGCAGTTGTGCAGCGCCTGCTCGTCCAGCTCGGTGAGCAGCGCGCCCACGGCGTCGAAGACGACCACGCCGTAGTTGCGGGCCATGGCCAGGCGCGCCTTCACGGAGTTCTCGGTCTTCGTGGTGATCGGTCGGTCCGGTCCCAGCGCCTTGACCAGCTGGTGGACGTAGCACCCCGGCCGGGCCGGGTGGCGGTAGCCGCCCTCGTGGCGGCGCGAGGCGCTGGACCGCTCGTCGTCGGTGAGGCAGGCGTCGGCCGCGACGAGGGCGTCGCGGTGCTCCTCCGCGGCGACCGCGAGACCTTCGTCGGACGCGGTCCTGGCGAACCTCAGCAGCGCGGTCGCCGCGATGGCGTCGTGCAACGCCCGGCGGAGTTCCCCCGCGGCCCACTGCGGTGGCGGCCGCCACCGGGCCGCGGCGGCCAGCGTCGGCCGGTCGCCGACCTCCCGGGTCAGCTGCTCCACGATCGACTCGTCGAAGTGGTCGCGGTGGCGCTCGCGGAGCCGGTCGACCCGGTCGGCGCGGGTCTGGGTCGTGGCCAGGCGTCGCAGGCGCTGCCGCTCGACCAGCAGCGCGCACACGTGGTCCCAGAGGCTGAGGATCAACTTCAGCCGCCGCGGTCGCGGGTACCCCGCCAGCACGCGGGACAGGTGATCGGCCACTGTGGACGCCGCGCCGCGCGGGAACGGGTCGACCCCGTCCGGGGCGCGCAGGTCGAGCACGCGCTCCAGCTGCTCCGGCCCGAGGAGGTCGGACGCCGCGGAGGCCAGTTGCAGCGCCGCCCAACGCCGCTCGGCGACCGCCGCGTGGGCGGCCGCGCCGACCCGCTTGGTCGCCGCCGGTCCGAACATCGCCACCAGGCCGGCGGCCCGGTCGCCCAGCCGGTGCGCGCCGTCGGCGCCGAGGACCCTCAGCGCGGCGAGCACCGCGTCACGCCGGTCGCCGTGGGCCCCGGCCAGGCGCGCCGAGGTGAAGCCGTCGCCGAGGTCGACACCGGCCGCGGCCGGCTCGGGCCCGCCGAGGACCAGGCGGGCGAGCTGCCCGGTGGCGCGCCGCACCGCCTCGGGGTCGGCGCCGGCCGGGCCGACGGCGACCGGGGCGCCCGGCGGGTGCGTGCCGGGCCGGTCGTCGACGGGCACGGCTCGGCCGCCGGCCGCGGGCAGCCGGCAGCGCGACCCGGGTCCGGCGGTGACCCCGAAAGCCAGTTGGATGGACATCGGCACCATCATCGCTCACCCGCGCCACCGCTTTTCCGGCTTCACGGGCCGAACGGCCGGACCCCTGACGGTCGGGGGCCAGAACCGGTCCTCTGTGGACGGTGGGACTTTCGGGCAGAGCTGCCGAAACAGTTTCGCCAACGCTTGTGGCGCGGTCTCCCGCAGCGCTAGAACTGGTCGGACGTCGGTCGATTCAGGGGGATCGCACATGCGCTCGATCAGACTTCTGTTACCCGTCCTGCTCGCGGCGGCCCTGGTCGCACCCGTGACGGCGCAGGCCCAGCCGACGCCGCAGCCCCTCCCGACGGGGTGGGCGATCGACGGCGCGCGGCTGACCTGGACGGCGCCCGCGCCGGTCCCGCCGGGCGGTGCGGCGATCGAGTTCTGGGACGGCGACCGGCTGCTGGGCGTGCCGCGCCCGTCCGCCGACCTGCGCACCCACACCCTGGACGCGGTCTCGGTGGCCGACACCGACGGGCTCCAGGTGCGGGCGTCGGGCAGGCGGCTGGACGTCGAGGAGCCCGTGCGACCGTCGACCGCGGTGAACGCGACGCCGCCCGCATTGCAGCCCGCCGGCGACACCGACCCCGGCACGCCCGGCCGGTTCGCCACGCGCACGGGGGAGTACGAGCTCGACCCGATCGCCGTGTCCGGCTACCCCGTGCCGCTGGAGATGAAGGCCGTGGTCGTCGCGCCGACCGGTGCGCCGGGCAGGCGTCCGCTGGCGCTGTTCCTGCACGGCAGGCACGCCACCTGCTACAACGGGGCCGCGCTGCTGCTGGAGTGGCCCTGCCCGGAGCCGGCCGAGCCGGTGCCGAGCCACCGCGGCTACCTCCAGGCGCAGCGGCTGCTCGCCTCGCAGGGCTACGTGACGGTCTCGGTGTCGGCCAACGCGGTCAACGCCCACGACGTGCTGGACGTCGAGTCGGGCGCGGGCGCGCGGTCGGCGCTGGTGCGCGCCCACCTGGCGAGGTGGGCGGACTGGGCGGGCGCCGGTCGGGGTTCCGCGCCCGACGTCGTCCGCGCCGCGCCCGTCGCCGACCTGGACGAGGTGTTCCTGGTCGGGCACTCGCGCGGCGGCGAGGGCGTCAACCGGGCCGCGGTCGACAGCCTCACCCCGCCGCCCGGCGAGGCCCCGGCGCGCTGGCGGATCAGGGGCGCGCTGCTCATCGGACCGACGATCTTCGGGCACAACCCCGCGCCGGACGTGCCGTCGGTGACGATCCTGCCCGGCTGCGACGGCGACGTATCCGACCTCCAGGGCCAGCTGTTCGTGGACGCGACCCGCGGCGTGAGCCGGGGGACCGCGCTGCACAGCGCGCTGTACTTCGTCGGCGCCAACCACAACTTCTTCAACACCGAGTGGACGCCCGGCCAGGCGGAGGCCCCGGCGCACGACGACTTCCGCGACACGTGGGTGGACGCGGTGTGCTCGCCCGGCACCGCCACCCGGCTCACGGCCGAGCAGCAGCAGACCGCGGCGGCGACCTACATCGCGGCGGCGGCGCGGCTGTTCGTCGCGGGTGACCGGCGGGTGCTGCCGCTGCTCGACGGGTCGGGCGTCCGGGCGCCCTCGGCCGACCCGGCGCGCGTGCTGTCCCACGCGGTCGGCGGCGCGCGTTCCCCGTTCGTCGTGCCCGACGCGGCGACCTCGGCGGGTGGGTCCGCGGCGGTCTGCGACCCGGTGTCGACCGACCCGGCCGCGGCGTGCGTCGACCCGTCCACCGCCCGCCCGTCGCCGCACTTCGTCCGGTTCAACCGCGTGCCGGGGGAGCCCGGCCGGTTCGCCGTGGCGCTGCGCTGGTCCGCCGACGGCCAGGCCGCGACCGTGCGCCCCGGCGCGCCGGTGTCGCTGGCGGGCGCGCGGCAGCTGGCGCTGCGGCTGGCCGTGCCGCCGAACACCGCGGCCAACCGCTTCGACGTGGCGCTCACCGACGTGAACGGGCGGCGGGCGCGGTTGGGGTCGGTGTCGCTGGACGGGTTGCCCGCCACCGAGCGGTTGTCCGCCCGGTGGGCGCAGGAGGTCCGCGTGCCCCTGCCGGCGCACGGGGTCGACCTGCGCCGCGTCGCCGAGCTGGAGCTGGTCCCGCACGGGGGCGCCGGGCAGGCGTGGCTCATCGACGCCCACGGCTGGGCGCCCGGCCTGCCGGACCCGCGCCCGGTGGCGCTGCCGCGCGTCGACGTGGGCGCGCTGACCGTCGAGGAGGGCGACTCCGGCGTCCGGACCGTCCGGTTCCCGGTCTCGGTGACCGGTGACGGCGCGGGCTCGGTGCGGGTGTTCGTCCAGGACGAGGAGGGCGTCGCGTACACCGGGCAGGTGGTGGCGATCGAGCCGGGGCAGCACGAGGTGGCGATCCCGGTGCGGATCACCGGCAACACCCGGTGGAACCTGGACGCGAAGCGCGTGGTGCTGGTCAAGGCCGTGCGCGGCGTGGTCGTCGGCCGCTACACGGACCGGCTGACCGTGTCGAACGACGACCCGGAGCCGACCTTCACCGCCACCCCGGTCACCGACGCGGTCACCGAGGGCGGCACCCTGACCTGGCGGGTGACGCTGTCCGCGCCGGCCGACAGGCTCGTCGTGGTCCAGGGCCGGCCGGTCGCGCCCGAGGGGCCCGAGCTGTCCACCACGGACGTCGACGAGCTGTGGTTCCGCCGCAACGTCTCCCTGGAGGAGCCGCTGCCCTCCCGGCCGCTCTCGACCACCCGGGTTCAGCCGATCGCCAGTTTCCAGCGCGGGGAGGTGAGCGCGCTGATGATCGTCCCAACGGTGGTCGACGCCGAGGTCGAGCCGGTCGAGCGGATCACGCTGAACCTCTCGGTGTTCTCCTCCCGCGCGTCGGTTTCCGGTGCGGTCACCGACGGCGCTCCGAGCGGACGGTGACCCTTGGTGGGGGTGCGGACTCGCACCCCCACCAAGGGTCACTTGCCGCGTGCGTACGTCTTCTGGACCTCGCCCTTCAGGTCCGCCTGCAGGTACGCGCCGCCGTAGTCGTCGGCCAGGTAGACCCTGATCGTCGCGATCTCGTCGATCAGCCCGGTGTCCACGATGACGTACCGCATGGTCGGCTGGGGGACGCCCAGGTCCTTGTTCGCCCGCTCCAGCAACGCGGGCAGGGCGTCCCAGTTCACCTCGTTCAGGTCGACCAGGGCGCGGTCGGCGTCGACCCCGTCCGGCCCCTTCCTGGTCGCCTTGCCGCCCTGGTACTCGAAGTCGTCGAAGCCGTTCGCGACCGCCGGGGTCGGCGCGACCGCCGAGGCCCGTTCCGGCCACAACGTCAGCTCGGACACCTTCGTGCCGCCCATGGCCCCGCCGAGCGCGGTGACCGCTCGGCGCGCGCCGGCGGGCGTGAGCAGGTCCTCCTCCGCCTCGGGGACCGTGGTCGTCGGGGCGTCGGGCAGGCCGATGCTCAGCGGGGTGGTCGTCACCGTGGTGGACGAGCCCGCGTTGGCGTCCGGCGTCCTGTTCGCGTCCACCAGGCGGACCACCAGCAGCGTGGTGGCGACGACCAGCGCCACGCCGACCAGCGAGAGCACCACGGCGCTCGTCCGCTTGCGGGTCGGCGGGAGCGGTGGCGGTGTCGGGTAGCCGTGCGGGCGCGGTCCGCTGACCGGCGTCGGACCGGACTGCCAGTGGGGGTACTGCGGTGGGGACTGGGGACCGCTCGGCGGCCTGGGCACGGCGAAGCCCGCCGGGGTGGGCGGTCCCAGGGGAGGACCCTGGGGAGGCCCCGGGAGCGGCGCCGGGTCGCGCTCGGCCGCGGCGAACAACTGGTCCAGCACCTCGCCGGTGGGGCGGTCGGCCGGGTCGTTGCGCAGGGCCGCGTTGAGCGCGGGCGCCAGGGAGCCCGCCCGCCTCGGCGGCGGGACCGGCTCGGTCATCACCGCGGCCAGGGTCGCCATCGTGCTCGCGCGGCGCATCGGGTGGTGGCCCTCGACGGCCACGTACAGCAGCATCGCGAGCGACCAGAGGTCCGACGCGGTGTGCGTCTCGTCGCCGCGCAACCGCTCCGGGGCGATGTACTCCGGCGACCCGATGACGTCGCCGGTCGCGGTGAGCTGGGTCGAGCCCTGCAGCGCGGCGATGCCGAAGTCGGTGAGCACGGCGCTGCCGTCCGTGCGCAGCAGCACGTTGCCCGGCTTGACGTCGCGGTGCATCACCCCGGCGGAGTGGGCCGAGCGCAGGGCCGCGAGCACGTCCCGGCCGACCCGCGCCGCCTCGACGGGCGTCAGCACGCCGTCGTTCAGCCGCGCGTCCAGCGACGTGCCGCGGACCAGTTCCATGACGATCCACGGGTACGGCGAGTCGGGCGACTCGATGATCTGGTAGATCGACACGACGTTCGGGTGCTGCAACCGGGCGAGCGCGCGGGACTCGCGCAGCACGCGCTCCCGCAGCTGGGCGGCCATCGCGGGGTTGCTCTCGATCTGGTCGGCGTCGGCCGGGCGGACCTCCTTGATGGCCACCTCGCGGTGCAGCCCCAGGTCCAGGGCGCGCCAGACCGTCCCCATCCCACCGCTGCCCAGTCGTTCCAGCAGTTCGAACCGGCCGTCGAGGATCCGCCCGGTGTGCTCTCGCTCAGACACCGCGTCACGCTAGCAACCGGCTGCCGGGGTGCGAGGAACCGGCGGCACATCCTTTGCGCAGGCGATCGCGGTGCGCGTGTGGTCGGGTCGCCCCGCGTGACGCCCGCCGTCGTCGCTTGACCCTGACACCGTGACAAGGTCTTCACTGGGGTGAGGAGGTGGTCCCCATGGACACAGCGCACGAGAACCCATTGGTCGACGCGTTGGGCGCGGGAGACGCGTCGACACGCCTCCAAGCGGCCCTGGCGGTCGGCACGCGGCCGCACCCCGGCCTGGTCGACGCGCTCCTGGCCCGGTGCGCGGTCGAACCGGACTTCTTCGTGCGCGACATGCTCACCTGGGCGTTGACCCGCCTCCCGGCAGAGGTGACGGTGCCCCGGCTCCGCGCCGAACTCCGGTCGGAGCGCGCCCAGGCCCGGAGCCAGGCGCTGCACACGCTCTCCAAGGTCGGGGACGGGAGCGCGTGGCCCGCGATCACGCGGTCGTTGCTGCGCGACGCCGACGACGAGGTGGCTCGGAGCGCCTGGCGCGCCGCGGTCGTCCTCGTGCCGGAGGGGGAGCGGGCGGAGCTGGCCGCGGAGCTGGCGACGCAACTGGGACGGGGCGACCGGAACGTGCGGCTGAGCCTCAGCCGGGCGCTCGTCGCGCTGGGCGACGTGGTCGAGCCGGTCCTGCGCGCGGTGCCGGCGAGCGCCGACCCGGTGGTGCGCGCGCACGCCCGAGCCACGGAACGGCTGCTGCGCGACCCGGACGCCGGTTTCGACCCGGACGTGGACGAGGCGATCCGGGTGGTCGCGCTCAGGCCGGAACGGGCCGGGTGAGCGGGGTGCTGATCGGCGAGGTGGCCCGCCGCTCGGGGGTCGGCACCCGGATGCTCCGGCACTACGACGCCCTCGGGCTGGTGCGGCCGACCGGTCGGACCGCGGGCGGCTACCGCGAGTACTCGGACGAGGACATCCGGCGGATCTTCCACGTGGAGAGCCTGCGGTCGCTGGGGTTGTCGCTGCGGGAGGTCGGCCGGGCTTTGGAGGACCCCGCCTTCGCGCCGTCCACCTTGGTCGCCGACCTCATCGGGCGGACCGAGGACCGGCTGGAGCGCGAGCGGGAGCTGCTGGAGCGGCTGCGCGCGGTCGACGCCTCGGCGCCCTCCGACTGGCCGGACGTGCTGCGCATCGTCCAGCTCCTGCACGGGCTCGGCTCGCCCGACGCCGCACGGCGGCAGCAGGCCGTCCTGGCGCCCGCAGAGGACGCGCCGGCGCCGGTCGAGCTGCTGGCCGAGGCGGTCCTCGCGGAGTCCGACCCGAACGTCGCCGGCGCGCTGCGGTGGGCCCTCGCGCGGGCGGGTGGCGACGCCGTGGCGAGCGTGGTCGCCGGCATGCGCTCGGACGACGTCGACGTCCGGCGGCGCGCGGTCCTGGCGATCGCCGGGCTGTCCGGCGACGAGGTGACCGCGGCACTCGCCGGCGCGCTGGACGACCCGGCCGCGGCGGTGCGCCGGCAGGCCGCCCTGGCGTTGGGCGCGCGTGGCGTGGCCACGGCCGTGCCGACGCTCGTCGGCATGGTGGTGGAGGGCGTGAACGACGTCGAAGCGGGCGAGGTCCTGGGGGCGCTGGCGTCGGACCCCGAGTGCGCGGACCGGGTCCTGAACGCCCTGGTCGCCGAACTCGCCGCGCCCCCTGCGGTACGGGTGCGCCTGGTCCAGGCGCTCGCCGAGCTGCCGGAGACCCTGGCTCGGGGCGTTCTGCGGCAACTGGTCCACGACGACGACCGGGCCGTCGCCCTCACCGCGTCGGCGGTGGTGGGGCAGGCGGTCGCCCGTTCAGGTCCGACCCTCGACCAGCCTCTCCAGGGCTAGGTCACCGGACTCGGCGAGGTGCATCACGGAGTCCATCCCGAGGTAGACGGAGCCGTCCGGAGCCATCCCGAGGTAGCTGTTGCGCCGGTCGACCTCGCCGAGCGGGTACAGGGGGGCGCCCGCCTCCTGGCTCAGGTAGTCGAAGATCTCGTCGTCCCACTCGGCGGCCGACGGGTCCAGCGTGAAGGAGAGCTTCGCGCTGGTCACGCCCGGCCCCCTGGCGGGCACGGCGAGACCGCCGAACTCGGCGAGGAACCGGCGCGCGGCGTCGTGGGCCTCGAAGCCGCCGCGCTCCCGGAGCAGCGATTCCCACCCGTCGGTGGGCACCTCGCGCCCAGGGCGCCAGCCCGCCTCGCCCAGCACCCGCTCCGTCTCCTCCGACCACCGTCGTCCCACCGCTAGACCACCGCCGTTATGCCGAATTGGTTGAGCACATGCTGGCACGACGAGCAGGGCGCCTTGGGCACGCCGTGCCGCGCGTTGCCCGGCGCGCGCACCTCGACGGCCGCCATGGTGCCGCCGCGCGGGTCGACGCCGGCCGACATGGCGTTGGACAACGCCTCCGGCTCGGCGCAGCGGCCGTGCTGGTTGCCCGGCGCGCGCTGGTCCGCGGGCACGTTGTTGTACGCGGCCTGCACGTCGGGGTGCAGGTTGTGGTTGCCGCCGCCCTTGATGCTCGCACCGCTGAACGTGGTCTCGGTGCCCGGGACGGCCAACCCGGCCGCGACGGCGGGGCGGTTGCCGCCGTTCGCGCCCGGCCGGTTCTGCTCGGCGTCCGCGCGGTTCCGGGCCGCCTCCAGGGCGCGTTCGCAGTCCGGGGCGAGGCCGAGCGGGTCGATCGACCGGTGCGGGTTCGCCGCGTACGCGTACGGGTTGGGGCCGGGCGCGAGGCCGAGGGGGTCCGACGAGGCGTACCGGCCGGTGTCCGGGTCGTAGTGGCGGTGGTAGTTGTAGTGCAGGCCGCTCTCGCGGTCGTGGTACTGCCCCGGGAAGCGGAACGGGCAGTGCGCGCCGTCGCCGCGGTCGTGCGTCACCGCGCCCCAGATGGTCCGGCGCGACCACCACACCGGCGTGCCCAGGTCGTCCACCAGCTCGCTCGGCGTGCCGACCAGGTCGGTGACGATGGCGTAGAACCGCTCGTCCACCCACTCCTGGGACCGGTCGTCCGGCCGGGTGCGCTCCACCTGCGTCACCGGGCTGAACCGGTCCGGCTCCCAGTCCCACACGGTGCTCCGGGCGGGCGCGCCGGCGGACTCCGCCACCTGCTCCGCGACCACGAACCCGTCCCAGTGGAACCGGACCCGCTCGACCACCGAGACGCCGTCGGGGCCGTGCCGCCGCTTGTCGACCCGCCTGCCGAACGGGTCGTAGCGGTAGCTCCAGGCCGTGCCGTCCGGGGTGATCACGCCGACCAGGCGGTCCTGGCTGTCCCAGGTGTAGCGCCACACGTCCGGCTTGGCGGACAACCGCTTCCGGCGGCGCACCACCAGCCGGCCCTGCCGGTCGTAGCCGCCCGACACCGGCCCGGAGGGGCCGTCCGCCCCGGTCGGGTTGCCCGCCGGGTCGTAGGCGTAGCGCTCCGACCAGTTCGCCGCCCGCACCGCCGTGATCCGCCCGGCGCGGTCCACGTCGAACCGCTGGTCGCCGCGCAGCAGGTCGTTGACCGCGGTCACCGAGCCGTCCGGCCGGTAGTGGTAGGCGCGGTGCTGCACCAGCCGCGAACCCGCGCCCAGGCCGTGCGACACGGTCTGCGCCCGCAACCGGCCCGCGTCGTCCCACGCCTGGGCCAGGATCGTCGCGCCGACCCGCCGCTGCACCTCGCGCCCGGTGGCGTCGTGCGCGAACGAGACCTCCCGGCCCGCCGTGCGCAGCAGCACCGGCCGGTCGCGGCCGTCGTACTCCCACGCGCTCTCCGCGCCGGTGGGGGTGATCCGCCGGACCTTCCGCCCGACGGCGTCGTACTCCGACCGGACCGTCGCCCCGTCGCACGTCTCCGCGACCACCCGGCCCAGCGCGTCGCGCTCGTAGGACAGCTCGGTGTGCCGGTTGCGGGCGTGCAGCACGTTGCCCACCGCGTCGTACCGGTAGGTGGTCACGCCCTCCGGGGTGTGCTCCTCGACCACCTTGCCGAGCGCGTCGCGGACGTACGCGGTCGACTCGCCGACGCCGTTGACGCGCTCGACCAGCCGACCCGCCGGGTCGTGCCGGTAGCTGAGCGCCCGGCCGGCGAAGTCCTGCTCGCGGACGAGCCTGCCCGCCGCGTCGTGGGTGTACCACCAGGTCGCGCCCAGCTGGTTGGTGACCGAGGTCAGCCGGAGCGCGGTGTCGTAGCCGAACGCCAACCTGGACCCGTCCGGGTCGGTGCGGGCGATCGGCAGGTCGAAGGCGGTGTGCTCGAACCTGGTCACGCCGCCCGTCGGGTCGACGTGCTCGACCAGGTTGCCCTCGGCGTCGTAGCCGCGGCGCTCCTCCGTGCCGTCGGGCAGCGTGCGGCGGCTCAACCGGCCCTCGACCGTCCACGAGGTCCGGGTGCGCGCGCCGGTCGGGTCGACCTGCTCCACGACCCGGCCGAACGCGTCGCGGGTCAGCCGGGTGGTCGAACCCTCCGCGTCCACCGCGACGAGGAGCATGCCCGCGGCGTCGTTCTCGAAGCGGACGGCGCGGCCCAGCGCGTCCACGACGGCGGCGAGCGCGCCCTTGTCGTCGTACTCGTACGAGGTGCGCGCGCCGGTCGGGTCGGTCTCGGCGATCAGGTTGCCGCGCTCGTCGTACTCCGAGCGCCACACGCCGCCGTCCGGCTGGGTGACCGTGACGGGCAGGCCGAAGCCGTTGTTCTCGGCGGTGGTCCGGGCGCCGTCGGAGCGGACCACCTCGACCGGGTGGCCGTTGTCGTCGTAGCGGTACCGGGTGGTCTGCCCGATCGCGTCGGTGCGGGCGACCAGGCGGCGGTGCGCGTCCCACTCGCTGCGCGTGGCGCCGCCGAGCGGGTCGGTCTCGGCGACGACGTTGTGCGCCGCGTCGAAGCGGTAGGAGGTCGTGTTGCCGAGCCCGTCGGTGAACCTGGTCGTGCGGTTCGCCTCGTCGTACTCGAACCGGCCGTCCAGGAAGCCGCCGGAACCCCGGTTGGCGACGCAGCGGCCCCGGCTGTCGTACTCGTAGGTGTACCAGTGGCCGTTCCGGTCGGTCCAGCGGGTGATGCGGCCCTCGTCGTCGTGGTCGAGCAGCATCGGCCGCCCGCTGCTGTTGACGACCGCGGCCAGCAGGCCGTCGGCGGTGTGGTGGAACCGGGGCAGCTGGATCGAGGCGTCGCCGTTGCGCAGGGCGTAGCCGGTGACCCGGCCCTCCTCGGTGTGCACGTCGACGTGGTAGCCGCCCGAGTGCCGGACGGCGGTCGGCACGCCCGACGCGTCCCGGTCCACGGTGATCCGGTTGCCGTTGAGGTCGGCGATCTCCGCGAGCAGCCCGTCGCGGAAGTGCAGGAGCCGGCCGACCTGGTCGAGCGTGTAGCCGTCGGCGGTGCGCTCCAACGCCCACCGCGGGCCGCTCTCGGGCAGGACCGGGCCCGTCGCGTGCGGGTAGACCAGCAGCATGCCGTCCTCGGTGACGAGCACGACGCCCTGGTGGTCCGGTTCGACGCGCTGGTCCAGGGTGTTCGCCCACGACGGGCCGAACAGGCGGCCGGCGCGGAACGACGACACGTGCACGCGGCGCAGCACCAGCGGGAGCACGCCGGGCAGGGAGACGTCGGTCTCGGCGAGCACGACCTCACCGGTCGCGACGTCCACCGGGTCGTTCTCGCACCGGCGCTGGTTGGCGGGCGTGCTGGTGTCCTCGGGCTTGGCCGGGCGGTTGGGGCCGGGCTTGCCGGAGGGTGAGGTGGCGGAGGGGGACGTGCCGTCCGGCGAGCGGGTCGACGGTGTCGACGGCGTGCTGTCCGGGGTGGCGGTCGTGCCGGACGGCGTGGTGGTGCCGGACGGCGTGGTCGTGCCTGAGGGAGTCGTTGTGCCGGAAGGAGTCGTGGCGCCCGACGGCGTGGTGGTGCCGGATGGCGTGGTGGTGCCGGATGGCGTGGTGGTGCCGTCGACCCCTCTGACGGTCGGGGCGTCGGGTGTGCTGGGAGCGCCGGACGGGCTGGTGACTCCGGGTGTGCTGGGCCCGTCCGCGCGGCGGCCGAGCTTGCCCAGCTTCTCCATGATCTCGCCGAGCTTGTCCAGCACCTTGCGGATGCGCGGGGTGACGTTGCCGATCGTCTTGACCAGCTTGCGGACCAGGTCGGAGATCCGGTTGCAGACGCGGGCGATGGTGGAGGTGGCCTGCGCGACGATCACCGGCGTGGCCAGGCCGAGCGTGGCGACGGCCTCCAGCGCCCAGGTGATCAGCTTGCCGACGACCTCGGCGACCAGGTCGCGGATGATCTCGCGGACGGCGGCGACCACCTCGCCCATGACCATCACGCCGACGCCCACGCCCTCGGCCAGGCTTGCCGCCCCGGCGATGGCGTCCGCGGTCTGCGCGGCGTGGCCCCGGTAGGTGTCGGCGGCGGCGCCCTGCCAGCCCGGCGCGTCCTGCCGTCCCAGCTCCTCGGCGACGCGGGCCACCTCGGCGGCGACGTTGGCCCAGGTCTCGCTGAACGAGCGGATCACCGGTGGGTCGCCGGCGAACCAGTCCAGGGCTTCCTTCAACGGCTGCACGTGCTCGATCAGCCAGCCGACGCCGTAGGAGGCCACCGTGCCGATCGGGTCGATGACCATCGACAGCACTTCCAGCCCGACGCCGACGCCGCCCAGCCCGGCCTCGACCCAGCTGCCGTCCGAGACGCCCTGCGCCAGGTCGCGCGCGGACTCGGCGACGCCGATCCCGGTGACCGCCGTGGTGTCGTCCACCGGGGCGGCCACCAGCGGGTTGTTCACCGGTCGATCCCGTCGAAGCGGGCCGACTCGCCGGACTCCTGGTCGTCGTAGGCGCGGGAGGTCTCGCGCAGCTTCGCGGCGTTGTCCGACACCGTTTCCGCCGCCTTGACCAGCGCCTGCACGCCCATGTCCTCGAACGGCTGGAGCAGCATCGCGAACGGCTGGCACACCACGCCGTACGCGGAGTCGTTCATCGCCACCGTCCGCGCCGCGTCCGCCGCCGTGCGCAGCCGGTCCGCCAGCCCCTCGACCCGACCGGCCAGCGCGCCGATCTCACCGGTAACGGCCTCGTAGCCCGTCATCGCGTCACCCCAGGTAGCTCTCGTCGCTGAAGTCGCCGCCGTCGTCGCGGCGCGGTCGTCGCGGCGGGGCCGGCGGGTCCGGTTCGACCTGCGGGAAGTTCCGCTCGGCGACCGCGACGACGTGCCGCCCGGACTCGGTGTCGCCGACCGTCTCGCCGACCACCCGCGCCAGCTCGGCCGGGTAGCGGGCCTGCGCCTGGCGCATGGCCTCCATCACGGCGGCGGCGACCTGCTCCGGTCGCAGCCGGCTCACCCCGTCGGTCATGGTCACGGCGCTGGGGATGCCGTTCGGCCCGATGGTGACGCTGACCGCCCCACCCGCGGCCGACGCGGTGATGGAGATCCGCTCGACCTCCTGCCGCATCGACGCGTAGCGAGCCGCCTTCTGCTCCGCGTCGCGCTCCCAGTCGTCCACGAAGCGCTGCACGTTGGCGAGCGGATCGCTCATCGACGCCCCTCCGATCACGCGGGTTCGCCGACGGTAACGGAGATCCGGCGGGCGGGGTCCGCAAATCACGGAATCGGCACCCGGACGGACGCGGGTCGTCAGCGGGCGACCGGGAGGGCGAACGGCGGTGGAGCGGATCACGTGCGGCCCGCACAGGATCGCGGCCTCGGTGGCGCGTTCTCGACCCGCCGACGCGCGGACGCCGGAGGAGCGGCGTCCGCGCGTCGGGGGAGCGGTCAGACCGCGGCGCAGGAGGCGGTCGGCGCGCTGTTGGTGGTGCGCGACGACCCGGTGAAGCCGAAGGTGGTGCTCGCGCCGGCGTTCAGCGAGCCGTTGTAGCCCGCGTTCCGCGCGGTCACCGACGAACCGCTGCTGGTGACGGTGGCGTTCCAGGCGTTGGTGACGGCCTGGCCGTCGGCGAACGTCCAGGTGACGGTCCAGCCCTTGATCGCCCTGGCGCCCGCGGTGACCTCGACCTCGCCCTGGAAACCGCCCTGCCACTGGCCGACGAGCCGGTACGTCGCGGAGCACGTCAACCCGCCGCCGGGCGTGGTGGTGGTCGTCGTGGTCGTGGTCGTGGTGGTGGTCGTCGTCGTGGTGGTCGTGGTGGGCGCGCCGAAGATGGTGGCTTCCTTGGCCGTGGCCTTGATCCCGTTGGCGCCGTTGAAGATGCGCTGGCCCCACGTGGTGAGCCGGGACGCGTCGAAGTCGGTCGCCATGTCCAGGATCGGGTCGGAGTTGCCGCTCCACGACCACGCCAGGTACCCGAGGCCGCGTTCCTGCGCTTCGCTCAGGATCGCCTCGTGGTCGACCTCGCCGTCCGCGAACCGCCAGCCGAACTCGCCGATGACGAGCGGCCACCCGTTGGCCTGGATGCGGTTCAGGTAGTCGGTGATGCTCGCGGCGGTGTTGAACACGGCGTACATGTGGATCGACAGGACCGTGTTGCGCTGGGTGTCGGCGTCGAGGACGGTCTGGGCGGTGTCGCGCATGACGTGCTGCCAGTCCTGGCCCCAGTTCGGGCCGTCGACCATCAGCAGGTGCTGGAAACCGTTGGCGCGCAGCCTCTTGATGGCGTTCGCGGTCGCGGAGGTCCACTGCGCCGCGTTGGTGTTGCCGATGGGCTCGTTGCCGATGTTGATGACGACGTAGTCCTCCTGGCCGACCAGGGCGCTCTTCTGGCTGATCCAGTAGTTCGCCGCCTCGTCCAGCGAAGCCGCCGCGCCCTCCTCGCCGTAACCGGTGGTGTCGTGCACCTCCAGCACGCAGATCATCCGGTTGCGCTTGCAGAGGTCGATCACCGCGGGCACGTCCGTGGACGGCCCCCACCGCTTGCCGGTGCCGAGCACCACCCGCACGGTGTTCGCGCCCAGTGCCTTGATGTCGGCGAACGCGCCGGTCTCACCGGTGAACCAGACGTGCGGGTGGTTGACACCGCGCATCACCAGCGGCTGCCCGTTGGCCTCCACGATCCGCGTGCCGCTGACGTGCAGACCGACTGCCGCTTGAGCCTGCGGCAGGGTGGTCAGCCCCAAACCGGCTGCGACGAGCAGCGCGGCGCCGAACGTGGCGATCGCTTTCCTCATGACTTCGACACCTCATTGAGTCGACGTGCGTGGTACCCGGCTTGCCCTGGGCCGGGACAGCCGCTGCGGCGGCGGCGCGAACGTCCCCTCGGCCTGCGCCCGACATGTCTGGGAGCGCTCCCAGTCGGTCGGTCGCCGAAACGATTAGTTTCTCGCTGGAACTTAAGCGGACACGGTACGACCGTCGTCTTCAGGAAGTCAAGAGGTGCCTCTGACCAGCGCTGTCAAGCGAAGGTGACGCCGGAACCCGGCATGACCGACCATCTTGGCGGTGGCGCATCGCGCTGCTCGACACCGCTTCCGGCCGGTCGGTGACGTCCGCTCGCGAGCCTCCGGGGCCTCGCTCCGATGATCAACGGCAACCTCGCGAATCCGGAACTGCCGTGATCGTCAGACTGACTGCGTTTCGGGTGACCGTAGGGCTGTTTCCGCTGAAAGGCCTCCGCGCTGGGCCGCTTGACCTAGGGCTTCGGAGTCCGAGCGGACGGATTATCGCAGTGGTGCTATCCGCAAAATTGCGGTCTTTGTTCATAACGGTGTGGTGTCGACCGTATCGCTGAACGAGCCATTACCGATGAGCAGCTTGATCTGTTCGGTGGTGAGGAAGGGGGACGGCTGTGGCGATTGATGGCGCTGCTCCGGATCCGCAGGGCATGGCGGTCGATCGAGCGGTACGGCTCTTCCAGTTCCTCGCGCGGAGCCAACAGCTCAAGTCGAACCCGCCGCGCACCACGGACAGCTACGACTCTGTGCTGTGGCTCGGACAGCTGCCCGAGCACCCCGCGATCCGATCCGCCCACCGCGAGGACGCCCCGGAGCCGGGCGCCGCGCTGCTCGCGGTCGAACGGGTCGCGCACCGGGAACCGCCCGAGCCGGAGGCGGAGTTGAAGCCCTGGTTGGACGGCCAGTGGGACGACCCGAGCGCCCCGCCGCGCCTGCGCGAGTCGATCGGCGAGGAAGAGCGGCGCACCGCGCTCGAAGACGTCCCCGACATCCGCGATGCCCATGTCGAGTGGGCGGCCCGCTGGTCGGAGTGGGCCGAGCAGGAGCGGGCCGACCAGCCGGCGCGGAACGTCTACAACGACCTGTTCTCCGCCTACGTCACCGCGGCCGGGCACGCCGAAGAACTCGAACTGGTCATCGGCGTGGGCTGCCTGTCGTGGTCGCCACCCGGTCACCACGTCGTCCGACGTCACCTCGCCACCGTGCCCGCTGTGATCCACTTCGACGACGGCACCGGGCGGCTGACCCTCCAGCAGGCCGAGGTCGCGGACGGCTTGAACGTCGAACTGGACATGCTGGACCCCGGCCGGGTGGCCAACCCGCAGCACGTCGTGCAGATCAGGAACGAGGCCCGCGAGGTCACCGCCGCCGTCCTGGACCGCGACGCCGTGGGCACCGTGCTGCGCCGCCTGGTGCACGCCCTCGACGGTGACGCCGCCTACCTCGCCGAGGACGACCCGCAGAAGCCCGGTGCGCACGCCGTGGCGGCATTCGCCCCGGCAGTCATCCTGCGCAGGCGTTCGCGGCAGGGGATCGTCGACATCCTCGACTCGGTCGCCGGGCAGATCGGCGAGTTCGGGGTCGTGCCCGACGGGCTGCTGCCGCTCGTGGACCCGAACCACCGGCCGACCGCGGAGCGCTCGCCCGAGCCGGGCGCCCTGGTCGACCTCGACGCGGACCTGTTCCTGCCCCTACCGGTCAACGATCGCCAGTTGCGAGTCCTCACGCAGGTCGACGCGAAGGCCCAAGTCCTCGTCCAAGGACCACCCGGGACGGGCAAGACCCACACCGTCGCCGCCCTGCTGTCCCACCTCCTCGCGCAGGGCAAGCGGGTGCTCGTCACCGCGCACACCGACCGCGCTCTGAAGGAGGTGCGGGCGAAGCTGCCCGAGGCCATCGCGCCGCTGGCCGTCTCGGTCGTCGGCTCCTCGCGCTCGGACCTGGCCGACCTCAAGGTCGCCGTGGAGCGGATCAGCCACGTCGCTGGCGAGTACGACGCCGAAGGCGCGCGCCGGGCCGTCGGCGACCACATCGCCGCGATCGAAGACCTCCGCCTGCGCCGGGCAGGGCTGTACCGGCGACTGCTCGACGCGCGCGGCGAAGAGGTAACCGGGCACGAGGTCGGCGACTACCGCGGCACGCTCGCCGCGATCGCGCAGCGGGTGGAGGCGGAGCGGGACCGACTCGGCTGGGTGGTCGACCTGGTCGACGTCACCGGCGTCGTCCCGTCCCCGGTCCCCGCGAGCGAGATCGTCGAGTGGCGCCGAAGCCTCGTGGACGACGCGCTGAACGCCGACGAGCCCGAGTCGCGGCTCAGGCTCCTGCCCCTCGCCGACGTGCCCGATCCCGAGGCGTTCTTCGCGCTGGTCACCGCGGAGCGGCAGGCCATCGCGACGGAGGAGGGACACGGCAGCCTCACGCAGCACACCGCGTTCGACGCCGTGCGCCGCCTCGACCAGTCCACGCGGACCCTCCTGAGGCAGCGGCTCAACGGGTTCGCGCGGGAGGCCGAGGACCTGTCGCGGCGGCGCGAGGAGTGGATGAACGACGCCCTGTCCGACGTGCTCGCCGGCCGCGCGAACCACTGGCGGTCGCGCGGGAGCCAGGTCGCCCAGCTCGTCGGTCGTGTCGGTCCCCTGGTCGACCGGCTCGGCCCGCTCACCGAGGTGCAGGTCGGCCAAGCCGACATGGGCGCGCTCGTGGCGCTGGCCGGGGCGCTCCGCGCGCACGTCGGTGAGGGCGGCAAGCTCAAGACGAACCCGGACGGCACGCCCAAGACCGGGGCGTTCGCCCCGAAGGCCGTGAAGCACGCCCAGCCCCTGTTCCAAGCGGTGCGGGTCAACGGCGTCCCGCCGACCAGCGCCGACCAGCTCGACGTGTTCCTGATGTGGGCCGAGGCGGCCAGGACGCTGGACGCCCTCGACCGGGCGTGGCCGGACTCCGTGCACATTCCGGCCGAGGACACGTTGAGCGAACGGCTCCAGTGGCACGTCACCGAGCTGGAGCAGTTGCGTCGCGTGCTGGCACTGGGGGAAGCCCTCGAAGCCGAAGAGCGCGGGTTGGCGGGGCTCAGGCTTCCGCGCCCGAACTGGACGGACCTGGAGGCCGTCCAGACCTACGCCCGGCTCGTTGACGTCGCCGCCGCGCACGACGCGCGCACCGCGGCCACCGTGCCGCTGCTGGAGGTCGTGGGAACCATCGCCGAGGTGGCGCAGTGGACGGACGCCGCGCCGTGCGTGAAGCACCTGGCGCAGGCAGCCGAGGACCGGGATCACGAGTCGTACGCGGTCGCGCACCACAGGCTGGTGCGCCTGACCGAGGTCGCCGGGCTGGCACGCCGTCGGGACGAGATCGCGGCGGTGCTGGCCGATCTGCTGCCGCGGCTGCACGAGGCCGTGTCGACGGACCCGCGTGACCCCGTCTGGGCGGAGCGGCTGGGCGACTGGGACGCCGCGTGGGCCTGGGTGGTCGCGCTGGGATGGGTGCTCAGGCGGGGTGACGAGGACGTCAACGCCCTCCAGGCCGAGGTGCTGCGCGTCGAGGAGGAGGTGCGCGGCCGGGTCGAGCGACTGGCCGCCGAACGGGCCTGGGGACACGCCGTGTCGCCGGAGCGGTTGTCCGGCAAGGCCCGCGCCGACCTGCTCCAGTACGCCCAGCTGGTCAAGCTGCTGGGCAAGGGCACCGGCGTCTACGCGAACCAGCGCCGGGCCGACATCAAGGTGGCCATGGACCGCTGTCGCCCGGCGGTGCCGGTGTGGATCATGCCGGTCTACCGGATCGCCGAGCAGTTCCGAGTCCAGCCGGACATGTTCGACGTAGTGGTGGTGGACGAGGCGTCGCAGGCGGGCCTGGAGGCGACGTTCCTGCAGTACCTCGCACCCAAGATCGTGGTCATCGGCGACGACAAGCAGGTCTCGCCCACCGCGGTGGGCGCAGACCAGCAGCAGTTGCGCGACCTGGCCCAGCAGTACCTGTGGGACGACCCGTACCGCGCGTCGTGGCAGGACCCGAAGCGCAGCCTGTTCGACGAGGCGAAGATGCGCTTCGAGGGCATGACCACGCTCGTCGAGCACCGGCGCTGCGTGCCGGAGATCATCGGCTTCTCGAACCGGATCGCCTACGAGCCCGACGGCATCCGGCTGGTGCCCGTGCGCCAGTACGGGGCGGACCGCCTGGAGCCGATCAAGCCGGTGTTCCTGGACAACGGCTACGAGCGCGGCGTGACCGACAAGGTCAACCCGGTCGAGGCGGACGCCATCGTCGACCAGGTCGAGAAGTGCATCGCCGACCCGCGGTACGACGGGATGACCTTCGGCGTCGTGTCGCTGCTCGGCCGCGCCCAGGCGAAGAGGATCGAGAAGCGACTGCTGGAGCGCATCCCGCCGGAGGAGTGGAAGGCCCGCGACCTGCGGTGCGGCGACTCGGCGGACTTCCAGGGCTCCGAGCGCAACGTGATGTTCCTGTCCATGGTGAAGGCCCCGGAGCCCGGCAAGCGGATCGGCTCGCTGACCCAGGACATGTACGTCCAGCGCTTCAACGTCGCCGCGTCCCGCGCCAAGGACCAGATGTGGGTGTTCCACTCCCTGCGCCTGTCCGACCTCGGCAACCCCGAGGACATGCGGTTCCAGCTGCTGGACTACTGCTACGCCTTGTCCGGGCGGGTGGACGGCGTGGACGACGCCAGGCGCACGGCCGTGCCCGAGAACCAGAAGGTGGAGCCCTTCGACTCGCTGTTCGAGCAGCGGGTGTTCAACCGCCTCGTGGACCGCGGGTACAGCGTCGTCCCGCAGTTCCCGGCCGAGGGCTACCGGGTCGACCTGGTGGTTGTCGGCGCCAAGGCCAGGCTGGCGGTCGAGTGCGACGGCGACGCGTGGCACGGGCCCGAGGCGTACGAGCGGGACATGGCCAGGCAGCGCGACTTGGAGCGGTGCGGTTGGCGGTTCTTCCGCATCCGCGAGTCGGAGTTCTACGCGGACCGGCCCGCGGTGCTCGCCCGGCTGTGGGATGCGTTGCACGAGTTGGACATTCACCCCTCGGGGTGGACGTCGAACGGTGACGACCCGTCGGCTCCGGTGCCGCGTCCACCAGTGGCGGTGGTCGAGCCCGCGGTGGTCGAGCCTGCGGTCGTTGTGCCTGCGGTGGTCGTGCCCGCGGTGGTCGAGCCGGAACCGGTAGCCACCGAGCCGGTGGTTCCGGAGCAGGTCGTGCGCTCTCCGGAGGTGGTCGAACCTGTCGTGCCGCCGGTGACCGCGGAGGTCCAGGAGTCGTTCGCGCCGCCGGTTGTGGAGCACGAGCAGGAGTTGCCGCCGTTCGCGGCCGAGGAGCAGGCGCCATCCACCCAGGACTCCGTGCTCGCCGCGTACGGGACGTTCGGCGGAACCGTGGTCCAAGTGGCCGAGGCATCACGTCGGGACCTGCTCGACGGTCTGGTTCGCCTCGTCGAAGCCGAAGGCCCGGTGCTCGGCAACCGGTTGCACACCGCCTACGTCCGGACTTCGGGCTCCGTCAGGGTCACGAAGCTGGTTGCGGGTGAGTTGAACAAGGCGATCGCCCAAGCGGTGCGCGAGGGGCGGCTCATCGAGGACAACCCGCTCGGCGAGAGCGGCGTCAAACCGCGCACGTACCGGTTGCCCGGTCAACCGGAGGTGCGGCTGCGCCACCTGGGACCGCGGTCCTTCGAGGAGGTGCCCCCGAGCGAACTGGCGGCGCTGCTCGACCACGTCGCCGAGCGGGATGGGAGCACCGGGGGAGAGGCGTTGCAGCGAGCCGTGCTGGAGCTGTTGGGCCTGAAGCGGCTGACCGACAACGTCAAGAACCGCTTCGCCGCTGTCCACGCCCTCCGGTCCCGATAACACCGGTCGCCTGCCTTCCTCGGTCGTGGAAGGCGGGCGAAGCCGCTCCAGACCCGCGCATCCCGCCGGCGGGATCAGCCGGTGGGATGCGTCGCCGCGAGTGGGTACGGGGTGGGGGTCGGGGTGCAGCCCGTGCCCTTGGTGAGGCGCAGTTCGGCGCGGACGGCGTCGAGGTAGGCGCAGCCGTCGCGGGCGTTCGGTTCGATGACGCCGCCCTCGTGCCACTCGTTCCACGCGTACAGCAGCACGACGTTGTCCACCGCGGACGGCCTGGTGGACTCGTCCAGGTCGGTGCGGATGTCGGCCGGCAGGCGGCGGAAGGCCGGCAGGGACTGGTCCTCGTACCAGCGGAAGGACGCGTGCAGCTTGGCCTGGGCCTGTTCGGAGGTGTCGCCGGGCTGCACGGGGTCGGGTTTGCTGACGCCGATGCGCGGGCGCTCGTCGAAGTCCGAGGTGGCGCAGCGGACCAGCGGGCCCGGCTGGGTGGCGAACCAGTCGCGCTCGCCGGCGACGTAGTTCTCGTACGAGCCCCGCTGGTGGTCCCAGCGGCCGGGGCAGTAGCTGTCGTCCAGGCCGTGCTCGGGCTCGGGCGTGCCGTTGTCGGTGGTCATGGTGATCAGCACCTCCTCGCCGAGCGTCGCGCGGGCGCGGGTGCGGACGGCGTCGGTGAAGTGGCGGACCGCGGCGGCGTCGACGGTGTTGTCCTGGGGGCCGCTGTTGGGCTTGCCGATGCCGCGCACGTCGCACAGCTGCAACATCGGCCGGCCGTCGTTGGCGCGCAGGGCGTTCGGCTGCGACAGGTAGTCGTCCACCAGGATCTGCGCCGCCCGGGTGATCTGGTCGGAGGGCATCCGCAACGTGCCGCCCGCGCCGCCGCCCCACGGGTGGATGCACGGCAGCACGGTGAACTTCAGGTCGGAGCGGTTGCGCGCGGCCAGGAACGAGTGCAGGCCGGTGGTCAGCTGCTCGTCGGCCGCGGCGGGGTTCCAGTACCAGTAGAAGGCGAAGTGGTCGAGCCCCGCGGCCTGGGCGATCTGCCGCTCCACCGTCTCCGGCCGGGCGTCGTCGTAGTAGCCGATCGCGGGCTTGAGGTGGGAGAAGTCCTCGTCCGGCCAGTGCCCGACGGCCTTGGGGTGGCGGTCGTGGGCGTGCCGGACGCCGCCCCACCAGTCGTTCGCCGACTCCGGGCCGTAGTACTGCTCGACCCGGTCCATCATCGACCGGTTGCCGTTGGCGTCGAACACGCCGAAGTAGATGGCGCCGGTCCGGATCCAGCGCGGGTGCACGTGCCCCAGCGGCCCGTCGACCACGTAGCCCTGGGCCTGCATCGCGGCGGCCCGCGAAGCGAGGACCGGACGCCACGAGTCGGCCAGGCCGTCCTTGCGCATCCGGTACAGCACCTCGGTGCCCGGCTGCGCGGTGGCCGAGGCGTGCCCGACGACGCCTTCGTAGCGGAAGGCCGGGTTCGCGCCGGTGGTGAGCTGGTCGCGCTCGGACGTCGACGCGGTGAGCAGGTAGGCGCTCGCGTTCAGCTTGCGCAGCCGGTGGATCGGCTGGGAGCCGGTGAACGGCGCCCGGCGCAGGTAGCCGACGCGGGCCCCGGCGTGCGGCCGCATGCCGTGCGAGGTGACCGCGGCCTGCGCCTCGGCCTGCGACAACGTCCAGAACAGGCCCGCGTCACCGGGCGTGTGCAGCTCCAGCAGCGGCACCGGGTCGGTGACCTTGTTCTCGGCGTTGGCGGCGGCGGTGGCGGGTGGGGCGGTGGTGGACACGGGGGCGATCGCGGCGACGAGGATCGCGAGCACGATCGGGATGCGGACCTTCACCCGGCCCACCCTGCCAAGGGCACAGGGTCCGGCCGGGTGCGATGGGCGATCAGGGGCGCAGCAGGTAGCCGAGCAGCTTGCGGCGCTCGGCGGTGTTGCCCGGTCCGGGGTTGAACACCGCGTCGAGCAGGGGCAGCACCTGGTCGCGGGCCTCACGGGTGCGCATGATCCGCTGCCACAGCGTGAGGTTGAGGTGGTAGCGCCACCGGGGTGTGCCGGCCAGGCGGAGGATGTTGACGACGTTGCCGCGAACCTTGGTGGGCAGTGCGCGCACGTCCTCGGGCGTGGTGAGCAGCGACTCCGGCAGCACGTCGAGGCCGTGCGCGGTCATGAAGTCGAAGTCGGTCGGCCAGGCCGCCGCCCACAGGTAGTCGACCATCCGGCACCAGCCGCGCAGGAAGTCGACCTCCAGTGCGGGCCAGGGGTCGGTGTCGACGTCGGCCAGCACGTCGACCACCACGTCCAGGCAGGTCTTGTGGGCCCTCCACAGCGCGAGGCGGGCCGGCTCGGGGTCTACCGGCCCGGTCCGGCTCACCAGCTCGAAGTAGGCGCGCCAGTCGTCCACCGCGCCGGCCAGCTCCGCCGGCACGACGCCACCCGTCGCGTACCGGAACCGGGAGGGCGTCGGCGGGTCGGCCACCGGCAGGTCCGGCACCACCCCGACGGCGGCCGCCGCCAACCACGGGACGACGTTGAGCGTGTAGTTGCCGTAACCCCACGGCGAGTCCGGGTCGATCCGCCCGTCCTCCCGGGCGCCGGCGCCGAGCCGCCCGGTGCGGAACTGCCACTGGTGCTGGAACATCAGCCCCCACAGCGGGTTGCGCCGGTTGTCGCGCCCGAACCGGTCCGCCGGGTTGGTGCCGTCGATCATCAACCGGTAGGCGGCCATCCGCTGCTCGAACCGGAACGGGTCGAACACCCCCGCCAACCCCTCCGCCGCCGTCCACACCGGGTACAGGTCCAAGGCCGCCAACTCGTCGGGGTGCCCCATGCCGGAATCCTCCGCGACCTCACCACCGGTGTCCACCGCAAACCGCAGGCCCGACCGTGTATCACCCGATCGCGGGCCGCGATCTGCGGTGGCCGAGGGGTGGAGGTCGGGCAGTGGAACGCGACACCCGACGAGCACAGCCCACCGGCTCGCGGTGCGCGATTGCCGAAGCTCCCCAGAACTCTGTGACGCTCACCCAGCCTCTGTGGGGTGAATGTGCGACACGTGTTGGTGAATCGGTGGTTTGGGGGTGTAGGTCGCCGACGGCCGGTGGCACGCTCCGACGCGCTACACGTCACCGGGTCGGGAGGGGCAGCATGACCGGGCAACCCAGCGAGCAGCGGCCGGAGATTCCCTACGGGCCTGACGACGCCACGTGGTCGGCGTTGTTGGCCTCCGCCGGATTGGGCAACGGTCGGTCGTCGGTGATCGCGGAGCCCCGGCAGGACCCGCGGGAGGTGTACCCGAGCGATCCCGAGCTGGAGATCGGGGAGTTCGAGATCCCCGCCGAGGGGCTGACGGCCCAGCAGCGCAAGCGCGCCCTCAACCGGCTGGAGACCTACCTGGTCGGCAAGCACGGGACCATGGTGGGGTTCCAGGGCAACCAGGACATGGGCCACTACCAGCGGGACCTGGCGCGGTTCCTGGAGTTCCACCTCAACAACATCGGCGACCCGTTCCAGCAGGGCAACTACAAGCTCAACACCAAGATCGTGGAACGCGCCGTGCTCGACCACTACGCCTCCCTCTGGCGCGCCGGGTGGCCCTACGACGCCGACAACCCCGACAGCTACTGGGGCTACGTGCTGACCATGGGCTCCACCGAGGGCAACCTGTACGCGCTCGCCTCCGCCCGCGACTACCTCTCGGGCAAGAAGCTGATCACCGAACCCGGTGACGGCCGGCAGATGATGTACGTGCAGGCGGGAACGGAGAGCGCCGTCACGCACGACAACGCGTACCGGCCGATCGCCTTCTACTCCGAGGACACCCACTACTCCGTCATCAAGGCCGTCCGCACGCTCGCCATCGACACGTTCGCGGCGGTCGGCAGGCGGGAGTACCCGGGTGAGTGCCCCATCGCCGACGAGTGGCCGATGGAGGTCCCCTCGAAGGGCGGCCCGGAGGGCAGCGGCGAGATCGACGTGGAGGCGCTGGAACGGCTCGTCCGGTTCTTCGCCGAGCGCGGGCACCCGATCCTGCTGCTGCTGAACTTCGGCACCACCTTCAAGGGCGCCTACGACAACGTCGAGAAGGTCGCGAGCCGGCTCGTCCCGATCTTCGCCGAGCACGGCCTGCTGGAGCGCGACATCGAGTTCGAACCCGGCCACGTCGACCGCCGCCGCGGCTTCTGGGTGCACGTGGACGGCGCGCTCGGCGCGGGGTTCATGCCGTTCCTGCGGATCGCGGCGGCCGAGGAGCACGGCAGCGAGCTGGGCATCCAGCTGCGCCGGGAGATCAAGGGCAAGGTGCCCGAGTTCGACTTCGGGCTGGAGGTGCACGGCGTCGACGTGGTCAGCTCCCTGGTGATGAGCGGGCACAAGTGGCCGGGTGCGCCGTGGCCGTGCGGCGTGTTCATGACCAAGAACAAGTTCCGGGTCGAGCCGCCCTCCAAACCGGCCTACACCGGCTCGCCCGACACGACGTTCGCCGGCTCGCGCAACGGCCTGTCGCCCCTGGTCCTGTGGAACCACCTGGCGTCCAAGTCCCTCCGCGAGCACGCGGCCGCGGCGGTGCGCGCGCTGCGCGTCACCCGGTACCTGGAGAGCTCGTTGCGCGAGCTGGAGGACCGGCTCGACCGGGAGGACCGGCTGCCCGAGGGCGGCCTGCACGTCGACCGCAGCCCGATGGCGCTGACCGTGCGCTTCCGCCAACCGAACGACGACGTGGTCGAGAAGTGGTCGCTGTCCTGCCAGCCGATGCCGACCGGCGACGGCGGGGTGCGGCACTACGCGCACGTCTTCGCCATGCCGTCGGTCACCGAGGAGAAGGTCGACGCCTTCGTGGAGGACCTGTTCGCTGAGGGCGCCTTCGACCGCCCCGAACCGCGACCGGGGCCGGAACGGCCGGTCGGCGCGTCGACGTTCGCCGGCGACGTCCGGCCGCTGGCCCTGGTGCCCCTCATCGGCCGCGGGTTCCAGTGAGCCGGCCTCGGGCGAGGTCGGCGTGGACGATGACGTCGTCCCGGTAGCTCCCGGTGGCCTGGCCGAAGGCGCCGCCGCAGGTGATCAGGCGCAGCTGCGGGCCGGCGGTCTCGCGGTGCCGGCCGCCGGGGTCCCGGTTGCGGCAGCACGGGGGTGATGTCGGTGGTCCGGGATATCTCCTCGACGCGCCGGGGCGTGGGGAGCCGCTCGATCGAGTGGACGTGGCGTGGAGAGGGGCGCGATCCGCCGCCCGCACCGGGTGTGACCTGCTGTATTCGCGGACGGAGGAGTCGTCTGGCAGGCTGGGGGGAGGCCCACGGGTCTGGCAAGGCCGTTGCCGGCTGCTGTCCGACGGCGGCGAGTCCAGAGAGTGGAGTGAGGTGGAGGCGCCCGCACGGGGGCCGACGAGCGCGTGGTGGAGACCGGTCCTGCAGTCCGGCACCCCGAGGTCGCGATCGACATCGGGTGGTCGAGCGCGCCCTACCCGGCCGTGCTGGCCGACTCGACCGGCCTGGTGCGCGCCGCGAACGAGGCCGCGAAGCTGGTGTTCCCGGACGCCGCGCTGGACGGGCCGCTGGCCGACTGGGCCGGCTGGCTGGGCCGGGCGCACGCCGAACCGGCCGCCGGGACGGCGCGCGGCGCGCTGGGCGACCGCAGCTTCGAGGCGCACCCGGTGGGCCACGACGACGGCTCGGTGACGTGGTGGCTGACCGAGGACACCGACGCGCGGCTGGCCCAGGAGGCGCTGCGGGTCGAGCGGGAGCGCACGGCGCTGCTCGGTGAGGTGTCGTCGGCCCTGCTGACCTCGCTCAACCCCGAGCGGTGCATGCGGATCACGGCCGAGCTGGCGGCGGGTCACCTGGCCGACGCCGCCTGGGTGATCGCCCCCGGCGGCGGCCGTCGCGACCACTCCGTCACGTGGTGCGTGCGCGGCGGTGACGCGGTGCACGAGCGGCTGCCGATCGACCCGGAGGAGGTGGCCGGGCTCGCCGAGGCGCTGCAGGGCTTCCCGCCGGTGCCGTCGCGCTGGATCGAGCCGTCCTCCGCGCCCGCCTGGCTGGTGCCCGAGGGGTTCGGCGAGGTCGGTTCGATCGTGGTGACCCCGCTGCCCGGCCACGGCGTGCCGGCGGGCGCGCTGGTGCTGCTGCGGCGCACCGAGCAGCAGGTCTTCAGCGAGGCCGAGGAGTTCTTCGCGCGGCTGTTCGCGGCCCGCGCGGGCGCGGCGATGTCGGCGGCGCGGATGTTCGCCCAGCAGGTGTCGATCACCGACACGCTGATGCGCGAGCTGCTGCCGCCGTCGCTGCGCAGCGTCGACGGGGTCGAGTTCGCGGGCCGGTACCGGCCGTCGCTGGACACCGAGCGGGTCGGCGGTGACTTCTACGACGTCCACCCGGTGCCGGGCGGCGAGGCGGGCGAGTCGCTGGTCGTGCTCGGCGACGTGTGCGGCAAGGGGCTGGAAGCGGCGGTGATGACCGGCAAGGTCCGCACCACCCTCCAGGCGCTGCTGCCGCTCGCGGACGACCACCGGCGGATGCTGACCCTGCTCAACGACGCGCTGCTCAGCTCGCACCACACCAAGTTCGTCACGGTCGTGCTGGCGTCGGTGGCTCGCGTCGGCCCCGACGTCCGGCTGCGGGTGACCACCGGCGGGCACATGCCGCCGCTGGTCGTGCGGGCGAACGGCGACGTGCGCGAAGTGCCGACGCACGGCACCCTGATAGGTGTGCTGCCCGAGATCGACGCCGTGACCGCCGAGGTCGTGCTGGCCCCCGGCGAGACGTGCCTGTTCTACACCGACGGGATCACCGAGGCGGTCGGCGGACCGCTCGGCGGCGAGATGTTCGGCGAGGAGCGGCTGCACCGGGCGCTCGCGTCGTGCGCCGGGATGCCCGCGGACGCCATCGCCGAGCACGTGCACATGGTCGCGTCGCAGTGGATCGGCGCGGGCGGCCACGACGACATCGCCGTGCTGGCGGTCACCGCGCCGCGCGGCCGACACCTGACCTCAGTGTCCGGTGGTGGACGAGGGGCCCACACCGGATGACCACGACGACCTCGGACGCGCTCGACTGCGCGCGACAGCTGTGGGACGCCGTCGTGGACGGTGACGAAGACCTCGCCACCGAGGTGGCGAGACGGGCGCTCGCCGACGGGCTCGACCCCGAGAGCGTGCTGCTGGACGTGGTCGGCGCGGTGCAGCGGCGGATCGGCGCGGAGTGGGCGGCCAACCGGCTGACCGTCGCCCAGGAGCACGCGGCCACCGCGATCAACGAGCGGGTGGTGTCCGCGCTGGCCGTCACCGTCGAACGCCCGCGACCGCACCGCGGCCGGATCACCGTGGCGTGCGTGGACGGCGAGTGGCACTCGCTGCCCGCGCGGCTGCTGGCCGAGGTGCTGAAGCTGCGCGGGTTCCGCGTCGACTACCTGGGCGCGCAGGTGCCCGCGCCGCACCTGATCACCCACCTGCACAGCACCGGGCCGGACGCCGTCGCGCTGTCCGGCTCGCTGGCCACCCGGCTGCCGACCGCGCACGCCACGATGACCGCCTGCCAGTCGACCGGGGTGCCGGTGGTGGTGGGCGGCGCGGCGTTCGGGCCCGATGGCCGGTACGCGAAGCTGCTCGGGGCGGACGTCTGGGCGCCGGACGCCCGCACGGCCGCCGACCTGCTGTCGGCCGGCCCGCTGCCCCGCCCGCGCGGCGGCTACCAGCCGATCGACCACCTGCCGCACCTGGGCGACCAGGAGTACACGATGGTGTCGCGGACCAGCGGCCGGCTGGTGAAGGCGGTCTACACGGGGCTGGAGCGGCAGGTGCCCGCGATGCTGCGGTACACCGACCTGCAGCGCCAGCACACCGCCGAGGACCTGGCGCACATCGTGGACTTCTTCGCCGTCGCGCTCTACACCGACGACGACGCGCTGTTCACGTCGTTCCTGACGTGGACGGCGGAGATCCTGGCCGCCCGCGGCGTGCCGGCGCGGCACCTGACGCCCGCGTTGACCCTGCTCGCGGCGGAACTGCACGACTTCCCCCGCGCCACGCGCATCCTCGACGCCGCGCGCGTCGAGCTGTCCCGCACCTCCGACCGGGGACCCGCCGCATGAAGCTGACCTGCACCCTGGCCATCGTGGACGCGCACACCGCCCGCGTCGTCCTGTCCGGTGACCTCGTCTACGAGAACGGTGACGCGCTGGTGAGGGTGGTGGACGACCTCCTCGCGCGCGGCGGCGTGCGCCGGGTGCGGGTGGACTGTGCCGGCGTCGACTTCTGCGACTCGTACGGGCTGTCGACGCTGCTCGCCGTGCACCGGCGGTTGACGCTGGCGGGCGCCGAGCTGCTGCTGGAGGGCAGGCAGCCGGGGCTGGACCGCCTGATGCGGCGGACCAGCACGTACGACCACCTGACCGGGACCGGCGGGCGGGAGCGGGAAGAGGCGGACAGCTGACCGGTCACCGCCGGCGCGCCGCCAGGCGCAGCGGCGCCCAGATCAGCAGGGCGAGGACGGCCACCAGCAGGTACTCGATGGCCGGGATGCGCACGACCTCGTCCACCCGGTCGTAACCGCGCCGGCCGTAGACGGCCAGGGCCGCCACGCCGATCACTCCCGCGACCCACCAGCGCGCCGCCGCGCCCAGCCCGACGCCGTGCAGCTGGGTGATCACGAAGATGCCGACGAAGCCGAACAGGAACATGGGCCAGACCCCGTTCGGGCCGGAGTTCATCACCGCGACCAGCGTGCCGTGCAGCGCCACCATCAGCTCCAGCGAGAGCGTCCACCACCGGTTGGTGTGGGCGGTGGTGAACACCAGGCTGCTCTGGAACAGGATCATGAACATGTAGAAGAACCCGATCAGGTGACCACTGGTCGATTCCATCGGGTGGTACCAGAACGTGTAGATCGCCGCCCAGCTGAACAGGTAGCCGTGGTAGCGGCGCACGAAGTCGACCACGTCGGCCGCGATCGGCGCCGGTCGGCCGAAGAACAGCCCGCGCCGCTTGTTCTCCATCAGCAGCACGGCCACGAGCAGCAGCACGACGGAGCCCTGCGAGCTGAAGATCGAGACGTCCTGCGCGGTGCCGTCGTAGAACAGCTGCGTCTGGAGGGCGTGCAGGGCGATGAACCCGCCGTTGGCGGCCAGCGCGACGACGTTCACCCGGTGCAGGCCGGAGGTGTAGCGGCGGACCCGCGTCCGGGCGTAGTGGATCAGGCCCCAGGACACGAGCTGGTGCGCCACGTACCCGGTCCACGCCGAGGCGCGCGTCCAGAAGGTCGGCTCGGGGAGCTTCCAGTAGTACCAGGCGGCGCCCTGGTCGGGCAGCAGGGCGGTGCCGTGCAGCCGCTGGCCGAGCAACCAGACCAGGCCGGTGAGCACGAAGCTCCCGACGACTCCCCACAGCAGCAGCCGGTGACGCGCAATGTTCAGCACACTGAACATCATGGCAAACGCTCAGCAGGCTGAACAACCGGGTGCTCTGCCAAGATGGTCCGGTGGGCCGAGGGGACGAGCAGGAGGTGTCGTCCCGGCCGGACCAGGTGCGCGGCGACGTCGACTCCTGGCCGACCGGGCGACTGCTGTCGGTGGCCGCGCGGGTGGTGGAGAGCCGGTTCGACGAGGTGCTGAACGGGCTGGGCCTGACGCACGCGGGCCTGATCGCGCTGCACCACCTCGCCGACGGGCCGCTGGCCCAGCGCGAGCTGGCGACGCTGTGCAAGGTGACCGACCAGACGATGAGCCGGACGATCGAGCGCCTGGACCGCTCCGGGCACGTGAGCCGCGGCTCCGACGTCCGCGACCGGCGGCGCACGCTGGTCGAGATCACGCCGTCGGGGCGGGACGTGCTGGTGGTCGCGCGGCGCGAGGAGCAGGAGTCGGAGGCGCTGCTGGGCGCGGTGGACGACTACCACCACTTCCGCCGGCAGCTGATCACGCTGATCGCGGCGGCGACCCGGCCGCGCTGAGAGCGGCAGACCGGCTCGGACGCGGACCGGGGATCGGGTCGGCCGCGTCCGAGCCGCACTGCCGATCACCCCGTCGGCGGGGCCGTGCAGGGTTCGCCGCCGCACACGTCGACCACCACGCCGGTCCTCAGGAACACCGCCTTCTGCCGGCGGGCGTCCACCGACGAGCGCGGGTCGGCGTGGGGGTCGCGGCCGTACTCCGGTTCGGTCGGCGGGGTGTTGGTGGTCGGCGGCGCCGGGGTCCCGCTGTCCCACACCACCATCGCGGAACCGGCGTGCGGCAGCCGGACCGGGTCGACGCCCCAGTGCGGGACGCGGTCGGGGCTGCGGCCGGGGGCGAGGGCGGGCGCGGCCAGGCGGGCGCCGATCGTGCGCGCCTCCACGTCCGCCGCGACGTTGGCGACCTGGTGGTCGCCGAACGCGATGTGCATCAGGACCCGGCGGTCGCCCAGGTGGTTGGCGTAACCGTTGGTCTCACCGCGGTCCCACAGCAGTTGCAGCAGCTGGATCACCACCTGCTGCCGCGCGCGGTCCGGGTAGGACACGTCGAGCACCTGGTGGAACGGCGCGAAGTCGCTGCTGCGGTTGAGCAGCACGCCGTAGTTCATCCCGGTCACCCCGAGGACCGCGGTCCGGACGTCCGGTGACGCGGCCACCAGCGCGCCGCCCAGGATGCCGCCCTGGCTGTTGCCGTCGAAGACCAGCGGCCGGGTGGTGTCGACCAGGGGACGGCCGTCGTCGGTCCGGAACGCCTGGTGCGCCACCAACCCCTGCGGGTGCGCCAGCGCCCGGCCGACGAAGATCGCGTTCACCAGGCCCTGCTGCGAGCGCTCCGGGATGGCGGCGAACAGGGAGATGTCGGCCAGCGCGGCCAGCACGACCGGGATGTCGTCCCGCGCCATGCCGATCCAGTCGGTGGCGCAGAAGGTGAACCCGTGCTCGGCGGCCATCGACTTCACGTTGCCCGCGCCCACCTCCGACCGCGAGCCGAGCAGGCCGTGCCCGTACAGGGCGGGCCACGACGGCTCGGTGAACGCCGACCGCGGCACCTCGCAGCGGAACTGCGCCTCCACGGCGCCGAACGGCGAGTGGCGCGGTGTGCCGTTCCGGTCGCGGTGGAGCAGCGATCCGGGTGGACCGCCGGGCAGCGCCAGGTAGCTCGGCACGGTGACCCGGCCGGTGACCTCGCGGGCGATGCGCTGGTCCTGCTCGGGGGTGAAGTCGGTGACCCCGGTGACGGTCGACGTCGGCGCCCGCGACCCCAGCCGGCGCAGGGCGTCGTCGCGGATCGAGAACAGGTCGCGGGTCAGGCCGCGCGTGCTCGCCACCGTGAAGTCCCAAGCCAGGTGCAGGGAACGCGGGGCGACGCCGTGCGCTGCGAGGGCGGCCAGCGCGGGCCGCAGCTGCCGCTGCCGCGCGCTCAGCGGGTCGTGCCGCCCCAGGTGCGCCCCGGCGATCCTGGCGAACGCCGGGTTGGGCGCGAGCGCTCCACCCGCCGCGTCGCGCAGGCCGCGCAGCGCCACCACGTACCGGTGCCCGTCGCGGAGGTTGCGGGCCGGGTGGACCAGCAGCGACCGGCGCTCGGGGTCGTTCGAGTCGACCTCCGCCCAGTGCGGCCACCGCTCGCCGGTCGACGCGTCCAGCAGCACGACGGGCGAGTCGGCGTCGAGCGAGCGGCCGATGTCGGTGACCGGCGCCAGTCCGCTCGCCGCCGGGTCGAGGCCC
This sequence comes from Saccharothrix sp. HUAS TT1, assembly GCF_040744945.1. Taxonomy (NCBI): domain Bacteria; kingdom Bacillati; phylum Actinomycetota; class Actinomycetes; order Pseudonocardiales; family Pseudonocardiaceae; genus Saccharothrix; species Saccharothrix camelliae. The sequence continues at coordinate 7,937,532 of NZ_CP160453.1, read as the reverse complement.
GGCACGTGCGCGATCAGCGTGGAGCCGGGGGAGAAGCCGTCCGCCCGGTTCCACGCCGTCGGGTCGACCGCGCTGCCGGCGGCGTTGCGCGGCAGCACGTCCGGGGTGAACGCGAGCCGCCGCCCGGTGGGCGTGGTCGGGTCGGACCGGGTGTGCCAGTCGCTGGGGAAGGGCAGCAGGCACTCGCCGCCGCCCAGCGGGTCGCAGTCGCGGGGGTGGGAGGCGGCCTGCGCCGGGGTCGCGGCGACGGCCGCGATCAGGGCGGCGACCAGGAGCAGCCTCACGTCACGCCCCCAGGTGGTTGGCGATGATGCGCGCGTAGTTGGCCTCACCGCGCCGGTTCGGGTGCAGCGGTGCGGCGAGGTCGGTCGGCACGTAGCCCTCGACCCACTTGTCCCACGGGAGTTGGCACGCGTCGTGCCCGGCGCTCGGGCCCCTCAGGTCGACGTGCTCCGCGCCGTGCGCCGCGCTCTGCTCGGCGATGATCCGGTTGAGCCGGTCGACGCCGCCCTGGAGGAAGTCGGCGTCGGACGGCAGGACCGGCTGGACCGGCCAGCACCCGCCGGGCTTGATGTAGAGGCCGTAGCCGGTGGTGATCACCCGCGCCCGCGGCGACCGCGCGTGGATGGCGTCCAGCGCGGCGGCCAGCCTGGGTGCGAACTCGGCCAGGCGCTGGGCCAGGCGCGCCTCGTGGTCGCCCCGGCACGGCGTCGCGGTCGGGTCGAGCCGCACGCAGTCCTGCGCGATGCCGACGAGGCCGACGTCGTTGCCGCCCATGGTCAGCGTGACCAGGTCGGTGTCCGGGCGCAGCGCGTCGAACTGGGGCGGCGCGACGCCGGCGGGCAGGTCGAGCAGCGACAGCTCCTGCGGCTCGGTCAGGTGCCTGCTCGACGCGCCGCTGCACGTCACGTCGGTCAGCGCCGCGCCGAGGCGGGCCGCCAGCTCGTGCGGGTAGTTGTGCGTGGACCGGCCGCAGGCCAGGGGGCCGGTGGGGTCGGGGATCAGCGGGCCGGACGCCGCGGAGTCGCCGAGCGCGACGTACGACGGTGGCTCCGCCGCCGCGGCCGGCGACTCGGATAACACCACCAGGGCGACGGCCAGGGCGGACAGGGCGCGGCGGCGCAGGCGTGCGGTCATGGGGGACCTCCGGGTGTGATCGGCGTCACTGGGCATCCTGCCGGACGGCCGCCGGTCTCAACCACCACGCCTTCACGCAACGCGCCTCCTACGCGAGGTGGTGCGAGGCCGGCTCGTCGGTGGCCGGGGGGCGGTCGTGCAGGTCGTCCCAGGACCACGGCGGCGCCGGTGCGCCGTCCGGCTCCCGGCCGGAGCTGTAGAGGGCCCGGTTCCGGCCCAGGGTCAGGTACAGGTCGAAGTGGCCCGCCGCGGGCAACCTCTCGCCGAGCGCCACCGCTTGGGCGTGGCACCCCTGCGCTCGCAGGGTGGTCAGCAGTGCGGTGATGTTGGTCGAGCTGTGGAGCTCGGCGCGGGTGGCCGCCCGCCAGGCGAGCGCGGTCAGGGCGTCGGCGTCGGCCGCTTCGCGCAGCGCCTCGAACAGCGACGCCAACCGCTCCGGGTGGCGCAGGCCGGCGTCCTCGGCCAACCGCCGCGCCAGCACGGCGTGCTGCCCGGTGGCGCCCGCCTGCCACAACGCCTCCAGCAGGGCGGTCGCTGCCTCCAGGTCGTCCGGGGAGCTGCTCGCGGCGGCCCGTTCGGCCAGCACCGCGAACTGCTCGTCGGCGCCCGTCTCCCGCAACACCGCCAGCAGCCTCGTCGCGGTGGCGGGCGCGGTGACCGGACCGCGTGCGGCCACCCGGTCGGCGAACGCGGTCCCGACGTCCCGCAAGGTCCGCAGCAGTTTCGCCACGACGTAGCCGTTGTCGAGGGGGACGTCCGCGGCCACCCGCTCGGCCAGCACCGCGAACGCCTCTCCGCCCGCCTCCCGGAGCGTGTCCAGCAGCGCCGCCACCACGTGCACGTCATCGAGCGGGACGTGCGCGGCCGTCCGCTCGGCCAGGACCGTGAACTCGGCGTCGGCGCCCACCGCGCGCAGAGCCGTCAGCAACATGGACACCGTGTACGCGTCCTCGAAGTGGCGCTCCCGGGACAACGCGGTGAGCCGCCATGCCAGCACCGCGACGTCCTCGGCCGCGCCCACGTCCCGCAGCACGACGGCGAGGTCGCTCACCGCCGCGACGGGGGTGAGCGGGCAGTGCGCCGCCGCCCGCCGGGCGAGCGCCGCCGTGGCGGGGTGCCCGATCCGGTGCAGCCCGGCCAGCAGGACGGCGACGAAGGTCGCGTTCCGCAGGTCGACGTCGGCGGTCATCCGCCGGGCGAGCACCGCGGCCTCCGGCTCCTCCAGCACCTGCAGCAACCGCGGCACCGCGTAGTGGGGCGCGAGGGCGGCGTGGGTGGCCGCCCGCCGGGCCAGCAACGCGACTTGTTCCGGGGCTCCCCAGTCGCGCAACGCGTCGAGCAACCGCGCCACCGCGTCGAGCGGGGCGAGCACGACCTCCGCCGCCACCCGGGACGCGAGCGCCGTCGCCCGCTCGGGTTCACCCAGCCCGCGCAGCTCGTCCAGCAGCCGCAGGGCCACCGCGGGGTCGTCGACCGGCACGTGCGCGACCACCTGCCCGATCGCGCCCGCCCAGTGGACCGCGTGCAGCAACCACGCCGCCGAGTCCGGGTCGTACGAGGGGAACCGGGACAGCGCCCACCCGGCCAGCTCGGCGAACCGCTCGGTCCGGCCCACCCGGTGCAGTGCCACCAGCACCAGCCACACCGCGGGCGGGTCGGTGTCGACGACGTGCGCGACGACCCGCCGGGCCAGCACGTCCACCGCCGCCTCGGCGCCGACCCACGCCAACGTCACCACGAGTTCGGTCGCCCAGGCGCAGTCGTCCAGGACGACGTGCTCGGCCGCGCCGCGCGCCACGATCGCCACCTGCTCGGCGGCGCCGACCCGGTGCAGCTTGGCCAGCAGGTCGACCACCGAGGCGGCGTCGGTCGGCGGGTCGGTTTCGGCGATCCGCCGGGCCAGCATGGCCACCTGCTCGACGTCGCCCGCCTCGTGCAGCGCCACCAGCAGGTCCGCCACCCCGCCGGCGTGGCGCAGCGGCACCTGCCCGGCGGCCCGGCGGGCCAGCGCCGCCGCCTGGTCGACCGCGATCGTGTCGTGCAGCTGCCACCGCAGGGCCGGCACGTCCGACCGGTCGACGTCGGCCTGCTCGGCCACCCGCCAGGCCAGCAGGTCCACTGCCTCGTCGGCGCCGACCGAGCGCAACGTGGTCAGCGCACCGCCCACGAGGACCGAGTCCGAGAGGTCGACGTGCTCGGCCACTCGTCGGGGCCAGGGCGGTGACGTCCGCGCCCCCGCGGTGCAGGACCGGGATCGTCCTCGCCACCAGCTCGGTGTCGAGGACGAGGTCCTGGGCGGCCGCCCAGCGCGCCGGCCGGGTGTCGTCGGGGTGCAGCGCGCCCACCTGCTCGACCAGCAGCCGCGCGGCGCGCGGATCGCCCCGCGCGGCGGCGTTGCGGTGGAGCTGCGCGGCGTCCCGGTACAGGCCGCGGCTCCACGCGAGCCGCGCGAGCGCCGACTGGTCGGCGGGACGGGCGTGGTCGGCGGCGGCGGTCCAGAAGTCGATGCCGGGCGTGACGTGGCCGCGGTGGGCGCGGCCCCACTGGTCGAGGTAGTCGGCCAGCCGGTAGTCGGGCGGACCGCCGGTGGGCGTCGCCCGGCGGGTGCGGCGGGCGGTGATCCGGGTGAGCGGGCCGGGCGCGCCCTTGGCGGGGCGGGTGGCGTAGGCCAGGGCCTGGTCGAGCCAGTCGTCGCCGAGGTCGGCCAGCTGGAGGTCGGTGAGGTAGGCGGCCGCGGCGTGGCGCAGCAGCGGCAGCGGCAGCGCGGCGTCGTGGCCGAGGCGGCGGGCGTCCATCGCGACCTCGATGAGGGCCCTGGCGGCGGGCGGCGCGGTGTGGAACCTGGTCAGCAGCTCGGGTCCGCCCGCCACGTGCTGGGTGACGCGGCCGTCGGCGGCGTGCTCGACCGCCCACGCCAGGCGCGGGTCGGTGCGGGCGGCGCGGGTCACGGCGACCAGGTCGACGTCGGTGAAGGCGGCGGGCACCGGGACGACCGCGCCGTCCAGCAGGCTCCGCACCGGCGACCCGTGCTCGCGGGTGAGGGCGTCGTGGTGCCGCGGCCACAGGGTGCCCAGGACGAGCACCGGCGCGCGGTCCCGGTCGGTGAGCAGGGCGCGCAGCGCGGCGGCGACGCGTTGGCCGTCCCGGGTGTCCAGGTAGTTCTGGGTCTCGTCGAGCCAGACGACCGTGCGGGGCGCGACCCGGTCCAGCTCGCGCAGCAGGACGTCGGGGCGGGTGGGGTCGGGGTGCCACAGCCGCCAGCCGCCGGCCGCGCGCAGCGGGGCGAGGGCTTCCCAGCAGGCCCGGGTCTTGCCCGCCGAGGACTCGGCGACCAGCACCGCGATCGCGCCGGCGCCGTCGGCGGCCTGGGTGACCAGCCCGGCCAAGCGGTGGTCGTGGGCCCGCGGCACGTAGGTCGTCAGCTCGGGCAGCCCGTGCGCGCCGTCGAGCGCGACCGGCCGGTGGACCTCCAGGGCGAACGGGTCCTCCACGGCGTTCAGCGGCACGCCGACCGCGGGTGCGCCCCGTTGCCGGGCGCCCCGCGGCCGTCTCGACGCTGCGTCGGCACTCATCGCGGTCCATCATCGCGCCCGGCCGGGCCTGGTGAGCGGGTTGTCCGCTCGTCGCTTCCGGTGATGTCGCGGTCGGGGTCAGGCGGTCGGGGTCAGGCGACCGGGTGGAAGGTGACGGTGAAGCCGGTGCACTGGCGGCACTGGCGGACCACCTGGTTGCCCGGCTCGGTGTCGTGGCGGGACCACGCGTACGCCTTCGGGCAGCGGGAGGACAGGGCGTCGCTGTAGGCGGTCCTGGCGTCGCGGTTCGGGTTGGTGCACAGCATCGGCCTGCCGTCGGCCCACCGGGTCAGGTTCTCCGGCGGGCAGTGGGGGAGCAGGTCCTCCGGGCAGCCGACCGCCGTGCACTCGGTGGAGCCCGGTGGCGTCACGCCGTCGCGCGCCTCGATGGTGATCGGCAGCGAGAAGGCGTTGACGTAGCTGACGTTGTACCAGGGCGCGAGCCAGTCGCCGCGGTCGAAGTTGAACTCCGCCAGGCTCGCCGGCCGCTCGCCCGTGGTGCAGCGGTCGGGCAGCGGGCCGCAGTCGCCGACCCGGCAGCGGAACGTGCTGCCGGCCGTGCCGGCGCAGTCCTGGCGGGCGAAGAACTTGCCGCGCCAGTGGCCCGGTGCGGCCGACTCCGGGATGGTGATCGTCGCGGACTGGCCGTCGCGCAGGGTGGGCAGGCCGGTCAGCGCGCGGGAGCCGTCGGCGTTGACCGTGCTGCCGACCCAGACCGCGCGGCCGGAGCGGTTGACGAAGGTGACCGTGTGGTCGGCAGCGGCGGCGGAGACCGGCGTGACGACGGCGAGGGCGGCGATCACGGTGATCGCGGCGGCCAGGAACCTGCGCATCGCTCCTCCGGGGTCAGGCGAGGGATCGGTAGGCCACGCCGGTGGCGTTGGGCGTGGTCCCGTCGTAGAGGCCGGTCGGGGTGGTGCGGGTGGACAGCGAGAACCACGCGAACCGCTCGACGAACGGCAGGCCGTTGAGCATGGCGCCGGAGCGCCGGGCGAAGTCGGACTGCCTGGCCTGGTCCGGGTACCTCGGCTGCGGGCCGGTGAAGTCGATCAGGCCGTACTCGGTGAGCCAGATCGGCTTGCGGTAGCGGTTGTGGACGGCCTGGAGGTAGCTCTGGAGGTGCCCGGTGGCGGCGGTGGAGAAGTCGCTGCCGTACCAGTGCAGCGGGATGAAGTCGACCCGGTAGCCGCGCGCGGCGGCCCCGCTCATGAACCGGTCGAGCCAACCGCCCGCCCGGTCGCCGCCGAACGCGACGGCGGGCGCGCCGAGCCGCATCCCGGTGGCCTGCAACCGCGGCCACAGCGACAGCGCCTGCTCGACCGACATGTTCGCCTGGCCCGCCATGTCCGGCTCGTTGAAGCCGAGCAGGGTGGTGCCCAGCGACCTGGCCCGGCCGAGCTGGGCGTCGGTCACCGCGCCCGCGCCCCAGATCATCGGCACGAACTCGACGCCGGGCGGGGTGGTGACGCCCTGGGTGTCGGACGCCCAGGTGTAGTACCAGCCGGCCCGCACGTCGGTGAGCGCGGCGGTGACGCCGGGGTGGTTGTTGACGCTCACGCCCTTCTTGGTCGCGAGGGCCGCAGCCGGGGTGGTCGCGACGGCAGCCGGGGCGGTGAGCAGGCCGGCGGCGGTGAGCACCGCCAGGGTCAGGGCGAGCAGTCCGCGCATGCGCCTCGTCCTCCAGGTTCGACCGGGACCGTGCTGTGAGAGCGCTCTCACTCAGCGTGGGGGTGGTCCGGACCGCGGTCAATCGGCCGGGCGGGTCACGTCCGGCTCACCGCGTCCGGACGTCGTGCGCCACCCCTCCGCCGACCGCCCCGAGCTTGTCCGGGTTGGCCACGTTGTGGAGGGCGGTGATCCGGCCGTCGCCGTCGAAGTCGAAGCCGACCGCGGCGGGGGCTGTCGTCGGGACGCGTGAACTGCACCACCGCGTCAGCCCGGCCCGGGCTGACCGGCGTGTGGTGGTAGCCGAAGCGGAACGGCCTGGGGCGCTTGCCCCGCAACGCGCGGACGATCGACACGGCGGCGTGCACACCGGTCGGCATCCCGCCTGGCAGGTGCCGTGCAAGACGCCGTAGCCCTGGCGGATCGCGGCGGCGTCACCCACGGCGTACACGTCCGGGTGCGACGCCGACCGCAGCACGGCGTCGGTGACCACGCGCCCGCGCTCGTCGACGGTCAGCCCGGCGGCCGGCGACGGCACCCGCGTGCCGCCCGTCCACAGGACCACGTCGGCGGCGACGTGCTCCCCGCCCGCCGGGGCGACGCCGTCCGGCAGCACCCGGACCGCTTCGACACCGGCGCGCACCACCACGCCCAAGCGGTCGAGCGCGCCCTGGAGGTACGCCCTGGGCTTCGCCGCCATGGTCGCACCGGGTTCGCCCCGCCCCAGCAGCACGACGGTCAGCTCCGGGTGCCGCTCGGCGATCTCCGCCGCCGTCGCGCCCCTTGAGCCGGGCCGCGAGCTGAACCGCCGCCGCCGTGCCCGCGTAACCAGCTTCCAGGACCACGATGTGGTGTGCGCTCATCGTTCCCGTTCCCCTCGCTCGTCGGTGATGACCACGAGATGGAGACCGGGTGCCGGTTCGTGACTTCACGTGACGAGCGGCACAGTTGTCGGCGTTGGCGTCGGGTCGAGGGCCGCGCCGACCGTCACCGCACGGGGCGGCACAACCGCCCGATCGTGATGGCTGTGGTGTGCGGTAATGGGTTCGTGCGACATCCAGGCAGGGGGAGGACCACCATGCGAGCACTGCCGACGGCCTTGGCCGCACTGCTGCTGACAGCCCTGACCGCCGCCGTGCCCGGGCCCGCCGCCTTCGCCTCCGACGAGGTGGTGATCGGCAGCGTCGGGACGCCGGGGATGGCGTTGTCGGTCGACGCCGCCGGCGGGGTGGTCGAGCTGCGGCCCAGGTCCGGTGGGCCGGAGCAGGAGTGGCGGGTGCACACGTCGGACGACGGGCAGTACCTCACCGTGACCAGCCGGCAGGCCGCCGGTTGTCTCACGGCGCCCTCGGCGGAGGTCCTGGTGCTGGAGTGCATCGGCGCGCCGAGCCAGTCCTGGGTGGCGCACCCGCGGCCGGACGGCTCCCGGCTGCTGGAGAACGCCGCCCACCCCGGCCAGTGCCTGACCGGCCGGGGGCCGCTGGAGGCGGTCGGGGTGGCGGCCTGCGCGCCGGGTGACCGGAGTCAGCACTGGAGGTGGTGACGGCGCCGCCACCACCGGCTCAGCGGAGGCGCTTGATCTCGCCGCGGGTGCGGTAGAACGAGCCACCCGCCGACGTGACCACCTCGGAGACCAGGTAGCGGGCGCCGGGCACGCGGATGTTCTTCGGGAACTGCACGCCCCACGAGCGGTGGTAGCCGTCCGAGACGACGTGGACCCGGACCCGGCCGCCCTCCTGCACGCACTCGACCACGACGCCCTCGCCGGGCGCGACGTGCGAGACCACCTCGACCTCGGCGGTCGGCTCGACGCGGTCGAGGTGCCCCGCCTTGATGTCCTGGCGCGCGGGCAGCTGACCCTGCTCGGCCGCCCGCACGGCGGCCGGGCTGGCGTCCAGGCACGCCAGCGAGCCGTCCGTCGTCACCAGGTAGAGCCGTTCGTCGCGGTACTGCATGGAGTACGCCGAGCCGCAGCCGGTGGCGAGCTTCCACAGCCGGGTGCCGTCGGCGGCGAAGCAGTAGACCGAGGACTGGTTGTCGCCCGCGAAGACGAACTCGCCGTCGGGCGAGGTCGCGCAGGAGAACACGGCCGCGTCGCAGCGGTAGGAGGCCGTCTCGCGGCCGTCCGCCTTGGCGAACCGGTGCACCCGGCCCCGGCTGGTGCCCGCGAAGACCTCGGTGCGCTCCTGCCAGCCGAACAGCACTTCGCCCGCAGTGTCGGCGTGCCAGGCCCGGTGGCCACGACCGGTGTAGTGCGTGACGCCGCGCGAGTGGCCGTGGAAGACGCCCTCGTCCGAGCAGCGCACCATCCAGCCGCCGTCGCCGGTGGACGGGCACGACCACTGGAACTCGTCCTCGTGGTCCACCACCGTCACCCGGCCCTGCCGGTCGGACACGCCGAGCACGCCGTCGTGGATGTCGAGCCAGTAGATGTCGACGTCGTCGGCGATCTCGTAGGCCACCCGGGGCACCTTCGCGCCCAGGTCGTACACCTGGCCGTCGTCGCACCCCGCGTAGATCCAGAAGTCGTCGGCCACGATGCACTTGACGGCGTCGGGCAGGCCGAACCGCCCGGTGACCCGGCCGTCGTGGGTGAGGGTGTAGACGTCGCCCTTCTCGTTGCCGACCCAGGCGTGGTCCTCGCCGATGAAGATGCCGAACGCGGGCGCGCCGGAGGCGAACCGCCACAGCACCGGCGCCTGGTTGGCGGTGGACCGGGTGCTGACGATCTGCCGCCTGCTCACCGCCCGGCGCCCGCGCGCCCCCTTGACGGCGGGCGCGTAGCCCTTGCGGACCTTCTCGCCGATCTTCTTCTCGGCCGCCTTGACCGCCTTGGCGTGGTCGGCGAACGTCGCGTGCCGGACCTGACCCTGCTCCCCGATGCGCCCGAAGGTGATGGTGACCTCGGTGTCGGCGACCCGCACCTCGTAGAACTTGTGCGCGCCACCGCCCGCTTCGGACAGCTCCAGGTAGGTCGTGGCAGACATGGGCTCGCTCCCTCTTCGCGTGAACTGGGATCAACGCTAGCGAGGGGCACCGACAATTCCCGGCCCGGCCGCGCCGGGGTGGCGCGGCCGGGCCGGGGCGTCAGCCGACGAGCAGCAGCGGACGCGCGGAGGCGGCCGCCTCCTCGGCTTCCGCCGGGAAGTCGTGCAGGTCCAGCGAGTCGGCCACGCCCACCTTGCGCAGCACTTCGCGGATCACCGGGGTCACGACCACGTGCAACCTGCCCCGCTTGCCCGCCGACGCCAGCGCCATCGCGCCCGCCGACGAGAAGAAGGAGACGTCGCTGAGGTCCACCACCACGTCCTCCGGACCCCCCAACGCCGTGTTCACCTGCTCCCGCAGGACGTGGACCGACCCGGCGTCCACGCACCCCCGCACGACCAGCACCGAAGCGGACTCCAGCCGCTTGAGCGACACGACCACACCGTCACCGGCAAGATGCAGACTCAATTCCGCCCCTCGAGCAACGCGGCAACACCACCCGCGGACCACGTCGCCGGCGGTCGCCGGCGACGTACCGGTTCCCCGGTTCGCCGAACTTCAAACCTCCGCGGGTCGAACCGGTTGCCGCAGCACGGTCCGCAGCTTGGCGGGGGCGGTGCGACGGGGGTCGCCGAGGTAGATCTCGTGGTGGTCGCCGTTGAAGGTCAGGCCGTGGGCGGGCAGGTGTTCGTGGTGCAGTCGGCGCAGCGTGGGGCCCTCGTCGTCGTAGGGCCCGACGTGCAGGATCTGCACGCACGTCCCCTCGGTGAGGGTGAGCGGCCGGAGCGCGGCGAGCGCCGGGTTGTCCTTCTTCCGCGCGACCTGCTCGACGGCGGCCCGGACCAGGTCGTCGGTGATCCAGTCGGGTCGGCTGATCATCATCGTCCACTCCCACGCGTCCTTGCGCCGCGTGACGAAGTCGGCGGGGTCGTCCGCCCGCCACAGCCCCTCCAGCGGCCCGACGACGAAGTCGCGACCCAGTTCCTTCTTCGAGGTGAACTTCAGCGCGTAGGCCACCCCGTACAGCGCCTCCACCGCGTGCGCGTGCTCGGCCGACTCGTTGGGGTCGCCCCGGCCGTCGACCGCGATGTACCGGAACTCGGGCACCTCCACCGCGGTGAAGTCGGTCGACGGCGGCGCGTACAGCTCCTTGTGCGCCTTCTTGACGTCGTACTTCTCCACCGCGTCCTCCTCTATGAACGAGCCGAGCGCGCGCTCGGTCCAGCCGATGTCCGCGCTGAGCAGGGCCTCGCCGTAGTCGAAGATCGCCGACGCCGCCGGCGGCAGCGGCTCCTGCCGGGACCGGGTCGCCCGGACCTCCGCGAGCCGGTCCCGCACCGCGTCCAGCCGACGGGACAGCCCGGCCGCGACCTCCGCGTCCGGCAGGGCGGGGCTGTTGGCCATGGCGATCAGCACGCGCGCGTGCGCCGGGGTCAGTTCCTCCAGGGCGTCCCGGGTGGCGGCGAGGCACAGGTCACGGCCCTCCGGCGTGACGCGGAACGTGCTGCGCGCCTTCCCGGACGGCGGCGGGCCGGTCGGCTCGACCAGGCCGCGCTTGGCCAGCTTGTCGAGCACGTAGTAGATCGAGGAGAAGCCGAGCGCGGTCCAGTTGCGCACGCCGCGCTCCTCGATCACCCGCTCCAGGTCGTACCCGTGGCGGGGTTGTTCGAGGAGCAGGCCCAGCACGGTCAGCTCGCCGTCGGTCAGCACCAGGCTATCCTAGCGCTGGAATAGGCGATCCGGACGTTTCGGTCCTCGGTGGACCGGTGGCCACTAGAGTGAGCCGCGTGCCCCCGACCCGGCGACTGTCCGTGCTGCTCGCTGCCTCCGTGCTGGTGACCGCGGTCACGGCGTGCCAGGAGTCGGCCGCCAGCGGCGCGCTCAGCTCCGCTCCGCCGCCGGGGACCACCTCGTCCGCGCCGCCCTCGACGTCGACGCCGCCCCCTCCGCCGCAGAAGTTCACGCTCACGGTGGACCAGCCGCGCGAGAGCCCCGGTGTCGTGGTGCAGGGCGTCGGCGGCGCGCCGTACAACTACGCGCCGTCCGTGCTCAGCGAGAACGGTCGGCTGCGCGCGTGGTGGTGCAGCCAGATGGGGGTCGCCGAACCGGGTGGCGACGACGTCCTGCACAGCGAGGGGTCGGCGCTGGACGGCGCGTTCAGCGTGGCGACGCCGGTCTTCTCGGGCAGCTACACCGGGTTCGACGCGATGCACGTGTGCGACCCGTCGGTGATCCGCGTCGGCGGCACCTACTACATGTATTACACCGGCGCGTCCCGGGACAACCACGCCAACGGCAGCTCGGTCGGGGTCGCGACCAGCCCGGACGGCGTCAACTGGACCCGGGCGGGCGGCGGGCAGGCGATCGTCGTGCCGGCCAACGACGTGATCCGGGAGAACACCTACGGCGCGGGCCAGCAGTCCGCCGTGCACGTCGACGGCTGGTTCTACCTGATGTTCACCGACACCACCGGCCGCGTCTCGCACCCGAACGGCGCGGGCCAGTACGTGCTCCGCTCCCGCGACCCCTTCTTCGGCACGGGCGTCGAGGCGCTGACCGACGCCGGGATGGTCCCGGTGGCGACGACCCACCAGCCGCGCACCCGCTCGGTGGTCGAGGCGTTCAGCGCGGACTGGATGTGGATCGACGCCGCCTCGGCGTTCGCCATCGCCCACGAGACCGACGCGGGCACCACCATCACCTTCTGGAACGAGGACTTCACCCGCCAGCCGTTCGACCCGGTGCTCATCCCCGGCGTGTGGCGGGAGGGGCCGGGCCTGGTGCGCACCGCCGAGGGGCACGCGCCGATCAGCCGGAGCGACCCGTGCGGCCGGGTGTCCCTGGACGTGCTGCGCGCGACCGTGATCGGCGAGGCGGGCGCGCCGACGGCCATCCGGCACTTCGGCCTGGACGCGGTCGGCCTGCGCGGTTGCGCCACGGCGGCCGAGGCGAGCGCCCTGGACGGCTTCGCCTTCCCGTCACCGGAGAACACGGCGGACGTGGTGGTCGGCGGCCAGGTGGTCCGCTTCGAACGCCGCTCGGTGGCCGAGAAGTTCGCCCGCGGCGTGCTGAAGGAGCGACCGGCCGTGGTCGAGCCGCTGCCGGTCGCGGTCCGCGTGCCCGCGGGGGCGCAGGCGGTGCGCGCGCCGGACGGCGCGGTCGGGCTGGTGCTCGACGGCGGGCTGTGGATCGTCGGCTCGGCCGAGGTGGCGGCGCTGAACTCGTCCCCGATCACGGACGTGACGGCGGCGCAGTGGGCCCGCTACGAGCGCCGGTCCGAGCTGGTCGCGGGCTGATCCCGCAGGTCGGGTACTTTCGGTGACCGGTCCACGGGCGTGGGGGAGGGCGGCTGCGGTGACGGTGACCGACGAGGGCGTGCCGAGGACCGGCGGGTCGCGGCTGCGCGCGTTCGCCGAGGCCGTGCTGCCCCCGACCGCCGCACGCCCGACCGCCGCTGGCTCGACCACCGCTGCTAGCCCGACCGCCGCAGGCCCGAGCACCACGGGCCCGAGCACCACGGGCCCGATCGCTACAGGCCCGATCGCTACAGGCCCGAGCACCGCGAGCCCGACCACCGCCAGGGCGCGGACCGGGGCGGGTTACCTGCTCGGGTTCGTCGCCGCGCTCACGTTCCTGCTCCTGTCGCCGGCGGGCCGGGCTCGGCTCGACCACCTGTGGGCCGAGGACGGCGCGCGGTTCATGGTGGACGCGGTGACCTCGCCCGGGTTCGCGAACCTGGTCGACCCCTACGGCGGTTACCTGCACGCGTTCCCCCGGCTGGTCGCCGAGCTGGTCGCGCTGCTGCCGCTGGAGTGGACCGCCGCCGGGTTCGCGGTCTCGGCGGCGGTGCTGCGCGCCGTGGTAGCCCTGATCTCCTTCGCGGCCTCCGGCGCGTACCTGCGCTCGACGCCGCTGCGGCTCGCGCTGGCGGCGCTGGTGGTGGTGCTGCCCGCCGGCAACTCCGAGCCGTTGAACAACATGACGAACCTGCACTGGTTCCTGCTCTACGGGGTGTTCTGGGCACTGCTGTGGCGTGACGCGCCGCGGTTGCCGGTCGCGGCGTTCGTCTTCCTGGCCGCCGTGTCCAGCCCGCTGGTGTTCGTGCTGGCGCCCGTCGCGCTGCTCCGGCTCGCCCTGCCGCGCCGGGAGGTGCCCGTCGCCTTCCTGGCGGGCGCGCTGGCGCAGGGCGTGACGATGCTGTTCGCGGAGCGGACGCCGTACTCGAACGACGTGGTCGACCCGGTGCAGGTGGCGCTGGCGAGCCTGCTGCGGGTGCCGGTGGTGGCGTTCACCGGGTCCGAGCAGGTCGCCCGCGTCTACCCCGGGTACGGCAACCTGCCGATCGTGCTCGCGCTCCTGCTGGCCGCCGCGCCGGTGGTGGCGGGCCTGCGGTGGGGCAGCCGGGCCGGCCGGGCGCTGGTGCTGCTCGGCGTCGGCCTCAGCGCGGTGGTCATCGTCGTGTCGCTGACCGCCAACTGGGCGGCCGTGCTCCAGGTGCAGCACCCGGAGGTGGTGCTGGCCGGTCAGCGCTACAGCGTCGCGCCGTGCCTGTTCCTGTTCGCGGCGATCGCCGTCGGCCTCGACGCCGTGCCGACCCGGCGGTGGGAGCGCCTGGCGGTGGTGGGCGGCCGGGTGGTGATCGCCCTCGTCGTGCTGGCGAGCGTCGTCCTGCACCTGCGCGCGGTGCGGCCGGTGCTGACCGGCGTGCCGTGGGACGACAGCGTGGCGGGGGCGCGGGTGCAGTGCGCCGCGGGCGGTCCGGTGGGGCGCTTGGACCACGAGCCGGCGAACTGGTTCTTCGAGCTGCCGTGCCGGGACGTCGCCGGCTAGTCGGCTGGTCGGCCGTCGAGCGGCCGCGGCTCCGGGACGTGCAGCCACGCCCGCGCGTCGAGTTCCTTGAGCACCACCCGGACCGGTGTGTAGCGGGTGGGGTCGATCCGGCGGTAGCCGTGCCGCACCACGCCGTCGTGGATGACGTCGGAGACGACGAGCGCCAGGTCCGCGTCCGGCCGCCGGTCCAGCTCGCGGCGCAGCGGGGCGCCGTCGACCAGCCGGCAGACCCGGTTCAGGTCGGCGCCGACCCAGCCGAACGCGGTCCGGATGACCTCGCCCGCGTGCACCGCGACGCGCAACCGGACGCGGGCCGCCGGGTCGGTCGAAGCGTTGTGCCGGCGCAACCCCTCGGCCAGCCGGGGCAGCACCGGGTCGATCAGGTCCACTTTGGACACCGACGGTGGCGCGAGCACGATCAGCCCGTCGCCCCGGTCCTCGACCGCCAGCCGCCACCACGCGACGCCCGCGGCGCGGAACGCCGCGCGGACCACCTCCCGCACCAGCGCGCAGGCGCGCAGCCGGGTGGGGTCGTCCCAGCGCCCCGACCCGACGGTGTCGACCACGAGGAAGGACCGGTGCTCGGGCACCGCCGACCTGTCGTGCCGAAGGACCCCCGGAACCGCCCACCGCGCGTTCATCGCGCTCTCCCTCCACCGATCGACGTGCTGCACCGGTGAAGTGGCGGTTCGAGGTCCGACCTCCCCGCGCGGGAGCCGGGAATCGCCGCCGCGCTCGCCGCCCGTCGGCCGTGAGGCGGGACCTTCGGGGAGGGGGCCGGCCCGGAGTTCCACCGCGATCGCCGCTCAGCGGGTGAAATCATTCGAATGAATGCGTCGAATCGCTTCGAATTCATTCGAACGGGGATTGCGCGGTTGACCGCCGGGTGCGCGCGTGCCACAGTTCGGCTCACCGCCGCCGGGAACCGACCTCGCGCGCTTTCGTCACCGATCGGCACGGCGCGCCGGAATGGGCGTCGACGCCCGGGAACGAGTGGTCAATGGTGCGCAGGGTGCGGTCGGCCGCGGTGGTCGTCGCGATCGTCGGTCTCCTGGTCGGGTACGCGGGGTCCGCGCAGGCCGCGACGTGGTCCTCCACCGACAAGTGGGGCACCTGGTCCAACGGCGGGTACACCGTCCGCAACAACGTGTGGGGCGGCGGCGCGGGACCGCAGACGATCTGGGCGAACTCGTACGGCAACTGGGGCGTGTGGGCGAACCACCCGAACACCGGCGGCGTGAAGTCCTACCCGCACTCGTCGCGCGACGTCAACCGGAGGCTCAGCTCGCTGAGCCGGCTGTCCAGCTCGTTCAACGTGACCAGGCCCGGCAGCGGCGCCTACGCCACCGCGTACGACATCTGGGCCGACAACTACGCCTACGAGATCATGATCTGGATGAACAAGCAGGGCCCGGTCGGCCCCATCGGCGGTCGCGAGACCACGGTGTCGGTCGGCGGCCACACCTGGGACGTGCACCGCGGCTCGAACGGGTCCAACCAGGTGTTCTCGTTCGTCCGCACGAGCAACACCAACTCCGGGACGGTCGACGTGCTCGCGGTGCTGCGCTGGATCAACCAGCGCGGCTGGTACGGCGACGTGACCGTGGGCGACGTGCAGTTCGGCTTCGAGATCACGTCGTCGTCCGGCGGCATGGACTTCCGGTCCAACAGCTACTCGGTGGCGTTCTGACACCCGGTCCGAGGTCGGTGGCGGCGCCGCGCGCGACGCCGCCACCGACCCGTCACGCCAGCGTCGTGTCGGTGGTGTCGCGGATCGCGACGGCCGCCGCGTTCTCCTGGTAGCTCTGCTCCGACACCAGGGTCACCCGGGCCGTCCGCTGGAACGCGGGGATCGTCGCCGCGCCGCAGGACGCCATCGTGGCCTTGATCTTCGCCACGGTCATCGCCAGCGCGTCGCCCAGGTCGCCGACGTAGGGCACGTAGCCGTCCACGCCCTCCTCGAAGTGCAGCCGGTCGTCGCCCTGGTCGTAGCGCTGCCAGTTGCGGGCCCGGCTGGAACCCTCGCCCCAGTACTCCTTGAACACCGAGCCGCCGATCCGGACCTTCTTGCCCGGCGACTGGTCGAAGCGGGCGAAGTAGCGGCCCATCATCACGAAGTCCGCGCCCATCGCCAGCGCCAGCGCCATGTGGTAGTCGTGCAGCAGGCCGCCGTCGGAGCAGATCGGCACGTACTCGCCGGTGCGCTGGGCGTACGCGTCGCGCGCCCCGGCCACGTCCATGACCGCGCTGGCCTGGCCGCGCCCGATGCCCTTCTGGTCGCGGGTGATGCAGATCGAGCCGCCGCCGATGCCGACCTTGACGAAGTCCGCGCCGGCCTCGGCGAGGTAGGTGAACGCCTCGGCGTCCACGACGTTGCCGCCGCCGATCGGCACCTCCGGGAACTCCCGCTTGACCCACCGCAGCGCCTCGGCCTGCCAGTCGCTGTAGCCGTCGGAGGAGTCCAGGCACAGCACGTCCGCGCCCGCCGCGACCAGCGCCGGGACGCGCTCGCGGTAGTCGTGCGTGTTCACGCCCGCCCCCACCCGGAACCGCTTCGCCGCGTCCACCACCGCGCCGGGGAACTGCTTGTGGTCGGCGTAGTCCGACCGGAACACCAGGTGCTGGAGCCGGCCCGCGCCGTCCACGACCGGCAGGCAGTCGAGCCGGTCCTCCCACAGCAGGGTGTTGGCCTCGGAGAGGGTGATGCCCTCCTTGCCGCACCTGAGGCCGTCCACGGTGGTCATCCGCTCGGCGACCGGCAGGTCCAGGTCGTGCCGGTCGGGGTGGAAGTCGCGCGACGTCACGAGGCCGACGAGCCGGCCGTGGGACGAGCCGTCCTCGGTCACCGCGGCGGTGTTGTGCCCGGTCGCCCGCATCAGCGCGACGAGCTGCCGCAACGTGTCGGTGGGCCGCACGGTCGTGTCGCTGACGACGAAACCGGCCTTGAAGTTCTTGACGAACCGCACCGCGTCGACCTGGTCCTGGAGGGACTGGTTGTGGTGCAGGAAGCTCAGGCCGCCGGACCTGGCCAGCGCCACGGCCAGCTGCGGCGAGCTGACCGCCTGCATGATCGCCGAGGTGAAGGGCGCGGACAGCCTGATCGCCGCCGCGCCGCCGACCGCGTGCCGCACCAGCGGCGTGCCGAGGTCGACCCGGTCGGGCGTGCTCTCGGCGGTCGTCCGATTGGGCAGGAGCAGGAATTCATTGAACGTCCGCGACACACCGGGCACGATCTCGACCACGAATCATCTCTCCGAATCAGCACGCCGGGGGAACCACGGCTGCGAGTAGTCGGCCAAGCCTCGCACACGGCGAAGAGGAGTCGCGTGCGGGTCGTATTGGGTGATTGACAAGAGTGGACCGCCGCCGCACAGTTTGGGAGCGCTCCCAGTCATCATCGTCGATGGGGAATCCACTCATGAGACCGCGTCTCGTCGTGCTGCCCGCGCTCGCCGCGCTCGTGGCCGCTCAAGTCCTGCTGCCCACCGCTCCCGCGGCGCAGGCCGATCCGGCCGTCACCGTCACGGTCAACACCAGGGCCGGGTTGGAGGTGGTGCGGGACGCGGCGATCGGCGTCAACCACGCCATCTGGGACACCCACCTCGGCAGCGACGCCGTCGCCGACCTGCTCAAGTCCGCCGGGGTGAGGGCCATGCGCTACCCGGGCGGGTCCTACTCGGACATCTACCACTGGGAGGACCACACCGCCCCCGGCGGGTACGTGGCGCCCAACACCGACTTCGACACGTTCATGAGCGGCGTGCGGCGGGCGGGTGGGCAGGCGGTCGTCACCGCCAACTACGGCACCGGCACGGCCGAGGAGGCCGCCGCCTGGGTGCGCTACGCCAACGTCGAGAAGGGCTACGGCGTCAAGTACTGGGAGATCGGCAACGAGAACTACGGCAACGGGCACTACGGCTCGGGCTGGGAGGCCGACGAGCACCCGGACAAGAGCCCGGCCTACTACGCCACCCTGGTCCGCGACTACGCCACGGCCATGAAGGCGGTCGACCCGAGCATCAAGATCGGCGCGGTGCTGACCACGCCGGGTGAGTGGCCGGACGGCATCACAGCATCGGGTGACACCGGTTCGTGGAACGACGTCGTGCTGTCGATCGCGGGCCCGGTGGTCGACTTCGGCATCATCCACTGGTACCCGAGCGGCGACACCGCCGCGCAGGTGCTCACCAAGACCGACCGGGTGGTCGACCAGATCGCCCTGGTGCGCGAGCAGTCCCGCCGGCTGGCGGGCAAGGAGCTGGACATCGCGCTGACCGAGGTCAACACCTCGTACGGCCGCAACACCCAGCCGGGCGCGCTGTTCGCCGCGGACGCGTACGCGACGATGATCGGCCAGGGCGTGTTCACCGTGGACTGGTGGAACGTCCACAACGGCCTGGGGCAGGTGCGGGAGATCGCGGGCCACCCCGACTACGACGACTTCGGCCTGCTCTCCAGCAGCAACTGCACCGCCGACGGCGTCACCTGCCAGCCCGCGCTGAACACCCCGTTCGCGCCGTACCACGCGATCGCGATGACGTCCCGCTTCGCGCGCCCGGGCGACCAGCTCGTCACGGCCGCGTCCAGCGACCCGCTGGTGCGCAGCCACGCGGCCCGGCGGCCGGACGGCGGCCTGGCGGTCATGCTGATCAACCAGGACCCGGCGGTCGCCAAGACCGTCGGCCTGCGGTTCGCGGGCTACGCGGCCCAGGCCGGCGCGACCGTGCTGACGTACGGCAACGGCGACACCGGCATCACGACCACCACCGGCTCGTCGTCCACGGCCACGCTGCCGCCGTACTCGATCACCACCCTCGTGCTCGAGCCCACTGCCCAGGCGAGCCTCCCGGCCGCGCCCGCGCGTCCGGTCCTGAGCCAGGTCACCGACCGCACGGCCACCCTCTCCTGGCCCGCGCCGCCCGCCGGCGTGAAGTACGAGGTGCACCGGGTCGACGGCGCCGGCACGCAGCAGTGGGGCGAGACGATCGGCGCCACGTTCACCGCGGCCAACCTGATGCCCGGCACGGAGTACACGGTCAACCTGGTCGCGCGGGACAACGCGGGCCGGACGTCGTGGTCCTCACCGCCGCTGACCTTCGCCACCGGCACGCCCGCCACCTCGCGGTGCGCGGTCACGTACCGGGAGGCGAGCAACTGGGGCAACGGCTTCGTCGCCGACCTGGAGATCGCCAACACCGGGACGACGCCGATCAACGGGTGGACGCTCACCTACACCTGGCCGACCACCTGGCAGCAGGTGGGCAGCGGCTGGAACGCGACCTGGACGCAGACCGGCCACCAGGTGTCCGTCTCCAACACCGCCACCCTCGAACCGGGCGCGTCCACCACGGCCGGGTTCGTCGGCAACTACCAGGGGCCGAACGTGCGGCCGTTGAAGTACTCGTTGAACGGCACGCTCTGCACGACGCGCTGACCCGCTGATCCGCTCGGCTCTTCGGTCAGAACCGGCCGAAGAGCCAGTGGCCGGGTTTGCCCGGGTCCGGGTCCAGGCAGAAGTCCCTGATGGCGTCGACCACCTCGGCCGTCTCGACGGCGCCGCGGTGGTCGGCGTCCAGGCCCTCGAAGAGGTCGCGCGCCTCGGCCTCGGATCGGCCGCAGCGGGTCATCAGGGCCAGGAACCCGTCGCGCCCGACCACACCCGTGCGGTCGGCGTCCACCAGCGCCAGCACGGCCGTCGCCAGCGGGCGGAGGGTCCGGTCGAAGGCGGTGTGCGTGGCGCGGCCGGCCCAGGCCAGGAACTCGGCCTTGCTCACGCGACCGTCGTCGTCGGTGTCCGACTCGGCGGCCAGCGCCCGCCACAGGGCGCGGTAGCGGGAGCGGACCGCCATCGCCGCGGCCGAGCGCGGCGGGTGGCCGAACGACTGGACCAGGCGCAGCGCGAAGACCTCGTGGTCGTCGCGGCACAGGTAGCCGTCGCCGGTCGCGTCGAGCAGGTCGAAGCGCGGCGCCGGGGCGGCCGGGGTGTGCGAGTGCCCGGTGACCCCCGCCGCCCAGGCCGCCGCGTCGGCGTGGGACGCGGTGAGGATCGTGCCGTGGTTCGCGCCCGGGTACGTCGTGAGGCGGACCGCGGTGCCCGCGGCGGCGAGGTCGTCGGCGAAGTCGTGGACGACGTCCGGCGGCACGACCTCGTCGTCGCCCGCGGCGGCCAGGAAGACCGGGCGGTCCAGGCGGGCGACCGGGACGCGGCACTCGTCCAGCACCCGCTCCACGTGCCGGTGCCGGGTCAGGTCGGTCATGCCGGTCTCGTGGTTGGTGGCGTCCCTGGCGGCGCGGAACACCTCGACCAGCGGCACCCGTTCGGCGAGGTCCACCAGCGCCGTGCCGCGGTCGGTGAGGAAGGCGTGGGAGAAGTCCGGGTAGCGGGTGCGCATGCCCGCCAGGACGATCGGCACGAACGGGCAGACGGCCGCCGAGCCGTCGCTGGTGCGGGTGGCGATGACGCGGACGAGGTGGACCGGCGGCGCCAGCGCGATCGTGCCCAGGAAGTCCAGTTCGGGCGCGTAGGTCGTCGCGATCAGGGCGGTGAACAACGCGGCGTGGCCGCCCTGCGAGAAGCCCGCGACGAGCCAGCGGTCGCTCACCGGGCGCCCCAGCTGCCGCGCCGCCCGGACGATGTCGACCACGTCGTCCGCCACGGCCTCGCCGTTGAAGTACGGGTGCGGCCCCGGCGTGGCCAACCCCTCGTAGTCCGTCGCCGCCACCGCGTACCCGGCCGCCAACCACCCCGCGATGTGCACCCGCTCCAGCCGCAGGAGCCCGGTCCGCGACGGCGCCGAGCGGTCGGACAACCCCGTGGTGCCGTGGGCGTAGCTGATCACCGGCCACCCGCCGCCGGGCGGCTCGCCGTCGGGGACGAAGACCGACCCGCTGACCAACCGCCCGCGCCCGTCGTGCCCCACGCCCTGGTAGAAGACCCGGTACGACGCCGCGGCGCCCTCCGGCCGGAACCGGGCGGCGAGCGGATCGGCCCGGATCAACGTGCCGGGCGCCCGACCCGACCCCGTTCCGGTGAATGCGGTCACGATGCCAGGACCCTAGTCCTCCTCCCGACTCTCGATCGGGTGAACTTCGGCGGATGGCACCTCGGCTGCCCGCCGGCGCGTCGGGATGCGATTCCGGTCCGATGTGGACGGTCGTCGGGCCCGGTGCTCGGCAGGGCGGCGCCGGGCTCGTGCGCCGGTGAGTCGATCAACGAGCCACCGGGCGCCGCTAATGGATGAGTTTGGGCGCGTCACAGCTCACTCGAAGGTGACGCGACTGAGGGCTTGTGGCGTTCGTCGGACTCGCCGTAACGTGCTCCTCGAAGCATGACCCATCTGGCCGACGTCACGTGAGCCGAACGGGTTAAGAAGTCGGCCTGCTGACGGTCTCTTCCAGGAGCACCCGAGGAGCGCACTCATGCTGGATCAGCTCAGCGGCGCCGGAACCGCCCGCGCCCGCCTCGCCGAAGAGGACGTGGAGTTCTGCTCCGCCGCCGGACCCATCGACAGCGGCACGGTGTCGTCGTTGCGCGACCGGCTGGCGGCCCGGCTCGACAGCGCGCCGTCGGCGCTGGTGCTGGACCTGACCGGGGTCACGTTCCTCGGCGCGGCGGGCATCGCCGCGCTGGTCGAGGCGCACGCGCGGGCCGAGCGGGTGGGCTCCTCCTTCGCCGTCGTGGCGGACAGCCACCGCGTGCTGCGGCCGTTGCAGGTGACCGGGGTCGACCGGGTGCTGTCGGTCCACCCGACGCTGACCGAGGCGGCGCTCGCGGCCGAGGCCGCCGGGGCGCGCATCCCGCGGCAGCGGGCTCGGTAGCGCTCCCAGGTCGGCGCACCCGGCTGACCACGACTGCACCCGCTCCACCGATCACCCCTGGTGCTTTCGGGTGGTCGAACCTCCCTCCAAGGGACGCTGACCTCACCCTGCCGGGTGGCTAGCGTCGGATTGGTCGGGGGGCGTCGTCACTTCCGGTCCACCGCCACCGCGGGTCTGCGGTGCCTCCTGACTGCGCGATCGACGCGCACTCACCCAGGAGGTACCTGTGTTCAGACCACGAAAGCGCGGTAGGGGCTTGGCCGCCGTCGTCCTGGCGGCCGGGCTCGTGACCGCGACGGCCACGGCCACGGGGGTGGCCGCCGCCGATCCGGGAGCGGCGGCGGGATCGGGGCGACCGGCCTCGGTCGGCGGGGGAGCCGAACCGGAGGCGGCAGCGGGAGCGGGGCGACCAGCCGCGGCCGGCGGGGGAGCCGAAGCGGGAGCGGCAGGCGCCCAGTCGGCGCAGCCGAGGACCGTCACGCTGATCACCGGTGACCGGGTCGTGGTGACCGGCGAGGCGGTCGGGGCGCTGCGGGCCGGGCCCGGCCGTGACGGCATGACCTTCCACTCGGCGCACCGGGACGGGCGGCTGCACGTCGTGCCCGACGACGCGGTCAGGGGCATCGCCGCGGGCAAGCTCGACCCGCGCCTGTTCGACGTCACCGGGCTGATCGAGGCCGGTTACGACGACGCGCGCACCGACCACGTGCCGCTCATCGTCACCGGCGAGCCGACCACCGGCCTGGTGGCCGCGCAGGCGCTGCCCGGCGCGACGGCCACCCACGCGCCGAAGGCCGACGCCGGCACGACGTTCCGCGACCTGCTCGCCGACCCCGGCGTGACCAAGGTCTGGCTGGACGGCCTGCTCCGCCCCTCCCTCGACCGCTCCACCGCCCAGATCGGCGCGCCCACCGCGTGGCAGGCCGGGCTGACCGGCCGCGGTGTGCGGGTCGCCGTGCTCGACGGCGGCGTGGACGGGGACCACCCCGACCTGAGGGGCCGCGAGGTCGCCCAGCGCAACTTCACCGACAACCCCGACAGCGCCGACCTGGACGGGCACGGCACGCACGTCGCGGCCACGATCGCGAGCCGGGACGCCAAGTACCGCGGTGTCGCGCCGGACGCCCGCATCCTCGACGGCAAGGTCTGCCTGAACGGCGGCTGCCCCGAGTCCTGGGTGCTGGCGGGCCTGCAGTGGGCCGTCGACGAGCGCGCGGACATCGTGAACCTCAGCCTCGGCGGCTACGACGCGCCGGGGGTCGACCCGCTCGAAGAGGCGATCAACACCCTGTCGGCGACGACCGGCACGCTGTTCGTCGTCGCGGCGGGCAACTCCGGGCGGGCGAAGAGCATCGACTCGCCCGGC
Source organism: Saccharothrix sp. HUAS TT1 (assembly GCF_040744945.1). Classification (NCBI taxonomy): domain Bacteria; kingdom Bacillati; phylum Actinomycetota; class Actinomycetes; order Pseudonocardiales; family Pseudonocardiaceae; genus Saccharothrix; species Saccharothrix camelliae. The sequence continues at coordinate 7,914,156 of NZ_CP160453.1, read as the reverse complement.
AGCGCGGACGCCGCGCTCACCGTCGGCGCGGTCCGGCACGACGACGACCTGGCCCACTTCTCCAGCCGCGGCCCGCGCAACGGCGACGGCGCGGTCAAGCCGGACATCACCGCGCCCGGCCTGAACATCGTCGCGGCGCGGGCGGACCGGGCGAGCATCGGCACCCCGGTCGGCAGGCGGCACCTGGCCCTGTCCGGCACGTCGATGGCCACCCCGCACGTCGCGGGCGCCGCCGCCCTGCTCGCCCAGCAGCACCCCGACTGGACCGGGGCGCAGCTCAAGGCCGCCCTGATGGCCTCGGCGAAGCCCAACCCGGCGCTGACCGTGTTCGAGCAGGGCACCGGCCGGGTGGACGTGGCCCGCGCGCTCACCGCGACCGTCGGCGCCGAGCCGGTGAGCGTCGCGTTCGAGGAGCAGCTGTGGCCGCACCACGACGACGCGCCGGTGACCAGGACCGTCACCTACCGCAACAGCGGCGCGGAGCCCGTCACCTTCGACCTCGCGCCGGAGCTGCGCGGCCCCGACGGCCGGGCCGCACCCGCGGGCCTGCTCACCGTCACGCCGTCGCGGGTCACCGTGCCCGCCGGCGGCACGACCGCCGTCGCGGTCACCGCGGACACCAGGGTCGGCGCGCTCGACGGCGTCTACTCCGGCGTCCTGGTCGGCGGGCCCACCCGCACGCCGGTCAGCCTGGCCCGCGAGGTGGAGAGCTACGACGTGCAGATCAAGCACGTCGACGCGGACGGCAACACCGCGTTCGACCACTCGACCGTGCTCGTCGGCATGACCAACGACGTCTACACGACCCTGTGGGGTCCGGACGGCGTCGTCTCCACGCGCGTGCCCAAGGGCGAGTACCTGACGCGGGTCTTCATCCGCACGGGCGCGAAGGCGGCGGTGCTGGCCAGGCCGAGCCTGACCGTCGACGCCGACCACACCCGGTTCGAGGTCGACGCCCGCGCGGCCGCGCCGATCGGCATCACCCCGCCGGACCCCACCGCCACGGCGATGATCGGCGACATCAACGTCTCCCGGGTGTTGAACGGCAGGCGCGTCGTGCTCAACACCGCGTTCATCGGCGGCTTCGGCGAGATGTCGGTCGGCCAGGTCGGACCGGACCTGCCGGAGGACGAGCTGGGCTGGTCGATCGGCGCCCAGTACCAGAGCCCGCCGGTCGACGGCAGCCCGGTGCACCACCGGTTCCGCTGGTTCGACCGGGGGCCGGTGCCGACCGGGTTCACCCGCGCGCCGACCAGGGAGGAGCTGGTCGAGGTGCGGACCGCGTTCGCGCCCGGCCCGCCCGACCGGCAGCACCTGCACAGCGGCAACGCCAGCCCGCCGGACGGCACGGGCGGCTGGTCGGTGCTGCTGCCGGTGCCCGCGGGCGGCACGGCGGTCGACCTGGTCACGGCCGACCGGCTGACCTGGAGCTGGGGCTACCAGCGGCTGTCGCCGCAGTACCGGACCGAGGCCGACTACTCCTCGTTCAACCGCTCGTACCGGCTCGGCGAGCGGTACGCGGAGCGGTTCGCGTACCCGGTGCTCGGGCCGGGCCTGTCCGGGCTCTCGGCCACCTACCTCGGCCTGAACGGGGACCGCCTCACGGCGCAGGTGCCGCTGATCAACGACCGCGACGGCAACCTGGGCCGGGGTAGCTACGAGTCGGCGCGCACCGCCGTGCACCGCGACGGCCGGCTGGTCGGCCTGGCCCGCGACCAGTGGGCCGAGTTCAGCCTGCCCGAGGGCGAGGCGGATTACCGGGTGGAGCACGAGATGGTCCGCGACCCGGCCGCCGCCGAGCTGAGCACGCGGATCAGCGGCGCGTGGACGTTCCGCGCCGACGTCTCGCCCGACGGCCCCGGCCGCCGGTTGCCGATGTCGGTGGTGCGGTTCACCCCGCTGTTGGACGACACCGGGGGCACGCCCGCCGGGCGCCCGCTGCGGTTGCCGCTGACCGTGGAGCAGCAGGACGGCGCGGACAACGGCGAGGTGCGCGCGGTCCGGGTCGACGTGTCGTTCGACGACGGCAAGACCTGGAGGCGGGCGCCGGTCGTCGGTGACGCCGCACACGTGTGGAACCCGGCCGAGGCGGGGTACGCCTCGCTGCGCGCCTCCGGGTCCGACAGCGACGGCAACACGTTCGAGCACACCGTGATCCGCGCTTACAAGATCGTCGGCTGACGCCCGGGCGCCGGGAGGGGCGCCGCGTTCCCTCCCGGCGCCCGAGCGCGGCAGTTGACCTCCAGTTCGGTGGAGCTCTTAACGTCGGTGACGACGAAGGGGGATCACCGATGACCATCCTGGTGACGGGCGCGACCGGGAACACCGGCCGGCACGTCGTGGCCGAACTGGCGCGGCGCGGGCAGCGGGTCCGGGCGCTGACCCGCGACCCGGACGCGGCACGGCGGCTTCTGCCGTCCGACGTGGACGTGGTGCGCGGCACGCACACCGCGCCCGAGGCGTTGACCGACGCCCTCGACGGCGTCACCCACCTGCACATCACGGTGACCGCGGGGCTGACCGAGGTCGGCCCCGAGCTGGTCCGGCGCGCGGTCGACGCGGGCGTGCGGCGGATGACGGTGCTGTGGGGCGGCTACGTCGGGCCGACCGAGCGGGCCGTGGCCGACTCCGGGGTGGGGTGGACGCGCCTGGAGGCGCAGGAGTTCATGTCCAACACGTTGACGTGGACCGGTTCCATCCGCGCGGAGGGGGTGGTGCGCGAGCCCTTCGACCTGCCCAGCGCGCTGGTGCACGAGGCCGACATCGCCGCCGTCGCCGTGACCGCGCTGCTGGAGGACGGCCACGAGGGTCGTGCCCACAACCTGACGGGCCCGCAGTCGCTGACCCCGCGCGAACGGCTCGCGATCCTCGCCGGGGCGTTGGGCCGCGACCTCGCGTTCGTCCGGATCACGCGCGAGCAGGCCGTCGAACGGCTGCTGGCCAAGGGGATCTCCCTCGCCGACGCGGAGTACGTCGTCGGCTGGCACGCCTCGCCGCCACCGGAGGCCGTGGAGGTGGACGACACGGTCGCGCGGGTCCTCGGCCGCCCCGCTCGGACGTTCGCCGACTGGGTCGCGGAGCACGTCGACCGCTTCTAGGCGCGCAGCGGGCCGGTGGACTGGCGGACGACGAGCGTGGTGGCGAGCTCGATGTGCAGCGCCTCGGGCTCGTGGCCGTCGAGCACGCGCATGAGCTGGGTGACGGCGATGCGCCCCATCTCCTGCAACGGCTGCCGCACGGTGGTCAGCCGCGGCTCGGTGGCCCGGCTGAGGTCTATGTCGTCGAACCCGGCGACGGACAGGTCGTCGGGGACGCGCAGCCCGCGCTCGCGCGCGGCCTGCAGCGCCCCCACGGCCAGCTTGTCGTTGAAGCAGACGATCGCGGTGGGCCGGTGCGGGTGGTCGAGCAGTTCGCCGGCCGCCAGGTGGCCCGCCCGGGTGGTGGGCTCGATGTGCCGGAGGTGGTGCGGCACCGGCAGCACGCCCGCCTGGGAGAGCGCCGCGCGGTGGCCGGCCAGGCGGGCGTCGCCGGCCAGCCACTCGGCGGGACCGGCGATGACGCCGATGTCGCGGTGGCCGAGTTCGACCAGGTGGGCGGTCAGCGCGCGGGCGCCGGCGAAGTGCGCGGCCGACACGGCGGCGACGTCCGGCGGTGGCGGCGTGCGCGGGTCGACCACCACGAACGGCAGGCCGGAGCGGGACAGCGCGACGAGCCGGTCGCCGTCCTCGGGCGGCAGGATGAGGATCGCGGCGTCCACGCCGGGCTCGTCGGGCAGCGCGGCGAGCGCGTCGGCGTGCTGCGAGGACTCGCCCGCGTCCAGCAGCAGGCGCACGCCGTGCAGCTTCAGCGTCTCGGCGATCGAGGAGACGATCAGGCCGAAGTAGTCGGTGAGCACGTACGGGCAGCGCACGTAGACGGTCCGGGGACCGCGCAGCTTGCCGCGCTCCACGGCTCGCAGCACCAGGTCGCGGGTCCGGGGTGCGACGTTGGCGTGGTCGTTGAGCACGCGGGAGACGGTGGCGATCGAGACGCCCACCTCCGCGGCGATGTCACGGACGGTGACGCGCCGGCTATCCGGCATGGCGTTGCCGCAGGTGACGGGCTCCTCGTTGCACGCGGTCACTATAGCGATCGGGCTGCCGAGGGTTGACGTCGACTGCGTGGTGCGTGTTTCATCCTGCAAGCTCTTGTTCCAGAGTGATCCAGCCTTGTTACAACGGTGCGGCTCCTTAAGGACGACGATGAGAACGACTGTTCGCAGTGCTGCGGCGGCGGCCCTGGTCCTCGGCTTGGTGACCGTTCCCACGGCCCAGGCGTCCGGACCACCGCGAGACGTGCCGTCGGCGCGGGTGTGGGTGACCACCGCCGACCGGACCGAACTGCTGGCCGAACGGCCGCGCGTCGCGTTCGGCGACGCGCCGTCGACGCACCCGACGATCGTGGTGGACCCCGACCGGACCTACCAGACCGTGGACGGCTTCGGCGCGTCGATCACCGACTCGTCGGCCGCCGTGCTGCACGGCCTCGCGCCGGAGGTGCGCGCGGAGACGATGCGCGAGCTGTTCGACCCCGTGCGCGGGATCGGTGTCAGCTTCCTGCGCCAGCCGGTCGGGTCGTCGGACTTCACCGCCGAGGCCGAGCACTACACCTACGACGACGTGCCGCCCGGCCGGACGGACTTCTCCCTGCGCCACTTCAGCATCGACCACGACCGGGCGGTGATCCTGCCGCTGCTGCGCGAGGCCAAGCGCCTCAACCCGGCGCTGAAGGTGATGGCCACCCCGTGGAGCCCGCCCGCGTGGATGAAGACGACCGACTCGCTCGTCGGCGGCCGGCTCAAGGACGACCCGGCGGTCTACGACGCCTACGCGCGGTACCTGGTGAAGTTCGTCCAGGCGTACACGGCCGCCGGCGTGCCGATCGACTTCCTGTCCGTGCAGAACGAGCCGCAGAACCGCACGCCCGACGCCTACCCCGGCACCGACATGCCGGTGGCGCAGCAGCTCGCGGTGATCGAGGCGCTGGGGCCGAAGCTGCGGCAGGCCAGCCCGCGCACCAAGATCCTCGCCTACGACCACAACTGGGCCACCCACCCGAACGACGCCGCGAACACGCCGCCCGGCTCGGAGCCCGAGACCGACTACCCGTACCAGGTCCTGCGCAGCCGGGCGGCGCGCTGGGTCGCGGGCACCGCGTTCCACTGCTACTACGGCGACCCGAGCGCCCAGACCGCGCTGCGGGAGGCGTTCCCCGCCAAGGGGATCTGGTTCACCGAGTGCTCCGGCTCGAAGGGCGCGCAGGACCCGCCGGCCAAGGTCTTCCGCGACACCCTGACCTGGCACGCCCGCAACGTCGTGCTGGGCGCCACCCGCAACTGGGCGCGCAGCGCGGTCAACTGGAACATCGCCCTGGACAGCACCGGCGGCCCGCACAACGGGGGCTGCGCCACGTGCACCGGGCTGGTCACCGTCGGACCCGACGGCTCGGTCACCACCGACGCCGAGTACTACACGATCGGCCACCTGTCGAAGTTCGTGAAACCGGGCGCGAGGCGGATCGCCAGCACGTCGTTCGGCACCACCGGGTGGAACGGCCAGGTCATGGACGTGGCCTTCCGCAACCCCGACGGCTCCACGGCGCTGGTCGTGCACAACGAGAACGACGAGCCGCGCACGTTCGCGGTGAACGTCGGCGAGCGCACGTTCGAGCACACCCTGCCCGGTGGCGCGCTGGCGACGTTCACCTGGCCGGCGAGCCGCGCGTTCGGCGACGAGCTCGACTTCGTGCCGATCGAGGGCGCGACCGCGACCGCTTCGCCGACCGGCGAGGGCGCGGCGCTCGCGGTGGACGACGACGCCTCGACCCGGTGGAGCAGCGGCCAGGCCCAGGCCGCCGGCCAGCACCTCCAGGTGGACCTGGGCGCGCGGAAGCACTTCCGCCGCGTCGCCGTGGACAGCGGCGGCAACCTCGGCGACTACGCCCGCGGCTGGCAGCTGTCGGTCAGCGACGACGGGGCCGGGTGGCGGACGGTGGCCACCGGCACGGGCGTCGGCCAGCTCACGCAGGTCGATGTGCGCCGCACGAGCGCGCGGCACCTGCGGATCACGTCGACCGGTGCGGCCGGCAGCTGGTGGAGCATCGCCGACATCCGCCTCTACGACTGATCCCGCCGGGCGGGGCGGTCCGCGGTGGACCGCCCCGCCCGCCGGTCAGGACGCGTGCCGCTCGATCATCCTGGTGACGAACTCCGGCTGGGCGTTCACCACGAAGTGGTCGCTGTCCGGCACCACCGCGGTCGTCACGTCGGTGGAACCCTGAGCCCGCAGCGATTCCGCCATCTCCGGCCCGAGGTCCGCGAACGGCGAACGACCGCCGGCCGCCCACACCAGCGGCACGTCGGAGCGACCCCGCTGCGCCGCGTTGAACTCGCCGTTCTCCGGGAAGGCCCGGTAGAACTCGAACCCGGCGCGCAGCTGGTCCGGCTTGGCGTAGGCCGCCGCGTAGCGGTCCACGTCGGCGTCGCTGAACGTCTCGGTGTCGCTGAACGAGGTGTAGCGGAAGTAGACCGCCTGCCGGTCCGCGATCAGCGCCTCGGGCAGCCCCGGCACCTGGTGGAAGCCGATGTGCCACATCCGGCCCGTGGTCTCGTCCCACGGGTCGATGCCGGGCAGCGGCACGTCGAGGACCATCGCGCCGCGCGTCGTCCTCGGGTTGAGCCGCGCGTACGCGTAGGCCACCATCCCGCCGACGTCGTGCCCGACTACGTACACCTTCCCCAGGTTCAGCCGCTGGGCCAGCTGGCGCACGTCCTCGGCCAGGTTCGGCGCGTCGTAGCCGTCCAGGGGCGCGGCCGACCGGCCGACGCCGCGCAGGTCCGGCGCGACGACGGTGAACCGCTTGGCCAGCGCGGGCATGATGTCGCGGTACTCGGTCCAGTCCTGCGGGTAGCCGTGCAGCAGGACGATCGCGGGACCGCGCCCGCCCCGGACGTAGTGCAGCGTCGTGCCGTTCACGTGCGCGGTGCCGGAGACGAACCCCCGGCCGAGCCCGGCCAACGCCGGGTCGCCCGCCGGTTTCTGCGCGCCCGCCGTGAGCGCGAACAGCAGACCGACGACCAAGAGCAGTGTGCGGAGCTTCTTCACGCCGACCCCCTCGTTCCGCTGTGCCGACCAGCGCCGGCCGTCACTTGACCGACACCAGCGGCGCCGGGGCGGGCCGGTGCTCGGCGCGCCGCAGCGCGACGCCGAGCACGACCAGGTAGCCCAGGCCCGCGATCACCGGCAGGCTGTTGAGCAGCAGCAGACCGCCGTCGGACAGGTTGAACACGCCGACCTGCACGTCCGCGACGGGTGAGTCGTCCAGCAGCATGATCACCGCCGAGGCGACCAGCAGCACCCACGCCACCACCGCGCCCACCGCGTGCCCGGTGTTCTGCCGCAACCGCGCCCACCACAGCCAGACCGCGACGCCGGGGATCAGCCACACCCAGTGGTGCGGCCAGGAGATGGGGGAGACCAGCAGGCTGGTCACCGCGATGGCGATGACCCCGGCCGCCTCCCAGCCCTTCCGGCTGGCGCGCACCGAGAGCGCCAGCCCGGCGAAGCCGACCACGACGGCCACCGCCAGCGCGAACCACGGCGCGTGCAGCACGCCCGGCAGCTGCCCGAGCATGCCGCGGATCGACTCGTTCCACGGCCCGTGGTCGGGCGGCATCATCCGGGTGGTGTCGGTCATGACACCGCCGAGCCAGTGCAGGGACGCGCTCGGCAGCACGAGGAAGCCGATCAGCACGGTCGCCGCGAAGGTCACCCCGGACACCACCGCGGCGCGGACCCGGCCGGTGAACAGGAAGTAGACGACGAAGACGAGCGGGGTCAGCTTGATGCCCGCCGCGATGCCGACCGCGATGCCCTGGAAGCGCCCCGGCCGGCGGGCCACGTCGAGGAGCACCAGCAGCATCAGCAGGATGTTGATCTGACCGTTGCCGATCATCACCCACACCGGCGCGGTGAACAGCGCCGCCGCCGCGCCCACGACCGCGTACTTGCCGCGCCGCTCCCGCGACTCCGGGCTCATCAGCCCGATGACCAGCCAGATCGAGACCGCCAGCGCGAGCACGGACGCGAACGTCCAGATCGTGAAGGCGACGTGGATGTTCAGCACCGCCACCACGACGAACAGCAGCGCGGCGAAGGGGGAGTAGATGAACAGCAGGTCGTCGTCGGTCGCGACGTCGAACGGCGAGATGCCGTTCAGCACCGCGTTGCCGCTGACGTCGTAGACCTTGAAGTCCCGTTCGAGCATCGGGATCGAGTCGCCCTGCGTGAGGCCGGCGACGATGAGCGCCGTCACGGCCGCCGCGAGCGAGAGCGCGGCGATCACCGCTCCCCTCGTGGGCCGGGTCGGTGACGTCGTGGGACGTCCTGGTGCGGCTGTCGCGGTCATCTCAGCGAATCCTCACTTCTGCGCAGGGTGCGGTGTCGACTTGGCCGGGGAGCGGAAGACCCAGGTGCTCAGCAGGATGAACCGCCCGAGCGTGCCGATGGCCGACGAGGCCAGCAGCACCACGAGCTCGACCCACCTGGGCGGGTGGTCGGTGACGACCTCCAGCACGAGCAGCGCCCCGGAGGTGAACCCGACGTACAGGCCGAACACCACGAAGGACTGGACGTGGACCAGCGCGACGGACCTGGACCGGCCGCGGAAGGTGGCCCGGCGGTTGGCCTCGGTGTTGAACAGCGTGCTCAGGGTCACCGCGACCAGGTTGGCGACCAGGGGCGGCCACCACGTCCGGAAGGCGGTGTACAGCGCGAGCGTCAGCAGCGTGGCCGCCAGCCCGATCAGGGCGAACGACACCAACGGCCGCAGCAGCGACGCCTCGCGCCCGGGTAAGACCGCGTCGGGGTGGATCGGCTGGGGATCGGGGCGCGCGGGCAAGCCCGCCACGTCCGCCGCGCCCGACAGCTTGGCCCGGGCCAGCCGCACCAGGCCGCGCACGTTCGTCGCCGCCACGCCGGTGACCTTGACCCGACTGTCCACGTCTTCCGTCCAATCCACTGGGACCTCCAGCACCCGCAGGCCGTTGTGCTCGGCCAGCAGGAGCAGTTCGGTGTCGAAGAACCAGGTGTCGTCCTCGACCCTGTCGAGCAGCGGTCGGATCACCTCGGCCCTGGCCGCCTTGAAACCGCATTGCGTGTCCCGGAACTCGACCCCGTGGGTGAACCTGACGAGCGCGTTGTAGCCGCGGGACACCAGTTCCCGCTTCGCGCCCCGGATCGTGCGCGCGCCCGGCGCCAGCCGGGAGCCGACCGCGATGTCCGAGTGGCCGGCCGCCAGCGAGGCCACCAGCGGGATCAGCGCGTCCAGCCCGGTGGACAGGTCGACGTCCATGTAGGCGACCACGACCGCCTGGCTGCTCGACCACGCGGCGCGCACCGCGTTCCCCTTGCCGCGCCGGTCCAGGTGCACCACCCGCACCCGCGGCCACTGCCCGGCCAGCCGCGCCGCCACCTCGCCGGTGTCATCGGTGCTGGCGTTGTCCACGATGGTGATGGTCCAGTCGAACGGCTGCCGCTCGGTCAGGAAGTCGTGCAGCACCGCGACGCACCCGGGCAGGGCCCGCTCCTCGTTGAAGACCGGGATGACGATGTCCACCGTCACCGAGGAGAGCGGTGGCCGGGCGGGCCGCGGGCCGGCTGCCCCCGCGTGGACGGGAGGACCGCCGGGTCTCGAAGGGATGTCGGGAACGGTGACTTCTTCAGTGGACCAGGACCGCTGCGCGGGTATTCGCCCATCCATTTCAGGCTCCTCGTCGACCCCCGTCAGGAATCATAAGATCACCGGCGGTGGAAGTGTTCTCCAAGAATGCGCTCTTCCGTACGGAATCGTTCAAGCCACGGCGGCGCGGCCTATCCTGCGCACCCCGTCCGGCGGTCGGGCGCTCACCGGGTCCGCCCGCGCGGTGGGCCCGGCCGGGTTCGCCCGGTCGGGCCCACGTGGTGCGGGTCAGAGGAACTGCGTGTTCGGCTCCAGGCCGCAGGCGACCCGCCCGTAGAGCTCCAGGTTGGTGTCCGGGTGCGCGAACGCGTGCAGGCTGGACGTCTGGCTGTCCCGGGCGATGCGCTGGATCGGGCTGGTCGTCAGGACCGACGACGCGCCGCTGGAGTCGTTGAGGATGTCGACGGCCTCCTTCGCCCGCTGCACGCCGACGCCCAGGTCCAGGCGCGCGGTGACGCGGTCGTGCACCGACCACGGCTCACCGGTCTTGGTGTCGACCCGCCCCGCCACGCGGTGCACGTGGAAGCCGGACTCGGCGATCCGCGCCTCGGCGTCGGCGAACCGGATGTGGGTGATCGGGGCGTGCGCCTGGTGCTCGTAGTCGGTGTACGTGATGGCCCTGGTGGGGAGCCGCTCCATGAACGCGGCCTTCGCCGCGCGCGCCAGGCCGTAGGCGGTCGAGCTCGTCACCGCGCACGCCCACGGGAGGAACGGGACGTTCCACAGCTTGGACGCCGCGTTGAGCTGCGAGCGGTGCCGCCCGTCCTGCATGACCGGAATCATCGGCAGGACGCGCTCCTCCGGCACGAACACGTTGCTCGCGACGGTGGTGACGCTGCCGGTGCCGCGCAGGCCGGACGAGTGCCAGTCGTCCACGACCTCCAGCTCCGACATGGGCACCAGGACCAGCACCGGCTCCGGCTGCTGACCGTCGGCCACGCGCACCGCCGCGTGCGCGTTCCAGTCGCTCTGCCGGGCGCCGGTGTTGAAGCTCCACCGGCCGTCGAGCACGATGCCGCCCTCCGTCGGCACGCCGACCCCGTGCGGCGCGAACGTGCCGCAGATCCGGACGTCGCCCGAACCCAGGACCTGGTCCTGGACGTGGTCCGGGAAAAGCCCGGTCAACCAGGTGCTGATGTTCCACACCGTGGCGACCCAGCTCGCGGCGCCGTCGCCGAGCGCGATCTCGGAGAGCACGTCCACCAGCGTGGTGGTGTCGCACTCGTATCCGCCGTACCGCGCCGGGAGGGTCAGTTTCAGCAGCCCCGACTCGGTCAGGGCCTCGATCGTGTTGTCGTGCAGGACGCGGTTCTCCTCCTGCCAGAGCGCGTCCTTGGCCAGCAACGGAGCCAGTTCCGTCGCCCGACCGACGAGCTCTTCCCGCGAAGGTGCAGCACTGCTGTTCATCAAGCGCTCCATGGATTCGACGTCGGCTGGGACCCCGTGCCCAGGGGGTGCGGGCACGGTTGTTTTCATCCGGGATCTATGCATTTCGGCGCGCGGAACGCCCCGAAAAAAGTTCCGATGAGCATGCTCGAAGAGGTTTAGAACGGGAGATGCCTTACATACTCACTTGTGACGGCAGGCATCAGGGGCTTCGTGGATGTCGGAGGAGGTGCGCGGGTGGACGCGATTTCGTCGAGGGGTCGGTCGACGCGTCGACGCGCACTCCCGGGCGGCAGCCGTTCGGCGGCGTGGTCCCGGGCGGGCACTCACGGGAGAGGATGTGGTCGCTTGCGTTCAGGGGTCGGCGGTTCGAGCGGGGGCGTGGGGTAGCGGCGGGCCGCCCGGCGGCGGACGGCCCGTCCGACCTCCCCGGTGTGGAGGGGGCGTTCAGCGAGAGCGGATCACCTCCGGTCGCCGGCGCCCGCGATGACGTCCGGGTCGTACTCGTCGTGGCGGCGCAACCAGCTCATGATCTCGCCCGAGCCGCGGCCGGGTGGTCGTTCCCACCCCTCCTGCCTGCCGCGGGCGGTGAGGTCGAGCCAGTTGTAGGTGGTGTTGAGCTGGTCGTCACCGCGCCCGTAGCAGGAGTAGGTGTGGAACACGCGGTCGCCCTGGCGCAGGAACGCGCTGACGCCCTGCTCCTCGCCGCGCCAGCCCTCCCACCCCGGGTTCTCCCGGACCAGTTCGTCGTAGCCCTTGTAGTTCCACTCCACCGGTGCGATGGACGCGTCGAAGCTGACGTGGAAGTCGTAGTTGAAGTCGCTGCCGTGCGACGAGTACCAGGGCACCTCCCAGCCCATCCGCCGCCGGTAGCCCTCCAGCTTCTCCAGCGGCGCGCGGGAAACGGCCACCAGCGTGGTGTCGCGGGCGTGCAGGTGGGTGAGGTCGCCGACCCCGTCGACCCAGAACGAGCAGCGCGCGCACGCCGCGTCGTCGTCGGGGCCGAACATCACGTGGTGGACCAGCAGCTGGCTCCGGCCGTCGAAGAGGTCGAGCAGCCGCGCCCCGCCGCGCGGCCCCTCGAAGGCGTACTCCTTGGTGATCTCCACCATCGGCAACCGGCGGCGGGCGGCGTTGACCTCGTCCCGCTGCCTGGTCAGCTCCTTCTCCTTGGCCAGGAGTTCCAGGCGGGCGGCGAGCCATTCCTCGCGGGTCGCGATCTCGGGGTCGGACATCTTTCTCCTACTCCTCCTCGGTGGCAGTCCCGTCGCCGATCATGCCGGAGGTGACGCGGGTCCCACCTTCACCCAGGCGGAGTCGGCGCGGGCCGACCGCTCGACGGCGTCGACCACCAGCTGCACCTGGAGCGCGTCGTCGAAGGACGGGGTCGGGTCCTCGCCGGCGACCACCGCGACGATGAAGTCGCGGACCTCCTGGACGAAGGGGTGCTCGAAGCCGACGGCGCAGCCGGGCGGCCACTGGCCGGTCATGTGCGGGTGGTTCGGCTCGGTCACCATGATCCGCCGGAAGCCCCCTTCGGTGCGCGGCGTGGTGGCGTCGTAGAACTCCAGCTCGTTGAGGCGGTCGAGGTCGAACGCGACCGAGCCCAGCGAGCCGTTGACCTCGACGCGCAGGGTGTTGCGGTGACCGGAGGCGAACCAGGTCGCCTCGTAGCTCGCCACCGCGCCACCGTCGAGCCGGGCGGTGAAGAGGGCCGCGTCGTCCACCGTGACCTGCCCGTACCCGGGCTCGGCCGCGTCGCCGTCGTCACCGCCGCCGAGCAGGGGTCGCTGCTCGACGAAGGTCTCGGTCAGCGCGCTCACGCCGGTGACCTGCTGCCCGGTCACGTACTGGGTCAGGTCGATGATGTGCGAGCCGATGTTGCCGATCGCGCCGGAACCGGCCCGGTCCCGCTCCAGCCGCCACACCAGCGGGAACTCGGCGTCGGCGAAGAAGTCCTGGAGGTACACCGCGCGCACGTGCCGGACCGTGCCGAGCCTGCCGTCCGCCACCAGGCGGCGCATCTGCTCGACGGCGGGCAGCCTGCGGTAGTTGTAGCCGCAGAACGACCGGACGCCGGACTCCCTGGCGGTGGCGGCGGCGCCCGCCATCTCCACGGCCTCCGCCACGGTGTTCGACAGCGGTTTCTCGCACAGGACGTGCTTGCCGGCGGCCAGCGCGGCCGTGACGATCTCCGCGTGGCTGTCGCCGGGGGTGCACACGTCCACGACATCGATGTCATCGCGCGCGATGAGCTCACGCCAGTCGGTCAGGTGCTCCTCCCAGCCGAGGCGCTGCGCGGCGGCGGCCACGTTCGCCTCGTCCCGGCCGCAGAGCGCTAGCATGCGCACCCGCACCGGGAGGTCGAAGGTCTGGTTGGCCACCTGCCACGCGTGGGAGTGCGCGACGCCCATGAAGCCGTAACCGATGAGTCCGACTCGCAGCTCTGCTCTGTCCATCGTGATCACCTTTCGCGTCGGGAACTCGAGCGGCGGAAGTGCACTCGGGAGGCGAACGCGCGTCCGGTCCGACCGGCGCCGACCGCCACCGGCCGTTATTTCCCTTCTCCCCGTCGGACCTTCTAGAAAAATGATGACGGATGCTCTGGTGGACGACTTCTTCGAGCGTGCCGTGTTCGCCCGGGGGCCGGCCCGACCTTCGCGAAACGGACGGCCTGCCCGCGTCGGTGTGGTAGGCGGAACGCTCCGGGCGGGAGCACCGGACCGCGGCCGGGCGTTGTCCCTGGGTGATGACTGAACAACTGCGCTTCCGCGTCCTGGGTGATTCGCTCGCGGTCGGTGTGGGGTGCGCGCGGGCCGAACAGGCGTTGGGCCCGCTGCTGGCCGCCGAACTGCGGGCAGCGGGGCACCGGGTGGACCTCGGGGTGCACGCGGTGTCCGGCGCGCGCTCCACCGGTCTCGCCGACCAGGTGCGCGCCGCCGTGCCGACGGGCGTCGACCTCGCGCTGATCGTGATCGGGGCGAACGACCTGACCTCGTTCACCCCGCCGGCGGTGGGCGCGGGGCTGCTGCACGACGCGGTGGCCGGCCTGCGCCGCGCGGGCGGCCAGGTGGTGGTGGCCACCGCGCCGGACCTCGGCGTCGTCTCGCACGTGCCGCCCGCGTACCGGGCGTTCGTGTCGCAGGCCAGCGGCCTCTACGCCAGGGCGCAGGCCGACGCCGTGGTGCGGGCGGGCGGGGTCGTCGCGGCCGTCGGCGCCGAGCTGTTCGACCGGTTCGCCGCCGACCCGGCCCTGTTCTCGGCGGACCGCTTCCACCCGTCGCCCGCGGGCTACGCGCTGATCGCCGACGCGCTCACGCCGCACGTGGTCGCGGCGGCGGCCCGTTCGGCGGCCTGATCACACCGCCCTTCACCCACTGCTAACTTCCTCGTCACTTGGAGTTGGTGTGCGCGAAAGGTGGCCATGCAGTTACGGGTGGGTGGAGAGACCGGGTCCGGGAACGGTCTGTACGACGGGGTGGTGGAGTTCGCGGGCGGGACGCCCGAGTGGTTGCGGGTGTCGTTCGCCCTGTTCACCGATGCGGGGCTGGTGGTACTCGCGGTGCTGCTGGCGGTGGCGTGGTGGCGGGCGCGCGGGCGGGGCGACCTGGTCACCACGGTGGTGGCGCTGCTGGCGCCGGTGGTGACCGTGCTCGCCTACGGGGTGAGCGAGGCGCTGAAGGCGGTGGTGGAGGAGGAGCGGCCGTGCCGCGGCCTGCCGGTCGGCTTCACCGTGGCGGTGTGCCCCGAGGTGGGCGACTGGTCGTTCCCCAGCAACCACTCCGCGATCGCGGGCGCGGCGGCCGTCGGGCTGGCGCTCGCGTGGCGTGAGCTGCGGGGGTTGGCCGTGGTGCTGGCGGTGCTGATGGCGTTCTCCAGGGTGTTCGTCGGGGCGCACTACCCGCACGACGTGCTGGCGGGCCTGCTGCTCGGCGCGGTCGTGGCGTGGGTGGCGATCCGGCTGCTCACCGACCGCGCCACCGCGCTGGCGGTGGGGGTGGGCGACCACCGGCTGCTCGGCTGGGTGGTGCGGGCCACGCCGCCGCGCGTCGGGAGCCGCCGGTGAGCGGGGGCCGTCCGCCGCTGTCCGGTGTGGACGTTCGACCGGCGCCCGTGTCGGTTCGGCGTCACCGGGTACCCGGAGCGGGAGCGAAGGGAGAGCGATGAGCGACACGACGACCGTGGGCAGGTTGCGCACCGTGCTGGGTGACGTCGGCTATCCGGCGGACAAGGGGCAGTTGGTCGACCACGCGTCGCGCAACAACGCGGACGAGGACACCGTGCACGCGTTGCACTCGATCCCCGACCGCCTCTACTCGTCGTTCGACGAGGTGGTTGAGTCGGCCGCGATCGACCAGCAGCGCGAAGCCTGAGAGCGCGTCGGACGCCCGGCGGGTCCCCCGACCCGCCGGGCGTTCACGTGTCCACAGTGGACTTCGGTGGCACTACCGACGATCGGCGGGCTGACACCCTCCGGCCGGAGGAGCAGCATCACCTGGTGTGACCATCCCTGCTCACACCGTGAGGTGAACCAGTGCGGAGAACCCTGCAACTCCTCGCTGCGGCCGTGCTCGCGCTACCCCTGTTAGGGGTGCCCACTACCGCGAATGCCGCACCACAGCTGGTCGAACAGACGCAGAAGGTCGGTGAGGACGAGGTCGTGTCGACCGTCCTCGGCGGCCGGAACCCGTCCACCACCGTCGAGCGCCCCGGCTCGTGGTACCTGAAGGCGCACTTCACCGGCCTGCGCCTGGTCGGCGGCGACGTGCTCACGGTCTCCGACCCGGCCGGCGCGGAGACCTACCGCTACACCGCCGACGTCACCGCGTCCGGCACGGCGACCGTCGACGCGACCGGCTTCTGGGCCATGTCCGTCACCGGCGACCGGGCCGTGCTCGCCCTGCGGGGCCGGGACGGCGGACCGGCGCACCCGGCCAGCCGGGTGCGGCTCGACCGGATCACCCGCGGCTACACCGACGCCGAGCTGGCCGCGGCGGCGGAGCTGGCGCCCAAGAGCATCTGCGGCGCCAACGACTACCGCGACGCCGTCTGCTACCAGAGCAGCAACCCGGCCGAGTTCGGCCGGACGCCCGCGGTGGCCAAGCTGCTGCGCAACGGCGGCTCGCTGTGCACGGCCTGGCGGGTCGGCCCGAACAACCGGATGCTGACCAACAACCACTGCTTCACCAGCGGTTCCGGCATCGAGGTGTGGTTCAACTACCAGTGCCCGACCTGTGGTGGCACCAGCAGCGCCGCGGTCACCAAGGTCCTGGTGTCGTCGGTGCTGCGCACCAGCGCGCCGTTGGACTACACCCTGTTCAGCGTCACCAACTTCGCCTCGCTCGCGTCGTTCGGCTACCTGGAGCTGGACGCGCGGGTGCCCGCCGTCGGCGAGGAGATGTACGTCATCGGCCACCCGGCGGGCAAGCTCAAGAAGCTCTCCCTGCGCGACGACCAGAACGGCGGCGGCTACTGCGCCGTCTCCGCCGTCCGGGTCAACGGCAGCTCGTCGCAGTCCGACATCGCCTACCGGTGCGACACCGAGGGCGGCTCGTCCGGCTCGCCGGTGCTGTCCCGGCGCACCAACAAGGTGATCGGGCTGCACCACTACGGCGGCTGCCCGAACCAGGGCGTGCGGATCGACCTGGTCGCGGCGCAGATCGGGTCGCTGCTGTAACCCGGCGCACGGGCCGCGCCCGCTGTCGCGAGGGGTGCGGCCCGTGCCCGGTTTGTCCTGGTGACGGCTGGGGTAAGCCGACCCGGTGAACAACGCCCTGGACATCTCCGAACGGTTCCCCGGCCTGAGGTTGGACGACCTCGTGGTGGACTACGAGGACGGGGACGACCCCGTGCTGCGGCACGCGGACGGCACGCCGATCGACACCTGGCGGGAGAACTACCCGTACCCGGAGCGGTTGAGCCGCGACGAGTACGAGCTGTCCAAGCGGCTGCTGCAGATCGAGCTGCTGAAGCTGCAGTACTGGATCAAGGACACCGGCGGCCGGCTGGTCATCGTCTTCGAGGGGCGTGACGCGGCGGGCAAGGGCGGAACGATCAAGCGGTTCACCGAGCACCTGAACCCCCGCGGCGCGCGGGTGGTGGCGCTGGGCAAGCCGACCGAGCGGGAGCAGGGCGAGTGGTACTTCCAGCGCTACGTCGACCACCTGCCGACCGCCGGTGAGGTCGTGCTGTTCGACCGCTCCTGGTACAACCGCGCCGGCGTCGAGCGGGTGATGGGCTACTGCACCGAGGAGCAGTACCAGCGGTTCACGCGGCAGGCGCCGACGTTCGAGAAGATGCTGGTGGACGACGGCATCACGCTGGTGAAGCTGTGGTTCTCGGTGTCGCGCGCGGAGCAGCGGACGCGGTTCCTGATCCGGCAGGTCGACCCCGTGCGGCAGTGGAAGCTCAGCTCCAACGACGTCAAGTCGCTGGACCTGTGGGACGCCTACACCGAGGCGAAGGTGGCCATGTTCCGCGCCACCGACACCGAGGCCGCGCCGTGGACCGTGGTGAAGAGCAACGACAAGAAGCGGGCCCGGATCGAGGCCATGCGGAGCGTGCTGGCGCGGATCGACTACGCCGACAAGGACCCCGAGGTGGTCGGCGAGCCGGACCCGCGGGTGATCGGACCGGCGGCCACGCTGCTGGAGGAGGGCGAGGACGAGGCGTCGCTCAGCCCGACCCCCATCGCGCCGTTCGACGAGCCCGACCACGGTCCCGGCGTGCACCCCTGATCAAAGGGGCACTGATCAAAAGGGTGCCCTGATCAGAAGTGCACTGCTCGGGGAGGTGCCGATCCGGTCGGGGGCGCACCCCC